>CAYMFW010000001.1:0-10795 GCA_964389785.1 uncultured Planctomycetota bacterium
CGGCCTAGAAACATGTCGGTACCCTCGTGCCGGCCTACTCAAGCGGTAGGGCTGGGGACGTTTCGGTCCCCGCCAGTTAGTCCCAGGCTCGGGGGAGGGGCACAGTACACACGCCACCTGAACGGATGGCTCTGTGCCCTCGGGTTTCCCCTGAGAAACAGCGCGGTTGCTTCAGACAGCGCCCACTTGAGATGGGCGTTGCCGATCTTGGCACCTCCGGTGCCGCGGACCTTGCCGGCGGATGAGTGCTGGCATTTGACGAGCCGGGCGTAGGAGGCGAATTGCTGGACGGTGGGGAAACGGCTGATGTCATGGATTTCGAAGAGAATGACAAGAGACAGGATCTTCCCGACACCGGGTACGCTTTTGAGAATGGAAACGGTGTGCTGATGTTGGCGCCGGACGGCCCTGAGGATCTCGTTTTCGATGGAGTTGATGACCTGTTCGAAATGGTCCATAAGAATGGTGTCGAGCTCGACGTTCTTCCGGGCGGCATGATCGGGGAACCGTTCGACGAAGCCGTCCCGGGTAGACTTGCGATCGATTCTCTTGCCGAACGCGGGCAGGTTGTACTGGCTGTTGGTATTCTGGGCGCGGGTAATGAGTTCGGCCCTGTGGCGCACGAGGTAGTTGCGGCGCCGAAGGAGATCCCTGGTTGAGCGCATTCCTCGAGGATAGGTGTAGGCGAGGGGGAAGTTGCCGCCGGCCAGGAGCGCGGAGTACAACGAACACAGGCAGGTATACAAGTTCTTCAAGCTTCGGACGGATCCCCTGATAGAAAAGATGAAGAAGAAGAGATCGACGACCCGGAGGGGAGAAAGATCTACAGCAAGAGGATGGAGATAGTGGAACCGGTATTCGGCAACATAACAGCTAATATCGGATTAAGAAAGTTCACTCTCAGAGGGAAGGAAAAAGTAGATATCCAATGGAAGTTGTTTACGATGATACACAATATTTGGAAGGCGTGCCGATACGGTCCGATCCCAATATGACATCAGGATAAGAATGAAGTATCATTAGATGCATCGAGAAGTTCTAGAAAACAATTCTTGGGAAGGAAACCAGGCTTAGATTCAGGCTTTTTCTACAGCCTCGTTGGACGAAAGAAGAGAGCCAATGAAGACATTTCGCTACGACACAGCACCGCACTGGTTCAAAGGCAATACCCACATCCACAGCATTGCTTCTGACGGGGGCAAGACATTTGGGGAACTGGCTGAACTGTACGCAGCTGGCGGATATCATTTTCTGTTTCGCACAGACCATTGGGTCGCTTCAAATGCCTCAGCGGATGAAGAGTCCTATCCCCTGCTGTGGCTAGACGGCGTGGAACTTGATGGTCGAGACACAACGGGCTCATTGTTCCATGTCGTCTGCCTTGGCCCCGTGAAGGGCATCGTCCGTGAGGACGGTCTGGTGGCTGGAATGGAGGCCGCCCGGGCGCAGGGCGCCATAATCATTGCCGCACATCCGCACTGGTGCGGCAACTCCCTGGACGACTGTCTGCGCTGGCGGTTTGATGGTATCGAGATTTACAACCATGTATGCCACTGGCTCAACGGCAAAAGCAACGGCTTGGTCCACTGGGATGCCATCTTGTGCGAGAACCCCAACGCGCTGGCCTTCGCGGTGGACGACGCGCATCTGAAGCCCGAGCACCCGGGCTGGAACGGGGGGTGGATTATGGTAAATGCCGAGACATGCGCACCCCAGAAGATTCTCTCTGCCATCCAACGAGGAAACTTCTACTCAAGCTGCGGCCCGGAGATTCAATCACTTACGTTCGATGGTGCCGAACTATCCATGACAACATCGTCAATCCGCTTCGCGCGGCTCGTCGGCCCAGGTTCGAACGGGAAGAGAATCGGCACTTTTGACGGGACACTATTGACCGATGTGAGTATGCGGGTCCCTAATGACTGGGAATATGTTTACGTGGAAATCGAAGACAACGCTGGGCGCCGAGCCTGGACGAACAATCTGTTCATTGACGAAGAGCCGTCCAACAAGCCGGATGCAGGCGACGGCAAATAGCCGCGCCTGATCCGCAAACGTGTGTGCTGAACTTGTTGAAGAACTTAAACCCGAGAAATTATTGAAACATCTTTTCCAAAAAGAGGGCGATAAATGAATCTGGTGGTAGTCAGTATAATAATATTTGCGATTGCTGTCATAATGACGATGACAGGCCGGGGCGGAGGAAATTTTTATGTCCTGGTGCTGGTTGCGGCCGGTCAATTTATGCATCAAGCGGCGACTTCGGCACAGTTTATTCTGATGTTAACCGCTTTCGCCGGGATGTTGATTTTTCAGAAAAATAAGACTGTTGATTGGAAGCTTGCGCTTGTTATCGATCCGCCGACGGATATTATGGCGTTCGTTGGAGGATATTTTTCCAGCTGCGCCAGCAATGTTTCTTTGAAATTGATATTGGCGGGGCTTCTTGTCATAGCCGGGTTTTTGATGCTCGTAAAAATAAAAGAACGACCTATTCATACTGCAAGGAAATTCGGTTACTGGCATCGAAATTTTCAAGGACAAAGCTATGTCGTAAATCTTTGGTACACGATTCCCATTACTGCACTTGCCGGTTTAGCCGCCGGTGCGGTAGGAATATCCGGCGGCTCATTTAAGGTTCCGTTAATGGTTTTACTCTGCGGGGTTCCAATGCGGATTGCCGTGGGTACATCTTCTGCGATGGTTGCCGCAACGGCTGTTATGGGTTTTATTGGCCATACTACTCAAGGGCATTTTGACCCCAAAGGGGCGATTCCATTTGCGTTGGTCGCTGTTCTTGGTGGACTCATAGGCGGTAAATTTGCGCTGAGAACCAAGCCGGATAAATTAAAGAAGCTATTCGCATATACAACGTTAGCGGCGGCTTTATTCATGATTCTTAACGCATTGTTTTCTAAAGGATAAACGGACATAACACCCATTAAGCCCGTGAACGCAAGCAAAAACGGACCCCCGTAGAGAAAAGCTTTTCCCCATGATTCTTTCCTCCGAACTCGACAAGGAACAGCTCCGCTTAGTTTCCGTAAACAGGCGGGACGTAACGAGACATCCAGCCAAACACATATCTTCTATATCCTCTTTCCGCTGAAGTCCCGTATCATGTTCGACGGTCTCACCCCGAACGCCCGGTAGAAGACTCGGGAAAAGTAGAGCGGGTCCTTGAACCCGACCGCGAAGGCGGTCTCGCTGACGTTCATTTTCGAGGACACCAGTATCTCCCGGGCTCGGCGAAGCCGCAGCTTGTTCCGGTACGCAACCGGGGTGACGCCGAACGCCTTCTTGAAGAGCGTTTCCGCGTGCGCCCCGGACAGGTCCAGCTCCCGGTAGATACGCGACATCGGCACCTGCTCGAACGCCCAGTTCTCCACCAGCTCCCTCAGGCGAATCGCCTCCCGGTGCTGGGTCTTCCGCCCCGTCTCCTGCCCCGCCTCGCAGTAATCGGCCAGCGCCTGGTAGAGAAGCGCCACCCGCCTCATGTTGCCCGCCAGGCCCGCCCCCACCACCGCGCCGATCTCCTTCACGACCGCGGCCAGCCGCTCCCCGTCGGACGGGGTGAGACGCTTGAAGGCCGGCACCACCAGGGATCGCGGCCCCACCGTGACCACCACCTGGCCCTTCGCCTTCTTCTTCCACCGGACGATGCCGTTGCCGCCGAACAGGACGAAGATGCCGCGGATCGTTCCCTCCTGCAGGTCCCTGTCGAACGTGCCCCTGGGGGCCAGGATCGCCGCCGGGGGCTCGAACCGATGGATACGGTCCCCCAGATGATACCGGGGCCCTCCCTCCAGATATACGGAAAGAACATCGCTCGGAAGCCGGGTCCCCTTCCCTCCTCTTTTCGCCTCATCGGCCTCGTCCTGCCGCACCGCCAGAATCTCCGGCACGTACGCCGCCTGGCGCCTCTTCTCGTCCATCTAAGAAACCTCCATGTTATCTCGATTTATTCAGTCTTGACCTTCCCGATATTATCCTTATTTTATAGTGGGTTAGGACGCATGACAGCCTAAGGCACGGAACAGAGCAAGTCAAATAAAAAGTCATGCTGGGAAAGGAGGCGGATATGCCTACGTACGGACGGGCGGAGATAAGGAATCTGGAGAAGGTAATCAGGAGCGGCCGGTTCTGCGACTACCGCGGCGGCTTCATGGACAAGTTCCGTGAGGACTTCGCGAAGGCGTACGGCGTGAAGCACGCGCTGAGCGGAGGCGCGGCGATGCTTCTCATGCACGCCATCCCCGGCGCGATAGGTGCGGGCGCCGGCGACGAGATCATCTGCGACCCGGTGGTGCAGTTCCACGGGATCGCGTGCCTTCACAACAACGTGATCCCGGTGTGGGCGGACGTGAGGAAGGACAACTTCCTGATGGACCCGAAGTCGGTGGAGAAGAAGATTACGAAGCGCACCAAGGCCATCTGGGTCACCCACCTCTGGGGCTTCCCGGCCGAGGTGGACACGCTCCGTAAGATCGCGGACAGGCACGGTATCTATCTATTGGAGGACTGCGCACACGCGATGTTCGCGAAGTACAAGGGCAAGTACGTCGGCAACTGGGGCCACATCGGCACGTATTCGTTCAACATGGGCAAGCAGCTCCCCACCGGCGAGGGCGGTATGGCGATCACGAACGACGACGGACTCGCAGCCCGGCTGGGCAAGCGAATCATCTTCGGGGAGAGCCCTGAGGTTCTCTCCTCTAACTATCGGATGACCGAGTTCCAGGCGGCGGTCGGCGTGGAACAATTGAAGAAGGTCCCCGGCTATCTCAAGGCGTACCGCGCGGGCAAGAAGATCATCGACGCGGTGGTGAAGAAGTGCGCGTGGCTCGACGAGCGCAAGGCCCCGGCGGGAAGCGTGGTGTCTCCCTACGCGTGGTCGTGCATATTCCGCGGCGAGCGGAAGAAGATCGACTACGGCGTGTTCAAGTCGGCGCTGAGAGAGGCGGGCGGCGGATTCGGCTGGGGCTTCACTCAGCGGCCCGCGTACATGTACGACTTCTTCCGCAACCCGAACGCGTACGGCAACAAGGGCTGCCCGTACAACTGCCACCTCTACAAGGGAACCGTCAACTGGAAAGCCGGGATGTGCCCGAACGCGGAGGACGTGATCCCGCGGCTGGTCATCACGAACAATATGACGAGCGTTGCCGAGATGAAGAAGAAGGCGAAGCTGCTGCAGAAAGCGATCGACCTGACCGAGGCCGGCGCCGTGGAGGCCTTCACGTACTCGGAGATGGACCACAAGGTGCTCGAGATAGTGAAGAAGAAGGGCCCGATCGAGCCGCTGGAGGTGATCGACATCCTCAAGAAGAAGGGCTCGAACCACATGGACGAGCACCGGATGTTTTCGATAATGGAAAACCTGCGTGACGGCTTCCCGTTCAAGCTGTCGCACGCCGGCCCGAGGAAGTTCGCGTACCACGACCTGTCGTAGCGGGCCCTTGCAGGGACGCGCCGGCGGGGATAAGATTGCCTCCATGGGTACACTCTCCCTCGGCATAGACATGGGGACCACGGCCGTGAAGGCGGCCGTACTCGATGGTGACGGGTCCGTCGTCGCCTTCGGCAGGGCCCCTACCCGGCTCCATCGGGGGGCGGCGGGGCTTGCCGAGCAGGATCCGCAGGAGATGTACGAGGACGCGCTGAACGCGGTGCGGGACGCGCTCGAGGGGACGTCGCTCGGCAACGACATCGAGTCGGTCGCGTTCTCGTCCCAGGGCGGCACCGTAATGATACTGGACGCCCAGGGCACCCCGCTGATCAGGGCAATATCCTGGATGGACGCCCGGCCAAAGCGTCTCGGCCCGGCAACGCTTCTCGGAAAGAAAGAGGATTTCTTCTACGAGAAGTGCGGCTGGAGCCCCGCCTTCGGCGGCCTGCCGCTCTCCCAGATCGTGCGCCTCAAGAAGGAGGACGAGCGGCTGATCCGCCGCGCGGGCGGGATACGGTTCGTGGACTCGTACATGGTGGAACGGTTCACCGGCGAGGCGGTATCCAGCCCGTCGGACGCGGCGATAACCCTGCTGTGGAACGTCAGGAACGGCCGCTGGGACGGGGATATCCTGAACCTGGTGGGCATCACGGAGGAGATACTGCCGCGGGTGGAGCAGTCGGGAACGGTCGCGGGAAAGATCAGGCCCGGGACCGCGCAGGTATTCGGCATATCCCCGAAGGCGCAGGTGGTGGTGGGCGGACACGATCAGTACTGCGCCGCGTTCGGCGCCGGCTGTACAGGCGCCGGTGACGTAATCGTCTCCTGCGGCACCGCGTGGGTGCTTCTCGCGATGACGAGCGGACCGGTATTCGATTCCGCGTCGCGTCTCGCGCCGGCGCGGGCGGTATCCGGGGACCTGTGGGGACTGCTGGGCTCCGCGCCCGCCGCCGGGGCGTCGCTCGACTGGTTCCGGAGGGCCGCGTCCCCCGACGGCGGCGAGATCCCGTTCGAGGAACTGGAGAATGCGGCGCGAGACACGGAACCGGGCGCCGGCGGCGCGGCGTTCGCGACGATGAGCGAGAAGAACGCGAAGCGGGGAAGATTCGTCGGGCTTTCTCTGGACCAGGGGTTCGGCCACCTGGCGCGCGCGGTGCTCGAAGGGGCGGCCACGGACGCCCGCATCCTTCTCGACCGGATGAAGACGGCCGGAGTGACCCCGTCCGCGCTGAAGGCGGTGGGCGGCGCCACCCGCTCCGCGGTCTGGATGCAGATACTCTCCGACGCCGCCGGGCTTCCGCTCGAGATCGCGGGCGCGCAGGACGCGGCGTCGTTCGGGGCGGCCCTGCTGGCCGGCCAGTCGACGGGAAGCATACCGGAGGGCCGGGGATGGCCGGCGCCGGCGGGTCGTTTCCAGCCCCGCCAGGAGCACGCCGAGGCGTACAAGAAGCTGAAGGAGCGGATACAGAAGGAGGTCGGCCGGTGATGACCGCGACGAGCGAGAAGGAACACGTGAGGCGTATCGATCGACCGGTCTACCGCGAGGAGCTGGCGCCGTACCTGCCGAAGAGGATATTCGACTCCCACGTGCACCTGGTGACGAAGGCGGTGTTCAAGCGCCGCGCGAACCTCTTGAAGATGAAAACGACCGCCCCCGCGCCCAACGTGAAGAGCTTCACGTACGCGCACCTGGAACGGGCGATGAAGACGCTGTTCCCGGAGCAGACGTGGGAGGCGCTCGTCTTCGGACCGGTATCCACCGCGGTAGACATCGAGAAGGCGAACCGGTGGATCGCGTCGCTGGCCCGGAAGCACGGGAACCTCCACCCCCTGATGGTCCCGACGCCGGACATGAAGGCGAACCATATAGAAGAAACGATCGACGAAGGCGGGTTCCTCGGCTTCAAGCCGTACCTGAGCTTCGCCCGGGTGAAGAACACCGCCGAGGCCCGGATAGAGCAATTCATGACGCCGGCCCAGATGAGGATCGCCGACGAGCGCGGGCTGATCGTGGTGCTCCACATCGCCCGCGGCGGCAGGATCGGCGACCCGGTGAACATACGCGACCTCGCAAATCTGTGCGGGAAGTATCCCGGCGCGAAGATCATCCTGGCGCATATCGGACGGTCGTACGGACCGTATTTCATAGAAAAGGCGATCCGGACGATAAAGGGATTCAGGAACCTGTACTTCGACGTCGCGGCGCTGAACGACACCGAGACGATCGAAGTGGTGATCGAGGAGACGTCCCACAAACGACTGCTGCACGCGTCGGACCTTCCGATCACCCTCACCCGGGGAGCGCATATGTGCCTCAACCGGAAGTGCTTCTTCCTGACGGAGAAGCCGCTGCCGAACTCCATCGCGCCCCCGAAGGGAATGGAGTTCCCGATGACGTACATGCACTACGAAACGGTCCGCGCGCTGATACGCGCGTGGAAGAAGCAGCGTCTCCCCCGGGCGGCGCTCACCGATATCTTCTACCGTAACGCCAGGAACCTTGTGAAGGAGGCCGGCCGATGACCCCCGGAACCGATGACAGAATCCGCCCCAGGATAGGAATCCTTCCGCTCTACCTGGCCCTGTACGACGAGGTCTCCCCGGAATGCCGGGAGGGACACCGGGCGTTCCTCGGCACGCTCGCGGAGAACATCTCCGGCCTCGGGCTGCAGGTAGAGATGGGCGAGATCTGCTGCGTGCGCAGGGAGGTGGAGAAGGAACTGAAGGCGCTCGAATCGAAGGACCTGGACCTTCTCGCCACGGTGCATCTGGCGTATTCCCCGTCTCTGGAATCCGCGGAGGTGATCGCCGGGTCCGCGCTTCCGCTGGCGGTGCTCGACACCACGAGGGCGCTCAGCTTCGGAGAAGACGCCACCTCCAAGGACATGATGGAGAACCACGGCATCCACGGGGTGCAGGACCTCGCCAATCTGCTGATACGCCTCGGCAGGAAGCATTTCATCATCGCCGGACACATGAACGACGCCGCGTTCCTGAACGAGGTGGCCGTCACCGCGCGCGCGGCCTGCTCCGCCAAGGCGCTGCGTACCATGAAGACCGTCCTTGTGGGCGACCCGTTCGTCGGGATGGGTGATTTCTCGGTCGACTACGGCGTGCTCAGGGACATACTCGGGCCGGAGGTGAAGAAGATGGATATCTCCGAGCTCGGCGCGATTGTCTCAGCCGTGACCGACGAGGAGATCGAAGCGGAAAACCGCCTGGACGCCGAACGGTTCGATCTGTCGGACCTGCCGGCCGAGGTGCTGACGCGATCGAATCGCGTCGGGCTGGCCGTGAGGAAAGCGCTGGCAGACGCGGGAGCGGGCGCCTTCACGATGAACTTCCAGGCGTTCGACAGGGATAAAGGCACTCCGACGGTGCCTTTCCTGGAGGCGTCCAAGGCGATGGCGCGGGGAATAGGCTACGCCGGCGAGGGTGACGTGCTCACCGCGTCGTTCACCGGGGCGCTGATGTCCGGGCTGGGGGAGGCGACGTTCACCGAGATGTTCTGCCCGGACTGGAAGGACAATTCGGTATTCATGAGCCACATGGGAGAGTGCAATGTGGATCTTGCCGCGGAGAAGCCGCGGCTGGTCGAGAAGGATTACAAGTACGGCAGCACGGACAATCCCGCGGTGCCGGTCTTCCCGCTGCCTAACCGCCCCTGCAACCTGGTCAATATCGCGCCGGGCCCGGACGATACCTTCACGCTCATCTCCGCCGCGGTCGAGATCCTGGACAGGGGCCCCGTCCCCGGGTTCCCGCAGGTCCCTCACTTCTGGGTCCGCTCGCGCGAGCTCAACATCAAGGACTTCCTGCGCCGCTACAGCGAGTGCGGCGGCACCCATCACCTGACGCTTTTGCCGGGGAGCCACGCCGAGGCCCTTCATCGGCTGGCGACCTTCGCCGGCATCGGCTTCGAGAGCTTCTAGCACCACCGGGCCTGAGAAATCTCCATGTATTCGGGATAAATTACGCTTGACCCCCATTATTGACGGGTTAGAGTGATGGCAGATACACGCGTTTTGTCCATATATGGAGAGCCCTATGGGAAAACAGTTCGAGATAGTATTCGAGAAGAGCGGCGCGACGGTGGTCGCGGACATGCTGGAGGACGAGGCGCCGATCACCTGCGAGAATTTCTGGGAGGGCATCGCGGAGCCGGTGCACGAGAAGATAAGCCACGGCGGAGAAACCGGCCCGGAGATGTGGTGCTTCGTGCCGCCGCCGAAGGAGGAGCTTCCCTACGAGAATTCCACCGTGTTCCCGGAGCACGGGGAGATCGTGTTCTACCACTACCGCCAGCCCCCCACCCGCGACGGCAAGATGGTCTACGACATCGGCATCTACTGGGACCGCGGCCAGAGCAAGCTGAAGCAGGGCTGGGTGGCGGCGAACCTGTTCGCCCGCGTCAACGGCGGCGATCAGATAAAGACACTCAGACAGGAAGCCGGGCGCCTTCTCCTGGAAGGATCCGGCACGGTAATCCTGAGGAGGAAAGAATCATGAGCGGCGGTCTTCCCGAAGGCAGGGTAATCACGGCTCGCGGACCGGTGGAGCCGGAGAAGCTCGGGCGGGTGCTGATGCACGAGCACATCCAGTGCGAGATCTACGACTGGGAGAAGGAGGAACTGATACAGGAGGAGAAGCCGATCACGCAGGAGCGGCACGACTTCCTCATGAAGGAGGCCGTTCCCTACATGAAACAGTGCAACGACCACAACTGTCACGCGCTGGTGGACGTGTCGCCCGCGCCGTGGCGCGCGTGGCCGACGTTCTACCCGGAGGCCTCCGACGCCGCCGACTTCCACGTCATCCTCTCAACCGGCGCCTACCGGGAAGTGGAACAGGGCACCTACTGGGTAAAGAAGCCGCAGGACGCGATATGGCCCCGGATACGGAATTCCTCCGTCGAAGAGCTGACGGAGTTCTTCGCCGGTGAGATCACCGAGGGCATCAACGGCACGGATGTGAGAGCCGGGGCGATCAAGCTGGGAACGAGCTGTCCGGACATGACGGAGACGGAGATAAAGGCGTTCCGCGCCGGGTCCCGGGCGCAGAAGGCGACGGGCGTGCACATCACCACGCACTGCACCAAGGGCGCAGAGGTGTCCCAGCTTCCCCTCTTCGACGAGGAAGGAGTCGATCTCAGCCGCGTCGTCATCGGTCACACCGCGGGGGCCCTCATGAACCCGGAGAAGCGGAAATTCTGCAAGGAATGGATGAAGCGCGGGGCGAATTTCCTGCCGACGAACCTGCGAGTCGACGGGGAGAAGGGACCGGAGCAGTGGCGGCCGCTGGTCGAGGCGTTGGCTGCGACGGCGGCCATCGCCATCGAGAACACGC
>CAYMFW010000001.1:10805-118884 GCA_964389785.1 uncultured Planctomycetota bacterium
GCCGGTCTCGGCGACCGGGTCGTGCTGGGTCTCGACTGCGCCTTCACGTCGGAAAGCGGTCCGTTTCAGCTTGCGATCATTCCGCCGCCGCCGTTCCTCTATATGTTCGTCGAGACCCTTCCCGCGTTCCGCGAGATGGGGCTGACGGAGGAGGAGGAAGAGCAGATGCTGGCGACGAACCCGCAGAGGATACTCCCCGTGCGGAAGTCCTGACCCCGGTTTCTCATACAGCCCCTTGACAGAACGCCGGAGAGAGGGGATTATAGGCCCATGTTTTCCTTCATCCGCAAGTTCGGCAAGGTGTTCCGCGGCGGCGTCCACCCTATGGAAGTCGGCATATCGGTCGCGCTGGGGGTGATGGCGGGAGTCGCGCTCGGCCAGAACGGCCTGGCGGTGATCCTGCTGTTTCTCATCCTGGTGCTCAACACGAACAAGACCGCCATGGGACTCGCCGGGGTGCCGTTCGGCGCGCTGGGCATTACGCTCGCCAAACACAAGTTCATGGTCGGCCGCTGGGCCCTGTCCCAGGAGCCGCTGGCGCGCTTCTTCGAGTTGCTCGCGAACGCGCCCGTAGGCGCTCTTCTGGGATTCAACCGCTACACCGTGGTCGGAGGGTTCGTGGCGGGCATACCTCTGGCGCTCGTCAGCGGCTTCCTGGCTATGATGCTCACGAAGAAGTTCCGGACGGCGGCCCTCGCGCTGGTCGGCGACAAGGAGGCCTTCAACGGCTGGATGAGCGGAAAGCTGGCGCGGACCGGGAAGTGGATACTGTTCGGCGTCGGAGAGGCCGACTACGAGGCGTCCCTCACCAGGACCCCCCGGCCCATCCGATGGAGCGGGCTGATCCTTCTGGTCATCTTCTCCGGCCTGATCGTGCTCGCGAGCACGCTGGACTACGGCGGGCTCGCCAGGACGCCTCTCGAGAAACAGCTGACCCGGGCGGCGGGGGCTCAGGTCGATATCGGAAGCTTCTCGCTGCGACCGCTCGCCGCGGCGGCCCGGGTGGGAGACCTGGCGGTGACCGACCGGGACGACCCGACGAAGAACTCGATCGCGGCGAGCGCGCTGTCGGCCGACCTGTCGATAACGGGTTTTCTCCAACGGTCCCTGGTGACGGAGGAGATCACGGTAGCCCGCCTCGAGACGGGAACGAAACGGGCGACACCGGGGAAGGTGATCGCACCCGCGGAGGGTGAGGAGGAAACATCCGAGGCCGGCAAGGCGTCCGGGATCCCCAAGGGCCTCGAGGACATCTCCTCCTACCTGTCCCAGTGGAAGGAGTGGAAGGAGAAGCTGGCGAAGCTCCGGGAGATGATCGAGAAGATAGAGGACAGCAGGAACCGGTCGGCCAAGGAGGGGAGGGCCGCGCCGGGCGAAGATGACAGGGACTTCCGCGCGCTGGGAGAGAAGTATGGATACGAATCCATCACCGCGTCCGAGATCCGCCGCACCGTCCCCGATCTGGTGATTCAGCGGCTGTCCGCGGAGGATGTCCGTTCCGGACACGAGTACTTCGATCCGGTGGACATCGACATCGAGAACATGGTGTACCCGGTCCGGCTCTCGCCGGGACCCACCGTCTTCAGGGTCCGGGACAAGAAGGGGAAGGGCGAACTGAAGCTCTCCGTCGATTTCCGCGATCCGAAAAGCCCGTGTCAGTTCGACATGTCGCTGCCGGATATACCGGCAAAGGACCTGAACGATCAGCTGACATCCAAGATTCCCGTCACGTTCGGGAAGGGGACCGTGGGAATCACGGGCACCGGGACGATTCAGAGCGGCCAGATGGACATGAAGCTGTTCGTCGACCTCACCAATGCCGAACTCGTGCCCAAGAAGAACATGAGCATCGCCGGCCTGAGGGGCGAGGACCTGGTGTGGGCGCTCGAGAACGCCAAGGACAACAAGAAGATCTGGGTGGAGCTCAAGGGACACCCGGCGAACCCCGGGGTGCGCGTCGAGGTCGGCGGCCTGCTGGAGGCCATCAAGAAGACCTACAAGGACAAGGCGACGAAGCTGGTCAAGAAAGAGACCGAGAAGATGAAGAAGAAGGCCCTCGAGGAGATGGAGAAGCAGAAGAAGAAGGCCAAGATCGACGAGATCCTCAAGAAAGAGCTCGAGGACAAGCCGAAAGCGGAGGGAAAGGACAAGAAGAAGGACTCCTCCGGGGACGAGCCAGCCAAGAAGGCCGAAGAAGCGCTGAAGAAGCTCTTTAAGTAGTCGCAGGGCATCCACGATGCGAGCCATACCCGAAGCCCCGGACCTTACTTCCTTGAAGCCGTTCGACAGCTGCGTGACGCTCGGACGCGTCGTGCACTCCAAGTTCCCCGAGTACCTGACCGCCGAGAACGTGCTCGAGGTCATGGACCGGTATCACATCGAAGAAGCTCTCGTACACAGCCAGCACGCGCGCGCAATATATCCCCGCGAGAAAGGCAACCGGCAGCTTCTGGAGCGGATCCAGGGGATGCCCCGGCTGCATCCCCAGTGGGTTCTCGAGCCGGCGAGGAGAAAAGGAAAGGAAACGGCCCGGGCCGTCGTGGAGGAGATGCTCGAAGCGAGCGTCCGCTCGGCCAGGTTTCCCATGCGCATCGCCCCTCCGCTGCCCTGGCTGTGGGACGATCTGTGCGCGGCCCTGGAGGAACACCGGGTCCCGTGCTTTCTTGATTTCGGGGAGGCGCGCCCCCGGGGCGACCTGCAGGATTCCGACGTGAACGGAATCCGCGAGATCGCGCTGGCGCACCCGGAGCTGCCCGTGGTGCTCTCCTGCATAATGGGAGGGCTGGGCGTGCACTACGGCGTGCTCCCGCTCATCCGGCAGACGAAGAACGTCTACATCGATATCACCGGCATCCTGCGGTACTGGCGGGACGCCGCGCGGGACGTGGGGCCGGAGCGGGTCATCTTCGCAACGGGCGCCCCGTTCACCGGCCCGGGAATCCTCATCTCGAACGTGCAGTACGCGCTGGACCTGGACGAGAACGCTAAGAAGCTGATCTGCGGTGACAACCTGCGCCGGCTTCTGGGAGATGTTCGATGAGCGAGATCCTCGAGAAATGGATTAACGGTGAGGGCGTGCCGGACGCGCTCGTCATCGACGGTCACATTCACGTGGGCGAATGGCCTCACTCCAGCACGTTCGGCAGCGTGGACGAGGCCGTGGAGAAATCAATCGCCCTCATGGACGCAAACGGAATCGACGCCGTGGTGGCCGTGGGCGGCGGCTACATGTTTCCGGCAACCGACTACACCCTCGGAAACGACTTCCTGGTCGAGGTGAGCGGAAGACTGCCCGACCGGGTGATACCGTTCATGTCCGTCAATCCGAACGATACCATGGACAACATCATCGCCGAGCTCGACAGAACGTATGACGCCGGCATTCGCGGAATAAAGCTCATCAATTCGTATCAGGAGAACTACCCCGGCGACGGCCCGAACCTGATGGCCCTCTACGAGTACGCCTCGAAGCACCACATGCTGGCGTTCAACCACCACTGGGAGGTGGACGTCATCATGAATATCTCCGCGCAGTTTCCCGACACCACCTTCATCTTCGGCCACTACAATCCGCCCTGCGCCGCCGTGATGGAGGCAAGAGAAAACGTATACGCTAATATCTGGTCGTATCCCGGCCTCGGATGGCTCGACCGAGCCGTGCGAAGGCTCGGCGCGGAGAGGTTCATGATGGGCTCCGACGGCTTCATGAATCCGATGTCGTGCGGGATCGGACCGGTGATGTTCTCCCCGATATCCGACGACGAGAAACGTCTGATACTGGGGACAAACCTCGCGAGGCACCTGGACAACGTCGGCGCGCTTCCCGCCCCGCTGAAGGCCCGGCTGTCCGAAGCGTGACCGATTCCACCCCAGCCCAGCGCCGGGCCGCGTTCCGAGACCACGTAAACCGCCACCACGAACATAACTTCCTGGTAAATCTGGTCGAGGGGAGCCTGTTCCGATTCGGTGTCGCCCTCCTCAACGCGGCGACCGTACTCTCCGCATTTCTTCTCAGCATGGGGGCGAGCAAGGTGGTCATCGGCCTGGTGCCGAGCCTCTTTACGTTCTTCTGGACGATGCCGCAGATCATAAGCGCGTACCGGCTGGGGCATCTGCCGAAGAAAGGCCGGACTCTCATGGTGCGCAGGTTCCTCGCCGGACTGCCATGGTTCGTCCTTGCCGCGGTGCTCTTCTTCTATCAGGACACGGCCCTCTGGCAGAACATGTCCATCGTTGCCCTGATCGGAATTGTCATCGTGTTCTCTCTGTTGGGCGGCTACACCGTTCCGCTGTGGGTGGATTTCATCGGCAAGATATTCCGGCCCGGTTCGAGGGGCAGCTTCTACGGATGGCGCGCGGTCCTGGGGGCGGCGCTCGGGGTGGCGGGATCATTTGTCCTCGCGTTTCTCCTCGACCCGGATAGGGTCACCTTCCCGTACGGCTACGCGTGGACCTTCGCCGCCGCGGGCGCGTGCTTCTCTATCGGCGCGCTCTTCCTGGGACGGAGCCGGGAGACGGCACCCCCCGAGCCGCTGCACGACTCCAGGAAGTTCGGGTTCGTCGAAGAGCTCACCGCGACGTGGCGGTCCAGCCGCGCCTACCGCCTGTTCGTCATCGGGGTGGTGGTGGGCACGTTCGGGGGCGCGGGGATGGGCGGCACGATGGCATGGCCGTTCTACATGACGCGGGCCAAGGAAGCGCTGGGGGGCGGCGGGGCATACATCGGCTGGGCAACCGGCGTGCTCATTACAGGCGAGGTGCTGGCTGCTCTGGCGGGCGGCCGGATGGTGGACCGCGTCGGGGCGCGGACCGTCTTCGTCGTTTCGGCAATACTGTCCGGCATCACTCCGATAGCGGGACTCACCGTCGGTTCGCTGTGGCCGTACCTGGCCGTCTTTCTGCTGATGGGAGCGTCCAGGGGTCTCTGCGTCGTGTCGTATCACAACTGCGTGCTAGAGCTGATGCCGATGGATCTTCGCGCCAGGGGAATCGGGCTGGCCAACTTCATACGCTCGCCGGCGTGCCTGATCGCTTCACCGATAGGAGGGTTGATACTGGTATACTCCGGCTACACCGCGCTGTTCGTGACGGCGACGGCCGGGGCCGCCGCGAGCATCGCGCTGCTGCTGCTCGGGCTGAAAGGAGAAGGCTACCTCTCCCGCTCCACCACGCCCCAGTCGGGGTAGATGTTCGAACCTTCCTTGGTGAGCTTCACCGGATCCTCGTCCTCGACGAGCGAGACCACGTAGATCTGCCACGGGCCGTTCGGTCCCGGGCCCTGGCAGTAGGCGATCTTCTTCTCGTCGGGCGCCCACGTGGCGTAGTGCTGGACGCCGCCGCCGAAGGTGGCCTGGAACTTGTCCGTGCCGTCAGGCTTTATCGTGTAGATGTTCGTCTCGGTCTGGTACGACAGCCTCGTTCCGGAAGGAGACCAGCGTGGATCGCATGTCCCCTGGCCTCCGACCAGGACCTTCGGCTCGCCGCCGGCCGCCGGCACGATATATATGTTGTAGCCGGCCAGAAGGCGGGACGCGAGCGCGACGGACTTTCCGTCCGAGGACGCGCTCGGGAACGAGCACTTGGACCACATCTTGGGAGAGAGCATCTTCTCCTCACCGCTCTCCAGGCTGCGGTGATAGATCTGGCCGCTGCGACGAAACACTATGCTCTTCCCGCCGTCCGCGAACGCGGCCTGGCTGCCCTCGCAGATGTCCTTTTCCTCGCGCGTCTTCCAGTCGAAGACCGCCGCCATATGCTTCCCGTCCGCCGAGGCCGTGGTAAAGACCGCCCGTGTCCCGTCCGGAGAGAACCGGGGCTGCATGTGGATACGGTCCGTCTTGGAGATCTTCTCCTGACCGGATCCGTCCGGGTTCATCATCCAGAGATGATACTTCCCGTCACGGTCGCTGGCGAACACGATCTTCTCGACGCCCTTCTTCCTCGTGGTCTCGACCGGCTCCTTGGACGCGGAGCCGGCCTCGTTGTTCTTCGGATCCTCCTTCTCAGAAGCCGCGGCGCTCGCCGAATTCGCCGCCACCGGAGGGGCCGGATCGTCGTCGGGTACCGCGCCCAGCGCTCCGTACAGCACCACGTTCGCGCCGAGCCCGGCAACAAGGAAGATGCCCGCCAGCACCGCAACCACGACGCGGCGACGGGCCAGGCCCATGCCGAGCGCCGCGAGAGGGAGTATCACGGCGAGGCCCGGAAGCGCCAGTTGGGCCCCCAGGGTGACGAACCGACTGCTTTCCCTGAAGAGCCCGGGCAGAATGAACAGAAAGAGAAACTGCGGCGCGGAGCTCCTGGCGGTCGCGGCGTGGGCAGTCGCCGCGTCGTACGCCACGAGTCCGACTGCGAGGATCGAGAGAATGAGAAGCACCGGCCCCAGCGCGCCCTTCTTCTCTTCAGTCCCGTTGGCATTCACTTCGTCCATGCGCCCCTCCTTGTACGTCGGGTTTTCAGCGTCCGAGTATCTCAAAGATTCTATCCGGCCGGGCTATCTGCGGCAACTCCTCTTCGCCGTCGAAGTGCATCGAGAGAAACCTCTTCATGGACCTGCCGCTTACCGTCGCCCGGAGGAGCCCGCGCGCCCGGCTCCTGAGCTCCCGAGCCCGTTTCTCCGTGGCGCGCCACCGCGCCGGAGAGACAGGTCTCCCCATGACCGCTCCCAGGAGAAGCTCCATCTGCGTGGCGCGGAGCATCGTGGTCCACGCCGCAAGCTCTATGTAGTCGAGACAGCGTTTGTGTCGCGCCGCGCGGCTTCCCGCCTTCGATGCCATCCCGCCGAGGGCCGCCATCCGTGCGTGGACCCGCCGTGACCGTTTGACCATCTCCGGAACGGAACCCGGGACAAGAAGCTCCTCCAGTTCCCCTCGCACGTCGCGTTTCCCCGCGGCCCCGTCGTACGGCCCGAACCGCTTGTAGGAGGAGAGCAGAGGCCTTTCCGCGGTTGCCTTCCGGATCGACTCCAGCACACGGGCGTCGGGAAGGCCCCAGAACATCCGGCAGAGGTCCTTCTCGAATGTCTGGACCGTGACCCCGGGATTCCACGCGTACGCCGCCCCCGCCGCGAAGCCGGGCCAGCACGGCTCCCAGTGGGGCACGCATTCCGACCATCGCGTGACGAGAATACCCTCGCAGCCCTTGGCATGCGCGCTCCGCGCGTGGCATATCACGTTGTCGAGATTCCCGGCCGCGCCCGGCATCCACAGACTGAACCCTGTGCTCACGGCCGGCGCGCCTACGACCCGGTACCCGCGGTCCTGCAGGTACCGGCTGGTGTAAAGCGGGTCCACCGGCCCGCCCGGTTTCGGAAAATGCTTCGCGAAGGCCCTGCGGTGACGGGTCTCGTCGTACCGCTCGTGGAACTCCTCAGGCGTCATCTCACGGTACTGCCGCCAGAAGTACGCAGCTCTTGCGTTCTCCGCTGCCCCGTAGTTCCAGTCCACGAGAGTGACCCTGCCCGCCAGCCGGCGGTTCTCCTCGTAGTAGCGCAGGAACGGATCGGCCCAGAGCATCGGTTTGTAGCCGCGCGTGATCATGTGATCCGCCAGGGGCTCGACGAAGTCCATGTAGATCCGGGAGACGCTGTGACGCTTCGCTTTCCTCGCACACCTGGGACAGGCCCCCATCCTTACCTCGTCACCGCCCATGTGGAACCAGGGCACACCCGGATGAAGGTCCGCCATCTCGTCCAGAAGCCGCCGCATCAACCGCCCGGAGGCGGGAATGAGAGGGCAGGGCTGTCCGGCATGCACATGGTCTTCCCTAAGCCGCGCGTACCGGGGATGCTTCATGACGTAATTGAGGTGGCCGAAACACTGCTGGAGCGGGACCGGCATGATGCCCCGGTCCAGAAGAAGCGAGACGATTCGGCGCACCTCGGTGCGGGTGTACGCGTCGTCCCCGGCAACGCCGAGTGTCTTCGAAAACGGGAACTTGTCCTCGTATTCGAGGACCACCGCGTTGATTTTCATGGCCGCGAGCCCGTCGAAGATCTCCTCCAGGTAGCTCACGCGGTGCCGGACGTCCTTCATGTCCAGGTGCACCGCCCTGAACGAAAGCGCGGGCTCGTCGTCTATATCCAGGCAGGGCAGAACGGGCGATTTCGCCTGCTCCACGATCTGGGCCAGCGTGCGAATCCCCATGCGCAGGCCCGTCACGGCGGGAGCGGATATACTGATGCCGGTCCTGCTGATTCGGAGCCTGTAGCGCTCCCGTGCGGCCTCACTCTCGAATCCGCATTCGAGCGTGAGAGCCGGTCTTCGCCGTCCGCTCCTCCCGCATCCCACCCCGGGACCGGACCGGAGCGCTCTTTCCAGAAGCTGGAGGTCCCACACGAGAAACCTTGTTCTCCCTCGTGCCGCGGGCATTACGAACGGACTCGGCAGGCGGAACGTCCCGGAACGACGACGCATCTTCCTCGGACGGGGGACCAGACACGGCAGGGACGTGCCGGACATGGCAGTTCTCCTTTGAGATTCTAGAGGGGTTCCCAGACGGAAGCGATCTTCTCGCCCTTTTCTACATAGGGATGGCGTCCGGGCAGGGCGACATCACAATCGGGACGCGCGACTCCATGCTGGCGCAGGTACCCGCCGCCGGGAGAGCACACTTCGCGGCACGAAAGATCCTTGTCCGAGAGGATATGCCCGAGAACAGCTCCTTTCTTGATACGCTGCCCCAGACGGAGATCGGCTTTCACAAAGAGGCCGCCGCGGGGCACGTGCACGGGAAACGCCGTGTGCCTGTCGCTGAAGACCACCGGCACGTCCCCCTTCTCGAGCCGCCCTTTCATCAAGCCGATCACCTTCGCGTAGTTCGTCACCACGCGCAGGCCGTACCGCACCTGCTCCTCGTCGACTTCGTACTGCCTGCAGAATTCGTACGTGATGCCCGTCCGCCCGGTGGCGCAGAAGTGTCCGGACAGCGTACAGGTCTTCCCGAACGACGGATGCACGAACCGGCAGCCGAGCTTTGCGGCTATCTCCCGCAGCTCCGGAGTATCCGCGATGAGCACGCCGGGCGCGAAGCTCCCCTCCCAGGTGTGAAGATCCAGCGCGTGCGTCGCCTCCTCGCCGAACGCCCGGTAAATTGCGTATGAGACGCGCTCGGTGTCGTTACCGTTCTTTTTCCCCGGCCAGGTTCGGTTCATATTGTGGCCCCGGTCGTCGGCGTACATCTGCTCCGGACCGAGGCTGATGTGGGGCCTTCGGTGACGGATGGCGGGCAGGTTGCCGAAGGGAATTGCGATAATCCGTCCACAGAACCATTTTCTCCGGGCGAGCTCGACGAACCGCCGGATCGTCTCGATCCCCTGCAGCTCGTTGCCGTGCTGGGCGGCCGTGGCGAGAAGGCACGGCCCCTTCCTCCCCGAGTCCGCGATCCAGGCGGGAATCGTCACCGTCTTCCCACGACGCAGATGCGCCGTAGTCGTGCGCACCAGAAGGCTTTGTCTGCACTTCATAGTCCTTCCTTTGCATGCTTGTTACGGAGGATATTCCGGCACCGTGCCCGGACTTCGGTCGCGAACTCCCGGAGCGCCGGATCCCTGGTATCCGCCAGCGACGCTTCCTGTCTCAGCCCTTTCACGTACCGGCGCGCGCGCGCGACCATATGGTCCTGATGATTGCCCAGGCCGCGAATGCCCCCGACCGAGCCGACGTTCTTGTAGTTGTCCGCCTTCACCTCTTCTATGAGCGTCTTCACCTTCTCGTCCCACCAGCCCTCCGTGCCCTTCCCCTCGAACTCCATGTGTCCCACGTCGGTATTGAGCGATTGCAGATAGGGCACGAGGGCGTCGGCCAGGGATTTGAGCTTCTCGTCCCGCTTCGCGTCCGCCTCCACGAACGCCAGCGTCTCACCGCCCCACTTCTTGTACTCGCGGATCCGGTCGTGGACCGCGTGAACGAACAGGATGATGTCCTCGAGCGACTGGATGAGGTGCGTCTTCTTCTTCTCGTCGAGCACATCCCCCTCCTTGATCTTCCGGAGGTCCCTCGACAGGATAGGGAATATGTGCTCCATCCATATCGCGCAGGTGGCGCCGCCGACCAGCTTGCGCGTGCCGCCGTCGGGCCGCGGCTTCACCCCTTCCAGATCCAGCACGTACTCGCACGGCCCCTGTCCAAGGGTGTCGCGCATGATGTCCACCGGGGTATACACGGCGACCGGCGTGGCCTCGACGCGGTCGATCGGATATATCAGCACCCTTTCATATATGTTGGGCGGGAACTGGTGCTGCGAAACATATTCCTTGCCCTCCTTTTTCGCCTGCGCCGCCTTCTTGTCCTCCTGCCGGTTGTGGTTCTTCACCTTTCCCCGCTCCTTCCCGTCCGCATAGAGAGCGAGCCGGGTCTCGTCGCCCTTGAAGAAGCACGGGTAGAGTATGTGACTGAGCGCCTCCTGGTAGACCATCGGGGCGTTTTCGTCGCCCTTGCCCCACCACTTCCCTCCGTCCTTCCCGACCGGGCCCCGGAACGGAAACGACTGGCTCCTGGTGTGCCAGTCATCCGTCTTCTTCCCTTCGGCAACCACGAAGTCGCCGCGCCACTTGGCGTCGAAGGGCCGTTTCCATTCTATCGGGGTCGGCTCCCACGCCTTCCAGGAGGAGACGTCCACCTGGTGCCACATCTTCTCGTGTTCGAGGATGCCGACGTACACCGGCTTGCCGAGAAACTCTATCCTGCTCGCCGTGATCCTGCGGGCGTCACCCTCTCCCGAAAAGAGGATATCCACGCGCGGCTCCTTTTCTTCCCTGGCCGGCGCGGCGTCCTCTTCCTTCTTCGTGTCGGTCAGGGATCCCTGCCAGACGCACATCACGATGGCCCGCTCTCCCTCGACGAGCTGAAACAGGAAGTTCTCCGCCGGGACGCTGAGCGACTCTATCTCGAACCGCCGGGCGTCGTAGACGGTGTCGTCCGCGAAGAAGTCGGGGAGTATCGCGTAGCGCGCGTCCGCGCCGACATCCAGTCTTGCCGCCCCGTCGCTGGGCAGAACCCTCACGAATGTCTTGCCCGCGCCCAGAACGAGATCCATCGCCGCGCCGGGTGCGGTGATGCCGAGCACCGCCTCGTTCCCGTCCAGCTTCTTTACGGTCACCTTCTCGATCTTCCCCGCGGCACCCCCCAGGGACACCAGGGCGAGCGACACCCGCATGGATGACCCCTCCACCTTGCTGAGTACCGTCGCTCCGGCTTGTCCCGGCCGGGCCGTGACGACGAGCTTTCTGTTCTCGATCGCCGCCCCGTTCCCGGGAGAGGCGCCCTCCGCGCACGCCTTCCAGGATTCCTTCCCGGAGAGATCGGGATCTCCCCCCGGAAGCTCCCACGCGTTCACGCGCGCCGCGCCGAGGGCGGGCGCGCACCAGCTCAGCAGGACAAGAACAGCAATCGCTCTTTTCATCTGGTTCTCCCTCACCATTGGTACACCGCGGCGTCGCCGTGCTTCGGGTCCGTCTTCCATCCCCACTTGTCTATGTAGTACTGTCCCGGCTTGAATTCGTCATCTGCTTTGCCGAGAAGCCGCTGAAGAATCCCTTCCATCTCCGCCTGCAGGGGGGCGTGCTCCTCCCGGTCGCACAGGTTGTCCATCTGATAGGGGTCATTCTCGTTGTCGTAGAGATGCCACGGACCGTCGAGATCTCTCGTGTAGGTGTAGCGCCTCGTCCGCACGCCCCGGTACTCCCTTCCCCCGATCCTGCGCGGCGCCTGTCCGAACGGCCACGGGCACATGATGAGCGCACCCTCTACGTCCGGCTCCGGACCTCCGCGCAGAAAGCCGGAGAAGTCCTCGCCTTCCACCGTGTCCGGTATCCCGAGACCGCAGAGCCCCATGAGCGTCGGCATGATGTCGGGCGTATTGAACGGCGTGTCGATCCCCCTCTTCTCCCGGCCGAACTCCTTCGGGTAACGCAGGAGGAAAGGGACCCGGATGGATTCGTCGTACGGCCACTGCTTCTTCTGGAGGCCCTGCGAGCCGAGCAGGTCGCCATGGTCCGAGGTGAGCACGAATATCGTATCGTCCTCCAGGCCGCGGTCGTCAAGCGTCTTCAAAAGGCGCCCCACCTCGTTGTCGAGCGCGGATACGTGCGCGTAGTAGCCGGCGAGGTCCTCCCGAGCCCTCGCCTCCGCTTCTTCCGGCACGTTGGGACGAAGTTCCAGGTCTTCCGGACGGTACATCTGCCGGAACCTCTCCGGTGCCGTGTCGTACGGAGCGTGCGGCGGTCCCCACGAGAGAAACATTATGAACGGCTTCTCACCGTCGCGGTCCCGGATGTAGTCGATTGCCGCGGTGGTCTGGGCTTCGGCGTCGTACCCCTCCCACTTGACCGGCTTTCCGTCCTCGGAGAAGTAGTAGCTGTCGTTGTACGTATGATTGCACTCGAATCCACGCCAGAACTCGAAGCCCCTGCGCCGATCCTTCGGGATGAAGATGCGCCGGTTGCCCCTCCCGTCCAGGTGCCACTTGCCGATGTACGCGGTGTCATAGCCGGCCTCTTTGTAGGCCTCGGCGATAAAGACCGCGTTCGAGGCCGGATAGACGTCGTTCACGACCACGCCGTGGGTGGTCGGATACTGACCGGTTATCATGCTCGCCCGGGCCGGCGAGCACACCGGGCATCCCATCACCGCGGTCGAAAAGTCTACGCTCTCTCCCGCAAGCCGGTCGATGTTCGGGGTCTTTACGTTCGGATCGCCGGTGAATCCGGCCGCCTGGTAGCGCCACTGGTCAGCGAACACGAAAACGACGTTTGGTTTGGACATCGCACACTCCTTCGAATGGGTACAGATGTATGAGACGATGATACCACTTGTCTCAATCCTATGCCATGGCGGGCGTGCGCTTGACACGGGCGTCTGGAGTGATACACTCAGGAAGTTCAACCCGTACGAACATGCCATGCGGAAAGGAGAGGTGCCATGAGGGAATCTTTCGCAACTGCTTTGCTGATTGTTGTTTGCGTTTCGGCGACAGCCCACGCGCTGGAGGTGCCGATCACCGTCCAGGAGCCGGTCGGCGCGGCGCGGAAGGCGGAGCCGGTCTGCGGCGGCGTGCCGCTGCCCGCGGGACAATACAAGCCGGATCAGACCTTCGCGCTCTTCGAGGGAGACAAGGAAATCCCGCTCCAGGCGCTGCCGCTCGTCGTGGACGAGAATGGTTTCCTCCGGTGGATACTGCTCGATTTCCAGACGGACCTGCGCGCAAACGAGAAGAAGGCCTTCACGCTGAAGGACGCGAAGCCTTCGGCGAAGCCGGCGAAGGCGCTCAGCGTCACCGACGCCGACGACACGGTGACGATAGACACCGGCGTGGTGAAGTTCACCATCTCCAAGACGAAACCGTTCGCGCTGTTCGACTCGGTATCGGCGGGCGGCAAGGAGGTGGTGAAGGGCAAGGAGATATCCTACACCGACGCGTTCGACGACAAGCGCTACACGGCGAATAGGCCGAAGAGCGTTGAAGTGGAATACCAGGGCCCGATGCGCGCGACCGTGTGTGTGAAGGGCGGGTTCGTCGAGGAGCCGCACAACGCCTTCCCCTGCATCGCCCGGATCACCGCGTGGGCCGGAAGCGGCCGGGTGTTCGTGAAGTATACCATCGCCAATTCGAACGAGAAGCACTACTCGTACCGCCAGCTCAAGGATTCCTCCATCACCCTGGCGCTGGCCGGGAAGGTGTCACAAACCACGCTGGGCGCGAACAAGCCGGTGACGGTGGAGGGAGACAAGAACGCATGGATGCACCAGGGGCTGGTCGGCGCGATGATCGGCGCCGGAAAGGCCGGCTGCGGCGCGGAGGAACTGTGGAGCTGCGCCGGCAAGGACGACCCCACCCGCGGCTGGATCGCGGTGAAGACGGACGCGGGCACGGTGTGGACGTGCGACAGCTACTTCCTGGAGGCGCCCGCCCGGCGGCTCGAGATGAAGGACGGAACGCTCACCCTCACCGGCATCGGCAAGCCCTACGAGGGGGTCGCCGACAACAAGGGCCGGAAGCGCGGCAAGCCGTACAGCGGCGCGTATCAGACGTTCTTCGACTGTATCCACATCAACTCGCACTACCTGTTCGACTTCGCGCCGGCAGACGGCATGGCGGACCAGTGGAAGAGCGCTCAGAACGAGCTTCACGCGTTTGCGGACCCGTCATGGTACTCGGAAACGGAGGGACTCGCATTCGGCAAGTTCGGCACGGCGGCCGACGAGCTGAAGTGCTACGACACGTGGAAGTGGAAATATGATAAAGGCAAGCAGCCCTCGCGCCCCGGCCGCGGAACCGGACGAAAGGTCGGCCATCAGGACGTCCACTTCGACTTCGAGGAGGACATCGTCGAGGCGCATATCCTCATGTATCTCCGAAGCGGCGTGCGCAGCTTCTACGACGCCACGAAGGCGTGGTCGAATTTCTGGATGGACACCTACGCCTGGCGGACCGACGGCTGGCGCTTCAAGGACGGCGGCGTCTGGTGGGTGAAGAACAAGCCCGGCCCGCTGGGCAACCGGCCGCAGAGACCGGCGGACCCGCTGACCAAGGTCGGCAACATGCTCCACACCCCCAAGGTGGGACCGGACGCCAAGCAGATGCGGTGGGAGATGACACCGATGGCGATGGACCGGTGCTGTTACTGCCATAACTGGGCGGCGGGACTGGCCGCATGGTTCTGCATCACCGGCGACCGGGACGCGTTCGAGGCGTGTATCGACCTGGCCGAACAACACATAGACACCCAGCGGCGGGCATTCCAGATGAAGCCGGGCGATGCCGGCAAGGGCTTCTCCCGCCAGTTCAACCGGGCAAGCTATCTGATGCACGCGGTGCGCCTGATCGCCCCCCAGGATGAATTCGTGCGGGAAGCGAGCGACTACCTGGCCGAGGTGTACCTAAAACGCCCGGTGCCCGAGCCGCGCGGACTTGTCAACTGTGCAGCAGGTCCTCGCCCGGAGAAGCAGTACAAGAAATGGCCCATCAATCTGGAGGCATGGGTAAAGAAGAACGCCGGGGAACAGGGATGGAAGGCCCTCCAGGAATCGGGCGTTCAGGTGAATTCCGACACGATGATGTTCACCGACCCGAAGACGGGGGCGGTGTGGCGCCCGATCGAGGGACCTACCACGTGGATGTACCCGCCGCTGAGCAAGGCGATGGATCTTTACGCCCGCATCACCGGGAACGAGGACACGATGGACTGGACGATCGCCTACGGCATGGCTGTCGCGCACGTCCTCTACCAGCCAAAGCACTCTAATTTCCACTATCGGAATTTCCTGGTGGATTTTCCGAAGAAAGGTGTCGCGCAGGACGTGGCAAGCTGGCTCCTGCCGGAAGATTCCACAACCGGTGAGGGCGTCGCCCTCTCCGGATATCTTGCCAGGTTCCATCCGGACGTCTGCGCCCGGGCGTACTGGAACTGCGGCGATCCCTTCCTGAAGAAGCGGGCGTACGATCTGTGGTGGGGAGGAAGCCACCACGGATACTGGACCAAGACGATGCACCACCTCGGCGAGGTCGGTTCCTGGGTCAACTACTACGGCCCGCACTCCGAGTACGTGACGTTCACCCAGAAGACGTTCTATATCCATTCCCATCCGCGCACCGACGACAAGCCGCCCAGGACGGTGACGGACCTGAAGGTGACGGTGAGCGGCGACAAGGCGACCGTGACGTTCACCGCGCCGGAGGACGAGGGCGGCGGGAAGCTGGCGCGGTACCAGGTGAAGTGCGCCGAGGTGCCTCCCGTCCCCTACGAGAAGTTCCTGGAGCACTACGCGGCCAACACCGAGTCCACGGTAAAGAACTGGTGGATGGCGACGAACCTGGCCGGCGAGCCGGCGCCGAAGGCCCCGGGCGCGAAGGAGAGCTTCGAGGTGACGGGCGTTCCGGAGGGTGCGAAGCATTTCGCGGTGCGCGTGTTCGACGACTCGCGCAACCGGTCCGCGATATCGAATGTGGCCGCGGCTCAATAGAGAGACGCTCCGCCGCTTCTTCCGGCCGACGCTCGACGAGCGGAAGCGGATCCTCCGCTGGGAGGCGTGGGGCTTCGTCATCGCGTGCTACGGTCTCTTTCTATTCGCGTTCCTCCTGCCGGGGAACTACCGCAGCACGTCCCGACTGTACCTTTTCGTTTCGTGGATGGCGTTTCTCACGAGGACGTTCCTCTTCCATGCCGGACTGGTGGTTATCGTCATCACGGCGGTGGCCGCAATAGTACGGCGCTGGCGCCTGCTCGCGGCCGCCGCGCCGCTTCTGGCGATAACGTTCGGCCCTTCGCTCTGGATGATGAGGTCGAAGAGCCCTCCCGCCGCGCAGGGGCGCGCCCTCACCGTCATGACCGCGAACCTGCTCGTGGTCAACCGGAATACCGGTCCGGTGATCGCGGAGATCCGGGAAGCGGCTCCCGACATCCTCTTCCTCCAGGAGTACGCCTCCCACTGGCACGACGCGCTCATGGATGAACTGGGCACGGACTATCCATACGTCTGCGGGATACAGCGCGAGGACTCGTTCGGCGCGGCCGTCTATTCGAAGATACCCTTCGTCGGAAAGCCGACGCGCTATCTCTCCATGGGGACGAGCGGCGTGCCGCAGATACGCGCCGTGGTCGACGTCGAGGAGACGCATGTCGCCGTGTATAATATACACCTTCTTCCTCCCCGACGGTTCGACTACGTGCAGGAACAGCGGCTGCAGTTCGCAGACCTTCTCGACCACCTCCAGGCCGAGCAGCTTCCCTTGATCATGTGCGGGGATTTCAACTTTACGTTCATGAGCGGCTTCGCCGCATCGCTCCGGAAGCTCGGCCTGGCGGACGCGCACGCGGGCGCCGGCCACGGCCAGGGAAGAACGTGGCCGGGCACTCTTTTCCTGCGCTGGATGCCGGGTCTGCGCCTGGATCAGATATGGACCTCTTCGGACCTGACCTGCACCGAATGCAGAACCGGGGTCGGCACCGGCTCGGACCACCGACCGGTGGTCGCGCGAATCTCCACCCCTTGACGCATGGAGAACAGGTCGTATACTTCCTAAGACTCTGGGACTCATGGAGGCACTGGATGGCGAAGACCTCTCGACGGTCCGGCTTCACCCTCGTCGAGCTTCTCGTGGTGATATCCATCATCGCGCTCCTCGCCTCCCTTCTCCTTCCCGGCCTCACCCGCGCCAGGGAGTACGCCTACTTCACCCGCTGCAAGAGCAATCTCAGGCAGGTCGGCATCGGATTCCTGCTCTTCGCCGGTAACAGCAACGGGAGGATGCCGGAGGGAGAGAACCGCTGCGACGGGTCAAATCAGGGCATACGCCGGGCGGGCACGCTGGGAGCGTACTGGATGGGAACGGAATCGGGATCGGGAATGGGAAAGAGTTTCGTGGACAAGATCTACGACGACTGGCGCTGGAACGGCAACTCTCAATATGCATTGGACTGGGAAGAGCAGAAGGCGTTCTCGTACGTCGGCCGCCCCAGGCAGCCCGGCAGGTATCTGAACATAGAGGTCATGTGGGATCCCATCGCCAAGGTCAGGGATTGGGGAGGCTACGGATACAACGCCGAGCTGGGGAACGCCGGTACGGAGAAGCAGCGCGATAGACTGACCCGAAGGTATGGGAACTTCAGCTATGAGTTCTTTATCTTCAGCACCGGCTGCTGGCAGTATCAGATGAACCCCGCCTCGAATGGTCACATCCTTCAGCAGGTCGAGGGATACACCGGCACGGGTGCTCCCCGCGACTGCGAGGCGCCCTTCAGACCGCTGACGAAGAGCCGGCTGATGACTACTTCGGCGAAGCCCTCCGTATGGATGGGTGCGTGCTGTCCGCCGACCACGTACTGGCTCAAGGACCGGGACTACCGATCGCACTTCGGCGTCCGAGGGACCCCCGGCAGCTTCAGGTTCAACGTTGTCCACCTGGACGGTCACGTCCACGACGACTCCTGGAAGGAGTACAAGGCGCCGAACGCTTGCACATGGCTCGTCTACAGGCCCGGCTGGGATCCCAACAGCGCGTACTCGGTTCCCTATCTGTGGGAATGGAAACAGACCCCGCCCTCGAGCGGGAGCCACCAGGGCATCCATCTGAATCCGGAATACGGCCAGCGCGGCGCCTTCGACTGGAACAAGTAGCGGGCGCTAGAGGGATTTCCTCGGAAACTCTCCCAGGTTCAGGTCCGCGCTGCCGCAGAGCTCGTGGAGCCGCGTCATGCAGATGCAGTGCTCCTCGAAGCCGGCGTTCGTGGAGAGCGCGTGGTCGAACGCGGGAAAGTACCCGCGCGCGTCGAGCGCGGCAGGGACCTTGGGGGCCAGCTCCTTCTCTATGCCTCCGGCGAAGACGAAGTTCGGCAGTTTCCTGCGGTACTCGACGAGGTCGTCGCCGCACACCTGCTCAACCGGGAACAGCCCGCCCTTGTGCGGGTAGCCCATCGCGTGCCAGATCACGAGCGGCCAGTAGTCGGGTTGTGCGAAGTTGACGACCGCCTTGAATCGCTCGAGCTCCGTCACTTCTTCTCCTTGCTGATCGCCTCGATGGCCTCGGCGGCGAGCTTGTTCATCTCGGCCACCTGCTCCGCCGTTGCCGGTCCCCCGTGCCTCTGGTGGTATCCCTTGGTCGTCTTGAACTTCTCCAGCGTCGGAATGTACTGCTTCGCGGTCGGGCCTATCGCCTTGAGCGTCTTTATGATCTGGATCGCGCCCTTCCCGTTCATCTTGCTCTCCCTGAGATACCGGTCGAGCAGCGACGCGGCGGGCGCCGCCTTCGGCCCGAACGACTCGAGCACCTCGTACGCCTCGATCTGGTACCACATGGCCGGGTCGGGAACCTCGAGCTTGTCCACGATGTTCGGCACCACGTTCTCGTGAACCGGGCCTATCGCGCCTATCGCCTTGACGAACAGCGGAGACTTCTGTCCCTCCTGGTGGAGCTTCACGATGAGAAGATCTATATGCTGCTTCGCGAGCGTGCCCATGCGCATGCAGGTGTATGCCGCCTGTTCGCGCACGAGCGTCGCGGCGTCCCTGTTCCAGTTGCCGCCGGTGAAGCCTTTGAGTTTCCCGTCGAGATGCGGGATACAGGACTTCGCCGCCGGGCCGATCATGCCGCAGGCCCTCACGGACTCCCTCTGCACGTCGGGATACTGGTCGTTGAACTTCGCGACCAGCGCCTTGGTCACCTTTTCGATCTCTTCGGACGGCTCCGCGTCCTTCAGTATCTGCCCCAGCGCCTTGGCGGCGGCAGCCCGGTTCCGTTCGAACTGCGTCCCCTCCAGAAGCGGCAGAAGGTCCGGCACCGCGACCTTTGATTTGGCCCCGAAGTTTCCGAGGGCCAGCGCCACCCATGCATGCACGTTTTGCCGCTCCGCTTTGAGAAGCGGGATGAGCTTCGGGATGACCGCGTCGGCGCTTTCCGGCGGGGCTTCGCTCAGCTTCTTCGCCGCGCGCACCTGGATGCCGCGGTTCATGCTCTGGATGTCCTTCAGTATCTTCGACAGTTTCGCGCCGCCGATGACCGGATCCTGGTCCTCGCCCGCGAGGCCGATCCCCCCCATAACTGCGACGGCAATCGATACCAACACCATATCTCGCAGTTTCATCGGCATGTCTCCTTTGGCTTGAGGTTGCCTATTATAGACGCCCTCGGGTATTATCTCAACGCTGGATCACTCGTTCCCGAGAATCACGGAATAAGGAGGGCTGATGTCCAATAGACCCCATATCGCAGCGTACTATTTCCCCGAGTATCATCCCGACGCCCGCAACGACACGTGGCACGGCACCGGATGGACGGAGTGGGAACTGATGAAGCATGCCCAACCCAGGTTCGAGGGGCACCACCAGCCCAAGATCCCGGTATGGGGATACGAAGACGAGTCGGACCCGGCGGTGATGGAGAAGAAGATCGCCGCGGCCGCGGAGTACGGCATCGACTCGTTCATATTCGACTGGTACTGGTACGAGGACGGGCCGTTCCTGGAGCGGTGCCTGGAGCAGGGCTTTCTGAAGGCGAAGAACAACGACCGGCTGAAGTTCTCCATCATGTGGGCGAACCACACCTGGAGCAACAACCATCCCGGCCACCGCACCCGGCCGCTGCCCGTTCTCGCTCCCGGCGAGGTGTCGCGCAAAGCGCTCGATAAAGCGCTCGACCACGTTATCGAGCATTACTTTCCGCATCCGTCATACTGGAAGCTGGACGGCGCGCAGTATTTCTCCTTCTACGGCATCCGCTGTCTGATCGACGGCCTGGGCGGTGTGGAGCAGACTAAAGACGCCATCGAGGACTTCCGGGCACGGACGGAGAAGGCCGGACGCGGGCCGCTTCACGTCAACGCGATACAGCAGAGCACCCCGATCGACACACGGGAGGACGTCTTCGAAAAGCATCACGCCGAGCTGATGACGATCGGCTTCGACAGCGTCGCCGCCTACATATGGCACTGGCGACGGCTGTTCGCCCACTTCCCCACCACCGAGTACGCCGAGGCACGCGAGGGCTCCATCGAGGACTGGGAGAACAACGTGAAGGTGTACGGCATGCCCTACATCCCGAGCGTCACGATGGGATGGGACAACACGCCGCGGGTATGTCAGTCGGACATATGGGAAAAAGGGCCGTGGAATTACTCACCCGTGGTGATCAACAACACGCCGGAGGAGTTCGAGAAGTCGCTCGCCGCTGTCCGGGACTTCCTGGCGCGAACCGAGTGCCCGTTCCAACAGCCGGTGTTCACCATCAACGCGTGGAACGAGTGGACCGAGGGCAATCACCTGGAGCCCGAGGAGCGGTACGGCTTCGGATATCTCGCGGCGGTCAGAAACGTGTTCGGCACCGCCTGATTCAACAAAATTCCATACTTCTGAACATTATCACACGTTGCAGCGTGTGATTCACTCCGTATACTTACACACAACGACACCCGGCGCACACGATCGCTGCTTCAGGAAGGAGATCAGCCGATGAAAAGACCGATGACGTCCCCTGTTGCGGCGGCCCTGATCGCGACTGTCGCGCTGTGCTTCGCCGCGCGCGCGGACGACGAACTCAGGGTGAAGGGAAAGCCGCTTTCGACGTGGCTGAGTCAGCTCAGGGGCGGCAACCGGGGCCTGCAGGTGAGGGCGGCGCGGGCGCTCTGCGAGGCCCCGAAAGAGGCCCACCCGAAGATCATAGAGGCGGTGATTCCGGTTCTGAAGTCCGACCGGCAGAACGACAGGTTCGTCGCCGCCCAGGTGCTGACCGAGTGCGGCCCGGCGGCGCGGGCGGCGGTGCCGGGACTGCTTCTCATGCTCGAGGGAACGCAGTTCGAGCGCAACCGCGCCGCGGCGGCCAAGGCGCTGGGAGCCATCCTCGAGAATTCGAAGCCCTCCGAAGAGATCGAGAAGGTGACACAGAAGCTGCTCTCTGTGTTCAACGACCAGTACCCGGACGTGCGGCGCGAGGCGGTGCGTGCCTGCGGCATGATCGGTCCGGCGGCGAAGGCATGTGTGGATCACCTTCCGACCCGATGCGACGATACGCAGCCGGGCGTCGGCGCCTGCTACGGGGTGAGGAGTGAGGCGGCATGGACCATGGGGAGGATGGGCGACCACTCGAAGAAACACATCGACAAGCTCATCAGCCTGATGCACAGGGACGGGATGAAGCTGCCCACGATTGTCGAGGCGATCGGAAAGATAGGCCCGGTCCACGAGAACGTGGTGTCGAACATTGTCGACGTGATGGAGAAGGCCGCCAACAGCGGCTGGAGCAGCGGCTCTCCCATGACGCTCTGGCCCTTCGGAGAGGCGGCAATGAGAGCGCTTCAGCGTTTCGGCCCGAAGGCGGCAAAGGCGGTGCCGTTCCTGATGCGGCTGCTGCCGTCGAAGTCGGGCAGCTCGAGCGTGGACGTAAGAGCCAACCTGATTGTGATCGCGGAAGTCACCCGCACACTGGGCGCGATGGGACCGGCGGCGAAGGAGGCCGGGCCAAGGCTGAAGGTTATGACGACATTCCGCAATCATCCGCACGGCGACAATACCCCGGAGAAACTGGAGGCGCTCCACAAGGCGGCAAAGGAAGCCGTTGCCGCGGTGGAAGGAGAAGCCGCCAAATGAGCACGCACGGCAGGAAAGGGTTTACCCTCGTCGAGCTGCTCGTCGTCGTGGCGATCGTCGCGCTTCTCGCGGCCCTCATCCTGCCCGGACTCTCCCGCGCGCGGGAGTACGCCTACTTCACCCGGTGCAAGAGCAACCTGCGGCAGATCGGCATCGGCATCCTCGTGTTCGGGACCGACCACAAGGGCAAGATGCAGCTCGTCTACAACGGCTGCGACCGGTGGGTCGGGGCGTCGTACAGCCCGAGCTACGGCGGCGGCCCCGGCGTGAAGTTCGGCCGTACCGACCGGAGCTGCTGGGGCGAGTGGCAGTCGGGCGACGGGGGATTCGGAATGTATCTCGCCTGCAGCATCTACTGGGACCGGTACGAGTACCGGTGGCAGCCGGCGGCGGAGGAACGGGACTGGTTCAACAATCCGCGATACCAGGACAAGTGGTGGGTCGGGCTCCCCCGCCAGCCCGGCACGTACCTTCCCATCGAAGCGCTGTGGGACCCCATCGTCAAGGTAAGGGACTGGGGATACTGGGGCATCGACACCTGGCCTATCGGCACCAACTGGGGCTCCGGCAACGTGCGGGTCTACGCGGGTACGGAGAAGGAACGGGATTACCTCTCGAGACACTCCGGTATCTACGGCTACGAGTTCTTCACCAGCCAGGTGAACTGCGCGAAGTATCTCAAGAACCGGTCCTTCCGGGACCACCTGATCAACGGGCTCGCCGACCCGAGCGACGGCACCGGTACGTCCGGCGCCGAGGGGCCGAATCACCGGCCGGATACCAATTTCCGGCCGATAAGCATGTCGTCCACTCCTCCCGCCTGGGTTTCCGTCTGCCACACCCCCTCCCAATCGCAGGGCACGCGGAGCGGTGTCGTGTACAGGCGGAATATGATGACCCATTTCGGTCTGAAGACCGCCGTGCCCGGGGACTTTCGATTCAACGTGCTGCACCTGGACGGCCACGTCGACGACTCCTTATGGAAGGAGGCGAAGAGCTCCGAGATGTGGCAGATGCCGCACGACTACCTGAAGCGGCCTTACGGGTGGGCGACTAAGAACGGGACATGGCCGGAGAAGCTCGGTCCCGAAGAGCTGCCCCTCTTCGAGGGCGCCTTCGACCAGAACGCGGACGAATTCCGCAAAGTCGACCGGCTGCGCTGACCCCCCCCCCCTTGCGCAAACGCGTTTTTGAGGTATACTTCTCTACCATGAAGAAGCACGCTTTTACCCTCGTCGAGCTGCTGGTAGTGGTGGCGATTATGGCGATTATGGCGGCGATGACCCTTCCCGGGCTGACCCGGGCACGGGAATATGCCTACTTCACCCGGTGCAAGAGCAACCTTCGTCAGATCGGCATAGGCATCCTGGTGTTCGGCAGCGACCACCGGGGACAGCTTCAGCTCGTCTACAACGGCTGCGACCGCAAGACAGGAAGCTCGAGCGATATCTCGGGAGGCGGGCCCGGCGTGAAGTTCGGCCGCACCGACCGGAGCTGCTGGGGCGAGTGGCAGTCCGGCGACGGCGGGTGGGGAATGTACCTCGCCAGCAGCCTCTACTGGGACCGGTACGAGTACCGGTGGCAGCCGGCGGCGGATGAACGGGATTGGTTCAACAATCCGCTGTACCAGGACAAGTGGTGGGTGGGACATCCCCGCCAGCCCGGCACGTACCTCCCCATCGAGGCCCTCTGGGACCCTATCGTCAAGATACGGGACTGGGGATACTGGGGCATCGACACCTGGCCGGTCGGCACCGACTGGCCGGACGACGGCTCCACCGGCCACGTTCGGATTCATGCGGGTACGGAGAAGGAACGGGATTACCTCTCGCGGCATTCCGGCATCTACGGCTACGAGTTCTTCATGAGCCAGGTGAACTGCGCGAAGTATCTGGCAGATCCATCATACAAGGACCATCTGATCGACGGGCTCGCCGACCCGAGCGACGGCACGGGTACGTCCGGCGCCGAGGGACCCAACCACCGGCCGGACACGAAATTCCGGCCCATGACGACATTCTCGAATCCGACCGCGTGGGTCTCCGTCTGTCATACCCCTTCCCAGGCCCAAGGCACCCGCAGCGGCGTCGTCTATAAACGGGATATGATGACTCACTTCGGCCTGAAGACAAGCATGCCCGGCGAGTTCAGGTTCAACGTGCTGCACCTGGGCGGGCATCTCCACGACGCCGTGTGGAAGGAGGTGAACACCTCCGAGATGTGGCAGATGCCGCAGGACTACCTGAAGCGACCGTACGGGTGGGCGACGAAGAGCGGCACCTGGCCCGACAAGATGGGCCCCCAGGAAACGCCGCTCTTCGAAGGGGCGTTCGACCAGAACGCCAACGAATACCGCAAGGTCGACCGGCTGTATTGATTACACGAAGCAGTCGAGCCACTCCCTCTGGGCCGGTTTTCCGGCGAAGTCTATCTTTATGAGCGAAACTCCCGCGATACGGTCCGGGTTCTTCTTCGGCAGTCCGCGGAGCGTCAGCCGGCGCGGCTCCTGCGTGAAGCGCACCCTCCTTCCCGTCGGCACCAGGCTCACCCTCCTGACCTTGCTGCGAAGCCCGCCTATCGCAAGCTCGCTCCCCGGCCACCGGCTGCACCAGAAATAGCCGGTGTTGCCCCTGCGGCTCCACCACCCCGTCGGCATGCCGCGGAGGCCGTCGAGACGGTCGACGCGGCCGTAGACCGCCTCTCCGTTCCGGGCAAGCCACCTCCCCACGGGAAGCAGCCGCTTCGTCGCCTCGGGCGGCACGGAGCCGTCCGGCTTCGGTCCTATGTTGAGAAGAAGGTTCCCCGCGCCGCTCGTCACCTGGTTGAGCATCTTTATCACCTGACGCGTCGAGTGCCAGTCCTCGGGGGGCGCGTACGGCATCCAGCCCCACGAGCCGTTGAACGTCATGCACGCCTCCCATGCCCGTCCCGGCTCCGCGGCCTGTATCCGCTCCTCCGGCGTGCCGAAGTCCTCCGGAAGCTGGGAGCGGTTGTTCATGATGATGTGCGGCTGAAGCCCGCGCACCATCCGGTTCATCTTCCGGCTCTCCCACTTCTCGGGTGACGAAAGCGGCTGGGACACGTCGTACCAGAGGACGTCGATCCTGCCGTAATTGGTCATCAGTTCACGCACGCAGCCGTGCGTGAAATCCACGAACCGGCGCCGGGCCGCCTCGTTCACCGCGCAGCGCTTCCCGTCCGGGTGGTGCCAGTCCATGAGCGAGTAGTAGAACCCGACCCGCAGGCCGAACTCCCGGCACGCCTCGACGTACTCCCGCACCAGGTCCCGGCCCGGTGTGTGGTTCACCGCGTTGTAGTCCGTCATCTCGGTGTCCCACAGGCAGTAGCCCTCGTGATGCTTGGTGGTCATCACCATGTACTTTATTCCCGCCTTCTTCGCGAGGCGCGCCCACTCCCGCGCCGGACGCTTCTTCACCTTCCACGTCTTCGCGAGCCGTTCGTACTCCTTCTTCGGAATGCACTCCCGGTTCATCACCCATTCGTGCCGCCCCAGCTGGGAATACAGCCCCCAGTGAACGAACATCCCGAAGCGGGCCTCGTGCCACCACTTCATCCGGCGGGCCCGGTCTTTGTCTGCCTGTGATACCCGTTTCTTCCTCGCCATAACGACACCTCCTTGTATAGGGATTACGGCCTCATAATCCCACTGTCGACGGAATACGGGAATGGACGATCTTGGGAACTTCATGTATATTTGTGTTATGACTGCTAGAAGCCGTTTCATGAGTCTTTTCGTCACGAGGCCGAGCGAAGAAATCGCTGGCAAGGACGCAGGTGCGAAAAGCCCGGAGGCGACCCCAAAGCGGGTCGTCGAGGACTTTTCGTACCGAGGACGGCGCCAGCGAGTTCTGCAGCCGGCCGCAGTAGATAGAGACTCGTGGAATGGCTTCTAACGACCCGGTACTGTCGTCTCTCGCCGTCCAGGTGACCATGACGAAACGGTCCGTTCTGGACACCGGGTGGAACGTGTGCGACTACAGCGACAACAACTCGCGGCTGTACTACATCGAGGCCGGGGAAGGGTACGTCCGGCACCACGGCAGGGATTATCATCTGCGTCCCGGGTATCTGTTCGTCATTCCCGCGCACACGATCCTGTCCTACTGGTGCCCTGAAGCATGCGTTCAGCTCTGGGCCCATTTCAACGCGACGCTCTTCGGCGGGCTGCCTCTGCTCGACTACCTGCAGTGTGAATTCGAGGTGCCGGTCGAGAAGCCCCGGCACGTCGTCTCCCTCTTCAAGCGGATGCGCAAGGCCTTCGGAAGCGGCTCACCTGAAGAGGCGCTCGAGACGCGCGGGATTCTGCTCCAGATTCTCGCGCCGTTCGCCCGCACGGCGGACCCCGTCCGGCACGAGAAGAGACGACAGGGGATTCTCCGTTTCCGCAGCGTGCTGGAGTACATAGACAGGCATCTCGGCGAGCCGATAATCGTGGACGACCTGGCCGCGCTAGCCCACCTGGAACGGACGTACTTCACCCGGCTTTTCGCATCACACTTCGGCGCGCCGCCGGCGAAGTTCGTGCTTCAAAGGAGGGTGGAACGGGCTAAGCGGCTTCTGTGGGAGACCGGCGACACGCTCGAATCCATCGCCGCCGCGCTCGGGTTCGCCGACGGATTTCATCTCTCCAAGGCGTTCAAGCGGGTCACCGGCATCTCCCCCAGCGGATTCAGGAAGCAGCCGCGCGGGATGCCGTAGCCCCCTACTTCTTCGCGCTCTCGGTCTTCAGGAACCGTATCCCGCAGCCGTTGTAGTTCTGTATCCAGGGAGAATAAACGCGGGGTATCATCCCGAACATCCGGCCGATCTCACGCTCCGTGCTTCGCGTCGCGTAGAACTCGTTCGAGACAAGCAGCAGCAGCGCCTCGGGGGAGGCCGAGAGGTCCTCTCCCTTCACCCGCAGGAGGGTCACCGTGTTGCCCTCGAACGGGAACCCGCCCACCATGCCCCGCTCCTCGAACTCCTCGACCGGGGCGACGAGCGTGATGGACAGGCTGAAATCCTCGAGCATGTCCTGGAACACCTGGACCACGCGCTTGTATTCCTGCCGCTTCGCGGGGGTCATCGGCTCGGGGCCGACCAGGTCACGGAGGCGCGGCACCGGCTTTATGTACATTTCCTCCCGGTAGACCCGGCCCCAGCTCTCCCGCGGCTCCGTCCGGTACTTGAAGGTCATCCTGCCGTCTATCTTTCTCTGCTCGAACCCCTTGAAGGCCGCCATGGTCGGCAGCATCCACAGCATCACCTTGTTGATGTCCTTGAACGCGTACTCCGCCTTCAGCACCTTCCGGCCGTCCTTTGTCGTCTCGGTCTCCCGGCTCTTCAGCTCCACCTCCCCCATCGTCTTGAGCCGCTCCTGGAACAGCGCGTCGGAGAGCACGATCGGGTCGAGGTTCGCGACGCCCTTCTTCTTTCCGAACCCTTCCATCATCCGCTTTCCCCGCGGGGTAAGCTGTATGCGCTCGACGATCTTCCCGGAGCCGTCGTGATTCACGTGAATCTCCTGGCGCATGTCCACGCACCCGCAGAGGAGAACGAGGACCGGCACACCGAAGAAAAGCAGGTTTCGGTTCATGGTATCCTCCCTGGAAAAATAGATCTGTCCCCTTTTCTTCATCTGGTGAATTTGCGGTTCTCGAACGTCCACAGGGCCAGATGCGGGCCCTGCCAGGCCATGGACGCGTCCCCGTATTCGCCCAGCCTCCCGTAGCCTTCCGCCGCGAGCTTCTGCACGATCTTCTTCTCCTTCACGTCCACCTGCCACACCTCGAACTTGTTCCCGTCCTGGACCCTTACGACCACACAGTCCTTACTCCAGCTGGACTCCACGTAGGCCTCCGGCTCGCCGTATCCCCCGGCCTTGACCTCCATGACCTCCTTGCCCGTCACGGGGTCCATCCCCACGAGCGAGATCGTCGTGGCCCCCATCTGATACTTGACCCCGTAGACGATGCCGTCGATGAAGACCATCGAGCTCAGTATCAGGCCCGTCGCGGCCTTGCCGCCCTCTTCGTCCTGGCCGGCGTACTGCCTGAGCTTCTGGTCCATCTTCTTCCCGCCTTCTCTTCGCCGCCACAGCATCTCTCCGGAAGCCACGTCGAACACCGCGTTTTCGAGCACCGCGTAGTAGGGCTTGAGCACGAAGAGCTTCCCTCCGTCTATCCACATCCGGTAGGCCGGGTCCGTCGAGGTATCGAGCTTGGTGGCGCTCTTCGACCACTCGATGCGTCTTTTGCCAACGTTCACCGCGTGATACGTCATGCCGTCCGTCACCGTCAGGTACCCTTCGCCGAAGGCCACGGGAACCTCTTCCGCCGCCTCCGCGGCGGCCGGGCTCTGTTCCGCCCCCTCCAGGGCGTACATCGGATGCTTGCGGTTCTTCGTGAGTCCGGGAAGGCTCAGCCTGCACAGCAGCCGTCCGGAGCCGACCTTTCTGAAGGAGACCTCGGCGGGGCTCTTCCGCACCGTCAGCATCACGTTCTCGTGAAAGAACGGACCGGCGTAGAACTCGCCCATCTCCGAGGAATCCCAGACGATCTCTCCGGTCTTCGGGCTTATCGCCACCGTGCTCCCTCTTCCGCACAGGGTCAGCACGTCGCCGAACAGGTCCGCCGTCTGGATCTCGAACCCGAGCGGCACCCTGAAATGCCACTTCTTCTCCTTCTTGCCCTTCTGGTCGAGCTCGCGGCCGGCGCGCCAGTCGAGGGCGACGACGTCGTACTGACCGTGCACGATCGCCAGGCCCTCGTGGATGAATACCTCCTCGAACCCGACCTCGAAACCCTCCCCTCCCACTACCTTCCCGTGGAGGAGTATCTCCCTCGATTCCCATTCCTTCCTGTTCTCCTTCATGTTCCAGCACAGAATGGTGAACCGGTTGCCGTAGGCGCGCTTTTTTTGTTTGTTGATGAAGAGGAGATGAGCCGTATCCTCCACGTTCCCCTTCTGGGGAAGCGTGAGCCGGACCATGTCCGGGTCCTCGTTCTTGCCGCCGGCCTCGCTCATTCCGGCCCCCGAGGCCATCGAGCGGGGCGGCGGGGCCGGGACGAGCCCCGTCTTTCCCCCTTGGATCAGCTTCTCGCCGAGACCACAGGTCCCGGCGAGGTCGGTGAACCGCCATACCTGCGCCTGCCGCTCGATCGGCTTGAGCGAGGCGGTCTCCCGGACGAGCTCCTTGATCCTCTGCTTCGCGGCCTCGCTCTCCGGCCAGCACCACAGCAGCCTCTCGCCCACCTCCACGTCGTCGTAGCGCTTCAGCTCTTCCGCCGCGAGCTTCTCGTATTCCCCGCGGAACTCCCGCGGGGCGCGGGAGAGAAGCTCCCGCAGGCGCCTGGCCATCACACTCCTCGTTTCGACCACGTATTCCGTCCCGACGTCCGCCACGGCGAGGAAGTAGTCGTCGAGCGCCGCGCGCTCCCACTCCGCGAACTGCTCCACCACCTTCGCGTACAGGGGCGGCACCTGCTTCACCAGGTGTCCTATCCCCTCCCCGGTCCGCTCCACCAGCTTCTTCCTGTCGCCCAGCTCCAGCCCGGACACGGCGAGCGGCTCCCTCCAGTAGTGACGCGAGGCGTTCTGCAGCACCCGCGCCGCCTTCACCCAGTCGCCCCTTTTCTCGTGGAGCTCGGCGTAGGCCATGAGCGCCTTGATCTCCTGGGTGGGGTTCGAGGCGGTGGCGCCCATCTTCCTGCACGCGCCCTCGAGAAGGTCGAGGTCGGCGGACTGGTGTCCCCACCGGGCGAGCTCGGCGTACAGCGGGTACAAGCGAAGGTTGATGTTCCTCCGGCGGTCCTCTTCCTCGGAGGGCAGGAGAGGCTTGGATTCCTCGTACATATTGATGGCGCCCTGAACGTCCCCTCTCTTCCGCGCCTCTTCCGCCTTGGCGAACAGGGAATCGAGGTCCTTGCGTTCACCCAGCACCCTGTTGAGCTTCTCGCGATCGTACCGGACGATCATGCGGTTGAACGCGACGTTGATCTCGAACGGTATCCCCCAACGCGTCACGGTCATCCGCGCGGCGGAGTAGAACATCTCCGGCTCCTCGTTGACGACCCTCTTGTTGATCGAAGGCACGAATTGGGAGTTCTGTATCCACACCCCGGGATCGTACCAGCGCCTCTGCGAGACGATCTCCCGGCTCTTCAGGTCGAGACGATACTCCGAGTTGAACGGCCCGGACCGCGGCGGAGGAAACACCCCGCGCCAGTGCTGCATGGTGAAATTGATCTGGTTGTCCTTCGTCAGGATGGGGTGGGTGTGCACGTGACCGAGCGGCCACCAGAAGTCGTCTCCGTCACCGTTGATGCCCGAAGTGAGTCCCTTCGGGACCCGCTTCGGGTCCGCGCGGAAATTGTCGGTCCTTCCCCCGCCGCCTATGTACCCCTGCAGGCCCGCCGCCCAGACCTTCCGTCCCGTGCCGGGATCGAGAAGGGTGACGTCGTTTCCGGCCAGGCAGAGGAGCCCCTCCGCGGTGAACCCCACCATGCGCCACGCATGATGGAAGCCCCCGTCCCTGCCCGGCCACCGGGAATCCTGTCCCTGCGTCGCGACCCACACGATCCGCCCGGTTTCCTTGTCGATGCAGAGCAGATGCCCGCAGTCCACCGGCGTGACGTACAGCTTGTCTCCCCGGATGACGGGCGGCTGATTGCGCCATACGTGGCCGGTGGAGCTGAAGTTGTCGAGCACCGTCTTGTTCTGAGGATACCGGGTGAGCCAGCGTATGGTGCCGGTGAGGGCGTCCACCGCGGCCACGATGCCGGCGTTCGTGCTGTGGTAGACCACCCCCTCGTGGACGAGAGGCATCGAGGAAAGGATACGGATCTTCCTCGGGTAGCGGCTCTGGGTGATCTTCAGCGGCGAGATCCGCGAGAGCCGGGTCCGCCACATCAGCTTGCCGGTCCGGGTCTCGAACGCGGCGAGCTCCGCGCCGGACGATATGTGCGACCGCCCGCGGATGTCGTCGTAGACCACCGGCGCGATCACCGAGCCGCGACCCGGGGCCGGAGACGCCTGGTACCGGTCGAGCCATTCCTCCTCGGTCAGCGCCGCCATCGGCCCCTTGGCCCACAGGAGTCGACCGGTGTACTGGTCGACCGCGACGAGCGACGGCCCGTACACGAACATGTGGGCGAAGACGACCCCGTCGTGGATCAGGATCGACTGTTCCGGGTAGTAGTCCGTCACCCCGCCGCGGCCGCCGTAGAAGTCCCAGTCGGCGCTCGCGCCGCCGGGCCCGAACACCCAGTTGAGCTCGCCCGTGAGAAGCGAGCGGCTGTAGAGGACGTTCATGTCTTTGTAGATGATGTCCGTCTCCGTCACCCAGGGCAGGGGCTCCGGCTCCCGCCACCCGTCCCTGCCGGTGAGGTCGGCGTGCCACTCGCCGCGAACCGTCGAGAACTCGTACGGCAGGGGGTCCGACAGCTTCTTGTCGTCGAGCGCGTCGTACCGGGCGCTGCGGCGGTTCTCCCGCTGCCTGACCCAGAACTCGTCGAACTTGAATTCGTCGAGCTGCTTCAGCAGCTCGGCGACGGTCTTCTCCCCCCTGTTCCTGATCTTCCCGACGGCCGCCCGGTAGTCGCCGTCCCGGCCCAGATGGCGGTAGCATATGGCGAGCCTCACCCATACCTGGTCGCGGTCCAGCGCGATGTCGTCGCGGTCCTCGTCCGCGGCCCCGTGATACGTCACGATGCGCTCGTAGCAGCGCCTCGCCTCGTCGTAGCGTCCCTTGTCGACCGCGTCGTTTCCGAGCGCGAACAGGGCGTCGTCCCCGTACGAAGTGGCTAGGTGGAACCTCACCAGGTCCTTGTAGTCGAATATGGAGTAGCGCTTGACGGCGCGCTGGAAGATTTCCTTCGCGGCCGGATCGTAGAGGATCCGGTAGTAGGCCAGTTCCTTCCTGGGATACCGAAGGATCTTTCTCTGCACATAGAGCGACGCGGGCACGAAAACGCCCTCTCCGGCGATGCAGACCAGATCGTCCTGGTAATCCTTGAGGACACGGCGGTACAGCTCCGTGGCCTGCCGGTGCTCGTTCTTCGCCTCGACGGTCTGGTTCGCCTTCGTAATGATGGGCCACACCTGAGCGTCGATCCGGACGTCGCCGATGTTCATGAAGTTGTCCTGTCGCGAGAACGGAACCTTCTTCCGGCCGGACCTCTGGAGGCTTGCCCGGGTGTGGCTGCTGAAGACCGGATCGTAGCCGGCGTACAGCTCTTCGAGTGTCGGCCGCTTGTCCCACGCGTAGTCTCCGGCGACCTTGCCGGCTCCGGCCTTGCCTGCGGCGACGCCGGAGGCGCCGGCGAGACGGAAGCTCGCACCCCATCCCCCTCCCCCCTGCGTGATCTTGAGGAGAATGATGTTGTCGCCCTTCTTCAGGGTGACGCTCACCTTGTCTTCACCCGGCGTGACGCCGCGCAGTGTATTGTTGGAATGGACCAGCTTCCCGTTCAGCCACACCTTGACGCCGTCGTCACTCCCGATCTCGAGCGTCGCCTTCTGCTGCGTCGCGGATTTCAGGCCGGTGCGGAGATACGCAACCCGGTTTTCCCCGCCGACCGCCTGGGTGAGATCGATCTGCCAGACCTGTGAGGGATCGGAGCTTCCCGCGTCTTTCCATTGCCCCTTGCCGTCCTCAGGGGGAAACTTGATGTCGAAGAGCTCCTGCGGTCCCTTGCCGTCCTGCGTGTACGGACCGGAAACCGACCAGCGGACCGCGTCCGCGGCCCGGACCGGAAGCGCCGGCAGAAGGACCGCTGCGGCGCACAGGCAGAAATACGTGATCGTTCTCGACGACGACGATACCATACGGTTCATTGGCAGGCTCCTTTCCCGAAATGCGCAGCTCTCTCGTTCATCGCGGGCTCTCAACGGAACTCGTGCGAGTGAAATCCTGCGTGATGTTCTGTGTGTGAACGGACGGATTATACCGGCTTTCGCGGGGCGGAATCAAGAGATAATAGTGGTCAGCCGCCCAACAGTCCCGCCCCGGTCAGCGCAATGACCACCAGCGCCACCAAAATGGAATAGATGAGACAGGGGACTATGTTCCTCCGAATGATCGCCCCCGTCCTTCCCTCCAGCCCCACGGTCGCGGACACCGCGACGATGTTGTTGACGCAGACCATGTTGCCGATCGCCCCGCCCACCACCTGCAACACCACCAGCGCGAGCGGAACGATCCCAATCGCCAGCGCGGTGCGGTACTGAAACGAGGCGAAGAGTATGTTGGATACGGTATTCGAGCCGGTCATGAACGCCCCGAGCACCCCCACCAGCGGCGAGATCACGATGAACGCGCGGCCCGTGAGGTGCGCGGCCGCCTCCGCGATCGCCGTCATCATCCCGCTCATTCCCGGCGGGTTCTGCTCGGATTTCAGCATCAGCTGCACCATCGCCACGCCGGCGACAAGAGCGATGGCGGCACCGGAAACCTGTGCGAACGTGACCCTCCATACTCCGGAGACGCGGCCGCGATCCATGCGGGACGCGAGCTGGACGAGCAGTGCCACCAGCGCGAACGGTATGATTCCCGGGATGAAGGCCCAACGCAGCTCGTACGTGAGCCCGTTGATGCCCAGGATGTCCGGCACCGTGATCTTCAGGGACTTCAGCACATCCTGGAGGCCGAGCTGAGGCAGGCGCGTGACGACGAGTATCGCGGCGATGAGACCGTACGGAAGCCACGCCTTCCAGAGCGGCATCGTCGCGCGCTCTGTGTCACGTTCCCGGGACGAGATCTCCTCGGGGAACGTCCAGGCATCCTTCGGCACCAGGAAGCCCTTCCGCGCCGCGGCGATGATAATCGGCAGGCCGACCAGCCCTCCAATGAGTGAAGGCAGCTCCGGCCCCAGCAGGAACGCGGTGACGAGAAAGGGAACGAGGAATACGACACCGGCGAATACCGCGAACGGCGCGGCGGCCAGCCCTTCCTTGAATGCCCTGTTCCTCCCGAAGAATCGGGTGAGCATGCAGACCGCAAGGGTGGGAATCACAAGCGCCCCGACGATATGGGTCACCGCCACCCACCTGCACAGCTGTGCCGCGAATACGTCCGCCTCTCCTCCCTTCAGCGGGAGCACGCTCATCGCGCCGAAGATGGGCGCCCCCACCGCTCCGAACGAGACCGGGGTGGAGTTGAACACGAGCGCCACGATCGCGGCCGCGAGCGGCGGAAACCCCAGCGCCACGAGGAGCGGCGCGCACAAAGCGGCCGGCGTGCCGAAGCCGGAGGCCCCCTCCAGGAACGCGCCGAACATCCAGCCGATGATGATCGCCTGAATACGCCGGTCCGGCGTGATCCCGGAGAACCCCCGGCTTATCGCCGTGAGCGATCCGCTCTCCCTAAGCGTGTTCAGCAGGAAGATGGCGCCTATGATAATAAGCAGCACATCCAGGGATTTGAGCGCTCCGAAGAGCGAAAATCCGAGCACCTCCCGCAGTCCCAGCTTCCAGAAGACCGCCGCGAGAATCGCCGCGAGAACCCACGCGACGGGAAGCGTTCTCTTCGCCGGCCAGTTCAGGCCGACCATCAGGACGATCGTCAGGAGTATGGGCAGGAGCGCTATCAGCGCGTGCATGGATTACCTCCGACGCCTCAGCGAGCCGGGAGTCACCCCCACCATCTTCCGGAACAGCTTGGAGAACGCGTACTCGTTTCCCAGACCCACGATCGGCGCGATCGCCTTCAGCGGGAGATCGGTGGTAAGTATCAGGCGGCGGGCGTATTCGACCCGTATGCGCCGCACATCCTCCATCGGGGTCCGGCCGGTCAGCCGCTTGTAGCGGCGCAGGAAGTAGTACTTGCTGAGATTCACGGCTCGGGCAAGATCGTCGAGAGAGAACGCTTCATCCATATGAGCGCCGATGTACCGGCGCACCTCGCTCACCAGACGATCCTCCCCGGAACGGCACGCCTCCAGAAACACGGCCAGCACCGAACGGAAGAATGAACTGCTCAACGTCGTCTCTTCGGGCGACGGCGCGCTTCGTTCCGCCAGAAGCCATTCCAGAAGAAGGCGCGCCCGGCCGGCGGCGTCGGACACCACGAGAGGGAGACCCGGCGGCATCGCATCCCACGCAAACCCCAGGAAGAACATCTCCACGCCTGCTGCATCGTCCGCGAATTCCTCGTGCACGAGCCCCGCGCGGTAGAAGAGCATGTCCCCCGTTCCGGCCCTCACCGTTTCCTCGCTCGCCCTGACGAGAAGGGACCCGAACGTAACGACCACCAGCTCATGAAACGCGTGGGTCTTGACCGGCCTGTGCCACCCCGCGTTCTCGCGCACCCGCCCGGAGTGAAGCAGCATCGGCTCCTCTCCGGATGATAGGGCAATTTGCGACAAGCTTTCGGCAATTACTGACATTGGCATAATAGCACCCCAGAAGTATCATACCGTGGATATTATCTGCCCGCAATCCTGAGGCATCAAAGAAAAAGAGCAATCAAGAGGGGGTTTGGAAATGAAGGAAGTCCCGACGCCGGATTATCCGAAGAGCAAGCTGATCAAGAGCGTCGAGCTGGACCGGAACCGCTACCACAAGGGCGACGGCGACATGTGGCCGCTGACGTGGGCGGACGACGACAACCTGTACGGCGGCGCCGGGGACAACCTGGGAAGCCCGATGAATTTCTGGCGGATCGAACGGGACAGGTCCCCCCTTCATCTGTTCCTGGTGGACAACCTGCCGGTGGACCCGGCGGTGTACTGCGCGGTGCCCGAGGCCTGCCCCAAAGGCAACGGCATCAAGCCGGCGGGGCTTCTCTTCATGGACGGAACCATGTACTTCGCCGTGGAGTGCATGAACTACGGCGACAACCCGGAGTTCAACCGGCAGCACAACCTGTACGGCTGGATCATAACGACCACGGACTACGGAAAGACGTGGAACCGAGAGGCGACGCCGACCGATTTCTTCACCGGAAGACTGTGCTCCTGTCACTTCCTGCAGTACGGCAAGGCCAACGTGGACGCGCTGGATGAGTACGTGTACGCGTACTTCCCGGGCGTCGGCGACGACGGCAACAGCTACTGGGAAAACGGCGACTATATCCTGCTTGGACGGGTGCCGAGGGAAAGGCTGCTCGATCGGAGCGCGTGGGAGTTCTGCACGAACGTCGATGCCGACAACAATCCGTCATGGTCGTCCGACGACGCCGAGGCGACGGCGATATTCCGCTACCCGCTCATGACCGGAGAGGACCACGTGAGCTACAACCCCGGGATCGAGCGCTACATCCTCGGCAACTACGGCTTCTACGACGACACAACCGGAAAGCCCCGTCCGTATCACCACGGCCCCCTCCCGGATTCGGTCGAACCAAGCCAGCTCACCCTCTTCGAGGCGCCGGAGCCCTGGGGACCGTGGTCGCTCTTTTACCGGGACGACCGCTGGGGAACCTACGGCGATTACCAGCCCAACTTCCCCGACAAGTACATGCGCGAGGACGGCCTGGAGATGTGCATGGTCTCGGCGGGCACCTTCGACGACTACAACTTCACCGTGCAGAAGATGCGGCTGGAGATCTGATTTCAGCGCGTTCTATCTCTCGGTGAAATCGACTTCCCGTATCCGGCTTCTTCCGCGCTTCGGCACGAGGAACGTCTTGACCTCTCCGCCGTGAAACGACGCCTTCCAGGTCCGCTTCAGTGGCGGCAGGGATATGCGGACGTCCGTGGCGACGCCGGCCGCTTCGAACGCCCTGACGATCAGGCCGCCGCCGGTCTCGGCGGGCTTCAGGGCCGTCACCATGACATTATCCGCCGACACGGCAATGATCTTCCTCGACGCCTTCGGAAGAGAACCGTCATGCGTTCCTTCCCACGAGAGAATGAGCGGTCCGTTCAGGAGCTCGGCGCGCCTCGCGGTTTCCGCCCTCCAGTTTCTCCCGTGCGGCAGAAGCTCGAATGAAAACTCGTGAATCCCCTGGTCCTGGAACCGCACGTTCCCCGTCGCCTCGATTGGATCGTGGTGAGCGAATACCGGGCTCCTGACGGCCGTTATCCTGAGCGAGCGCTCTCTGCCGTCGACGCTGTACGACCCGGTATTGAGGATCGAAATGCCCCTGCAACCGGCGCTCAGATCGCACCACTTCTGCATCGGGTACTCGTCACCGTCGAGCGGCCGCGTCACGGTTCCGTACGGGATCTCCGACGTCCATACCGGATCGGTCAGATTCACGGGGAACACGAACTTGAGCATCCTGTGCGTCTCCTGCCAGTCCAGAACGCAGTCGCATCGGACCGATCTGCTTTCCCGCTCGAGAATGAAATCCATCCGGAGCGACGACTTCGAGAGGACATACTCGAGTCTGAGCCGCGCGCGAAGCGGCCCGTTCTCCACCCGCTCCCTCGAGACCGGTTTGAACGCGCCGGCTTCGCGGTCGAAACGGTGCGTCCCGTGGGACCAGGTATCGGTCCGATCGTTCAGGACCAGGGGAATGAACCCCTCCCCCCTGAATACGTTCCAGTTCCTCTTCCTGTCCCGGAGCCGGATGAAGCCCGTTTTCCCGACCGACAGGGCGATATGCTCGTTGAAAAGCGTCGAGGAGGTCGCCTTCAGGGTCCCCCGGCACTTCCCCCCGTACGCCGGCACGTCCTGGTGCCACTCGAACGGACTGTCCGGACCCTTTTCCCGGATGTCGAGCCGGAAGAGCTTCCACCCAAGCGGCGGCAGCGCCGCCGGGAACGCGAGACGGATGGACGTTGTCCGCGTCGACGGCGGAACGGCCTGATGGGGAACGACCGCGCCGCCCGGATCGGTGATCTTCATCGTCCTCAGCTCGTGAAACGCGGGATGGATGAAGATGTCGTCCGTTTCGATCACGCCGCCGAAGGGAAACGCGTGCGGATTGCATACCAGAACCGCGCGGCCCGGGCCCTTCGTATTGACGGCGGCGCCGATCCGCTGCGCGGCCTCGTGCATGATCTCCTGCGCCGTGAACCGGGCACGCCCGAGCTGACGGATGGTGTCGTCACACGCGGTTCGCTCGCAGGTGCCCCCCATGATGTCGTGGAAATCGGAGAACAGGATATCGTGCCAGGCCGATTCGATGCGCGGGTCCTTCTTCCGTCGCGTGCGGGCGAGCGAGGAGACCGCCGCGAGCCGCTCGGCGGCCAGCACGGAGTGCACCGCCCGCCGGTAGGCGCGCTTTATCCCGCCGTGGGCCTGATAGCACCCGACCGCGTGGTGCTGCATCTCGCCCTCCCAGACGGGCAGCCGGTCTCCGTATCGCGTCAGCTCCCTGAAGAAGCGGTCGGGGTCGGAGTACCGGATGTCGGCGTGCTTCTTTCTGAGCTTCTCGATGCCCCGGAGAAGCGCCCTGGTCGGTCCGCCGCCGTGGTCTCCCACGCCGTAGAATATCATGCCGATCGGCAGCTCGGAGCTCCGTATGGTTTCGGCCAGGGAAGCGACATGGGCGGGCTGACAGGCGTTATATCCTCCGAGGAGCCGGTAGCACAGCACGCGGGTGCCGTCCGTTCCCTCCCATATGAAGGGACCGCGGGGGATGTCGGGATTTTCATTATGACCGGGACGCATGAACACGAACGCGCCCATCCCGCCCCGTTTCAGGAGCTGCGGAAGGGAGCCGGCGTGGCCGAAGGTGTCGACCGTGTACCCGACTCCGGAGACCGCGCCGAAGACCCGCCTGAGATAGTTCCGGCTGTACAGCGCGTTGCGCGCGAACGACTCCCCGGAAGGAATGTTGTTGTCCGACTGGGTGTGCCAGCCCCCGGGAATGCTCCACCTCTTCGCCTTCACCTGTTTCCGGATCCGGCCGAGGAGCGCGGGGTCGGTCTTTTCGACCCACCGGTACAGCGCCGCCGCGCTCGCGGTGAAGACGAATTCCGGGAACTCGTCGATCCGCTCCAGCGCGCTCGCGAACGTGGCGCGGGCCTCGGACATGCCCTCGTACCACGGCCACAGCCAGGCCGGGTCGAGGTGCGCGTTGCCTATGAGGTGGATCGAGCTCTTCATCGGTCCCTGGTAAAACGCCGGGTTTCTTCCCGAATGCCGCTATCGTACCCTTCGCGACACGGAAAGACAACCGGGTGGCTTCATCGCGTTCCCTTCCCTCCGAGCGCGCGGGCCACCTCGGCCGCCGCGGCATAGAGCTTCCCGTTCCGTTCCGCCCAGCCTGACCCCGCGTGCCAGTACTCTCCGAAGGGCGGGATGTCGCCGCGCCCCGGCATCGTGCCGGCCCACCGTACCAGACGAATGCGCTCGTCGAGGATCCCCTGCGCCCTCTTCGCGAGCTCCTCTCCCAACACGTCGCGCCGGTCCAGGACGGCGTCCTGAATAAAGATCCGCGCTTCGCCCCACTGCGTTCCCTCCCGCAGCGACTCGATGGCGATGGTTGCCGCGGGACCCTCCGGAGCCGCCGCCAGCCAGGTCTGCCCCCAATTCATAGTGCCCCAGTGGGTCGCCTGGTAGCGGCCGAGCAGACGGCTGGAATGTTTCGCCTTCTCGTGCGTCTTGACCGGAAAGAAGTCGGCGAATATCCGTCCCAGTCCGTCCTGTCCGCAGGACAGGTTGAACTCGTACATGTTCGCGAAGTAGCCGGACGGATACCTGTCGACCGGGATCCGGTACGGCGCGAGCTTGGTCCTGTCGTCCCGCCAGGAGGTAACGCGCCTGACGCTCGGATCGGCCAGGCTGTAGTTCCCGTCCCACCGCCACGCGGTGGCGAAGACGACCGGCGAGCCGTGCAGCTCCTTCCGCCATACGTGCCCCGAGCTCACCCAGGGGGCTTCCGGCATCATCTCGCGCCAGAAGCTCATCACGTCCGGAAGCGGCTGGAAATCGCCGAAGAGTCCGAGCGCGGCGGCCTTGTTGAGCCCGCGTTTCTTCAGCCGTTCGCGGACACCCTCCACGAACGGCTTCCAGAACGCTTTCGCCTGCGCGTCCCCGTAGGAGGGGCCCTGACCCTCCGTCATTTTGCCGGTCGCCGGATCGAGAAAGGTCACCGTAACCGGCTTGTGTTCGTTCGGAGGCACCCACTCCTTGCCGCCCGCCCCGGCGTAGCCGCTGCCGGGGAACCCCGCGTCGACGAACCCGCCGGGGGTCGCGGGACGGATGCTGCCGCCCATGTCGCAGTCCCACACCAGAAAGATCACGTGCCGCGGCGCCCCCATTCGCTCCAGGTCAAGATCGAGATATCTCTCGAAAACCCTGAAATCGCAGGTGTACGCACTGTCGGACTGCCTGATCCACCGGATCATTCCCTCTTCGTTTCCGAAGTTGGTTCTCGTGCGCACGGGAACGTAGAGCGTCTTGTTGCCCAGGCCGCGGAGCACGTCGAAGGTCTTCCCCATCATCTCGAAATGCGCGTTCGACCAGGGCTCGAGACCGTAGGCGTACCGGACGGAGTCCGGCGACGTGATGCAGTCGCAGAAGGACCGGTAATCACACGGATCGGGGATGACCCAATCGCTCACCGTCATCTCCACCGGCACGTCGAAACTTCCTCCCTCGGCGAAGACGGCCAGCGTGCCTTCGTAGACGCCGGCGGCGGCGTCCCGGGGCACCGGGACGGTCACCCAGACGGGCAGCACCGCGCCGAACACCCGATGGCAGCCCGTATCGAGCTTGTTCAGAGACGCGACCTCGACTTCCGCCGGGGATGTGCGGCACAGCATCCACGGGACTCTCGGCGCCCTTCCCCGGTAGGTGTTCCAGCCGTTGTTGCCCCAGCCGCCGTAGAAGGGACAGGGAACGCGGGTGTTGGGCACCAGGCCGCCTCCCCAGGCGTATCGCACCTGGGCGCCGGAGCCCTTGATGGTTGTTCCGGTCTTGCCGTTCTTCAGATCGCCCATCCGCGCCTGCGGACCCTTGATCGGCGCGTCCGAGCTCAGGACCACCACGCCGGAGAACGAGCCGTTGCGCGCCGCCGCAATCCGGACGGGCATCAGCTTCTCGGCCGGGGTGCCGTAATCCACGTCGAGAACCACCTCCGTCGGCACCGCGTTCCACACCTGCAATCCCGCGGGACGGCTGACGGCGGGCACCAGACCGTCGCCGGACGGCGCCTTCAGACACAGGTCTATCAAACCGGCCGTGTTCCACAGCTTGGGGCTCCCGTACCCGCCGAAATCAGAGGGACGCAGCGCCGCGCGGTGGATTTCCAGAGCCAGGACGTTGAGTCCTCTGCGGAGGTCCGCGGACTCGATCTTCACGTTCTCGATTCGCCTCGTACGGCGTTCCGTCGCCTGCTCCCTCGGGGTGCGGTGAAAATGATGAGGGTCGAACCCGTGCGCCGTTTCGGGGTAATCCTCTGCCGGAGTGAGCGGTTCCAATGTGCCCCCGGGGAGGTGGCGCCTGGCGATCTCCTTTCCGTTGAGATACACCGCCGCGCCGCCGCGGAACCTCACCGACAGCGTGAGCTCTTTGACCCTGGACGGATCGGTGACCTCGAACTTGCCGCGCATGCAGAGCAGCGCCAGGTTCGAGCCCTGTCCCAGACCTGCCCCGTCGAACACAGGGGCGGGATCCCGCCACCAGGACCTGTCGTCGAAATCCGGCCGGGTCCAGTCGGACGGCGGCGGGGGAGTGTCCGGCTGAGTGTTCTCCGGCGGCAGCTTGATACTCTTGCCGGTGCCGTTGACCAGCGTCGGGCGAAGCGTCAGGTGTATCCTCCAGTAGCAGCGGGCGTCGAGGACGACCGTACCTGCCGGGGCCGCCGGTGTCCCCGCGGACTTCGGTTCCTCGGCGGCACGTGCCGTAAACGGTCCCGCCAGTGCCGTCATGCATAGCGCCGCAGCGCATACCCTCAGTACCCTCATCGCATCCTCCTCTCGATCTTCACCGTATCCTGATACGAAACTTGCCCGGGAGCGATGCCGCCGCGTTGCTCAGGGTGAGCCGAACAACGGGTCCGTTGGTGCGCGACACCCCCTCGTGATTGCCCTTTTCTGTCGGCGTGTCGGGGTTGCGGGAAAATGATATTCAATCTATGATACTGTTTGGGTGCTATTACGACAATGTCAGTGATTGCCGAAGACTTATCAATACTTGCCCTATTGTCTGGAAAGAAACCGGGGCTGGGCAGTCGGGCCGTGGTTTTTCTTCGACCGCCTCACCGTGCAGAGGCTGCGCCAGAAACCGGCAGAGATGCCGTTTTGACGAAGCATCCGCCGCCGCCGCCGCTTCCGCCGCCGGCCGGAGACGAGCCGAGGACGGTGAAGCTCCAGGAGACAGATGTTGAGAAGACATTTCTGGCCTGGTCTATGACGGTCATGTCGAAGGAGCAGGTAACATCCTCGCCCGCGGAGAAGTCGGTTTCCCTGTGCAGTACGATCTCTGACGTTTCGGAATCGTATTCCACGGTGATGATGTGCCTGCCCGACGAGCTTCCCGTAACTCTCACCGAGCCGGCCAGCAGCGGCGACATCGGCTCGCTCATGACAATCTTGATGACCGCGTCGGGCATTATGCCCGTCATTCCGTCCGGCGGCACCACGGAGCTGACTGAGGGGGCCGTGGTGTCCAGCACAATCGTCCCGGACAGGGGCTCGCCTTCACCGATGACGTTTCTCGCCTGGACCCAGACGGTCTTCTCGCCGTCCGCCGTGTCCAGCGTGTGAGAGAAGCTCGAGGCGAAGGATTGCCATGCCGCAAGCTCCAGGTCGGCCTCGCTCCCCGCTACGCGGATCTCCCATGGACTTCCGGAAACGAGCACGTTCACTATCACGTCCACCTCATTGGTGTAATCGACGGACCCCGACGTCCTGTCCATGACGGTCACGGACGCGACCACGGGCGGGGTGTCCTCCGTTGAGATCGGGAAATTCCACGTGTAGTCGGAGCCGAGCGCGTTCTCGGCCTTGTCGCGAACGGACGACTCCACGGTGCACTGGACGGTCTCTCCATACGCAAAGCTCCCGGCCTGGTTGAAGACAAGCATCCCGTCCTGATACGTGGGATACGTCACATGCGAGCCGCTCACCAATCCCTCAACGAGCACCGTTGCATTGGTGAAATCCGATTCCAGCATATCGTCGTCGAATTCGACGACGATCACCGCGTCGACGCTCTGAGCGAAAGCTCCGTCCGACGGGATAACGCTGACCACCACGGGAGCTATGCTGTCGATGATTATCGTGTCGGTCGCGGAGCTGCCGGTTCCGTAATCGTTCTTGAGCTCACACCACAGGCGCTGCTCACCCTCATCCATGCCCAACATCTGTTCCGACGTCTGAGCATAGTCCCGCCAGGGAGCGGACAACAGCATGGCTTCGGTCCGCGCGAATCTCATATGGGTCGGGCCGCCCGCGGCGACGAGAGCCGCGACAACCGTGCGCTCGTTGCTGTAGGCGGTATCCCCGGAGCTCCTGTCTCTCAGGGTCATGCTCTGAATGACCGGGGGGCCGGGCTCGGAAGTTATCGAAAACTGCCAGGAGTATGCCGTCCCGAGCGTGTTGCCGGCCAGGTCACCCACCGCAGCCGCCGCGGTTGCGGTTACGGTTTCACCATACGAGAACTGGGCCGTTGCGCCGAACGCCACGGTTCTGGTCCCGGCATCGTACGAAGGATTTGTCGCGATGGCGCCGCTGATGCTGCCCGTTATGGTGCACGTGGCGGCGGTGAAATCGGCAGCCGCCATGTCCTCGATGAATTCGACACATACTCCCGCGTCGATCGGCTGGTCCGTGGCATTATTCGCGGGCAGGACGCTCAGCACGACCGGCGCGACCGTGTCCACTTCGATGTCGTCGCTGAGCGAGGCGCTCTCCCCGCGCCCGTTTCCGAGCTGGCAGTAGAGCGTTCGTATCCCGTCGCCGGCCGACAGCGTCTGCTCGGACGTCTGGGCGTACGTCTGCCAGGGCGCGACGGCGAGGGCGGCGTCCGTCTCGGCGAATCGCATCTCCCTGGGGTCGTTTGCCGCGGTGAGCTCGACCTTTACCGCGAGCTCGTTGGAGTATTCGACGCTGTCGCTGTCCCTGTCCCTGAGAACGATCGCCTGCAGCGTCGGCGGGTTGGGCGGCGCGGTGGTGTCGAACGACCACGAGTAATCGGCGCCCATCGGGTTCCCCGCCTTGTCGCACACCGTACCGCCTATCGTTACCGTAACGGTTTCCTCTTCGACAAGAACGCTTCCGAGGGAAAGCGTCACTGTCTTCGTCCCCGCATCGTAGGAGGGCGTGCATGTGTATGCCCCGCCCAGCGTGCCGCTGACGGTGCACGTCGCCGCATCGAAGTCCGCGGATATCATGTCGTCGTTGAAGGTCGCCGTTATCGTCACGTCGACCGCCTGGTCAACGGCCGCGTTCTGAGGAGCGGTGATCGTAACCGAGGGCGCCGTCATGTCGCACACGATCGTGTCGCTGGCCGTGTTGCTCGAGCCGGCGGCGTTCTTCAACTCGCACCAGAGCGTCTTCATGCCTTCTCCCGCGGAGAGAGCCTGCTCGCTGCTCGCCTGGTACGCCTGCCATGCCGCCGCAGCCAGACCCCCTTCCGTATCCGCGAAGCGCATCTCCGTGGCCGCCGGGCCGGAGGCGGAGATCTCGATCGTGACGGTCAGCTCGTTGGTGTAGTCCTCCGAGCCGCTCGTGCGGTCCTTAAGGAGTATCGAGTCGAGAACCGGAGCAAGGCTCGGCTCCGTCACGGTTATCTGGACGGTATCGGTATCGGTCAGCGTGCCGTCGGACACGGTGAGCGTGGCCGTGTAGATGCCAGCAACCGTGTATTCGTGCGACGGGTTCTGTTCGTCCAGCGAATTGCCGTCGCCGAAATCCCACGAATAGGAGAGGTCATCGAGGTCGACATCGGTACCCGTTCCGGTAAATTGTACCGTCAGCGGCGCGTCACCGCTGAGAGGGTTGGCGGCGGCGGTGGCCACCGGTGCGTCGTTCACGGGGTTCACGGTGATCGTGACCGTCGCCAGATTGGACGGCGTCTTGCTGTCGGTTGCCCTGTACGTGAACGTATCCTCACCGTGGTAGTTGAGCGTCGGGGTGTACGTAAAGGACCCGTCGTCCGCCAGATCGACGGTGCCGTGCTGCGGATCGTCCACCTTCACCGCTTTCAGCGTGTCGCCGGGGTCCGCGTCGCTGTCGTTCGAGAGGACGCCGGGCGCGGCGACGTTGAGGGCGTTATCCTCGTCCACCTCGTACGAGTCGTTCTGCGCCACGGGGGCGACGTTCGATATCTCGTGGGTGACGGCGATTGTACCGCCGGAGAGCGCCGCGAAGCCGGACGCGTTGGCCGTCGATACGGCCGTCGACAGCACGATGCCGGTCGCGTCGACCGTGGCGTCCGTTCCGTTCAACGTGACCGTCACGGCGTCGGCACCCGCCACCGCCGCCACGTCCGCCTCCAGCATGAAGTTAACGCCGTCGGCGCCGTTGTTCACCAGGAACGAGAACCCGGCGAAATCCACCGTGATGGTCCCCGTGCCGCCGGAGAGGTCCGATATCGTAACGTTGCTCGAGACCACCTCGACGTCGCCCCCATCCACGGCGCCGTCGTTGTTCACGTCCCTGAACACCTGCACGTTCGTGATCTCGGTATTCGCGATGCCGTTCACGCCGCTCAGCTCGAACTCGAGTCTGGTCACGGTCACGATCTCGAAGGCCGGAGAGTCGGTGTTCCCCGACGTGGTCAGCCTGAATCGGTACAGGCCGGCATCCGTGTAGTCGCCGGCCGCGGTGAAAGCGTTCGTCACCTGGTTCAGCGTGTGGTCGGCCACGGCGAGGTTTCCGGGGGTGACGGACCCGGCCTCGCCGCTGTTCGAGGAGCCCGTTCCTCCCGCCGCGCTCGTGGTGCCTCCGAACGAAGACGAGGCGTACTTGACGAGGATCCTGCCGCCCGCTCCTCCGTTCGTGCCGGCGCCGCCTTCGGCCTTCAGGTCACCGGCTCCGGCGAAGGTGTCGCAGTCTATGTAGATGCTTCCACCGGCACCGCCATCTATCTCCGCCTCTCCGCTCGCGCTTACCATACCGTCGACCGTGATGGTGCCGGTGGAGGCGATGAGCCGCATCGCCCCTCCGCCGGCGCCCGTGCCGCCGCCGCTGCCGCACGTGCCGGGCGCGGTCGGCACGCCGTAGGCCGCGTCCGGGTTGTTTCCGCCCCGTCCGCCGTGCGTTCCGCCTTCGCCGACCTCGCCCGCTCCGGGGCCCGATCCGGCCGGGAAGCCGCGCCCGTCGGCGCTCAGCACCGCGTCCTGACCCACGGTGATATTCTCTGCGATCAGCGTCGCGCCGACGGCGCTGTCCGCATCAACGATCTCGCTCGTGAGGACCATCGTCCCGTTCCCCAGCACCACGTCTCCCGCCACGGTAAGCTCCTGGGAGTTGTCCTCCGTGAAATTCGCGTCGAAGGTGATCGTGGACGTGTACGCCGCCTCCACCGTGATCGAATGCAGATCCTGCGGGACCTCCCCGACGGAAGCGTTACAGTCGTAGTCGTACAGCGCGCTGAACGTGATCGCGTCACCCGCGACAGGTACGCGGAGGAGGCTCCAGTTGGCCGCGGTGGACCAGCTGTTGTCGCCGTCACCGTCATCGTTCGTCCAGATATTCTGAACGATCCGGTGCGTCGCGGTGACGCTCGTTCCCCTCAGCTCCGCGAAACCCACGGCGTTCGCGGCGTTCGCGGCATTAACCGGTATCGCAAGCGACGTGCCCGCCGCGGTTACGGACGAGTCGGCCGCGTCCAGTGTGACGGTCAGGCCGTCGCCGTGCGCCACTCCGATCACGTCGGCCTGCAGGATGATGTCGGGGTACTTGCCGCCCGCGTTCTTCATGCGGTCGTCGTCCAGAACGAAGGCGCCCGGCGCGAAATCCACAGTGAGGGTTCCGGAGCCCCCCGACAGGTCGGACACGACCCAACCGCTGCTGGCGATCTCTCCGTCGGAGACGCCGTCACCGTCGTCCTGGAGGATGCGCACGTCGGAGATGTCCAGATTCGACAGCCCGGACACCCCGGTGAGGTCGAACACGAGCCGGGTGATCTGGACGTCCTCGAACGCCCTGTCGTCCGTGTTGCCGTCCGTCTGGAGCCTGAACCTGAGAAGCGCGGTGTCGCCGTAGTCGGCCGGAACGGTGAACGCGTCGCCCACCTGCCCTGCGGTGTGGGCGGCAAGCTCCAGGCTGCCGGGCGCCACCGAGCCCTCCTCGCCGTCCGCCGCGCCTCCCGCGCCGCCGGACGCATCCGCGGAACCGGTGAACGTCGAGGTCCCGTACGACATGCATATCCGACCGCCGCCTCCCCCGTTGGCCGCGGCGCCGGCCCCGCCACCCCTGGCCTGCATGCTGCCGCTTCCCGCCAGCGTCGCGCAGGTGATGTACACGCTGCCGCCGGAGCCGGTGTCGTTGGCCGAGCTCGGGTCCGTCTCCTCGGCGTTCCAGGCGCCGTGCCCCGGCTCCGGCGACACGAACTTCCGCACTCGAACATCGTCCGCCCCGCCCGTACCCGAGTTGTGGTGATTCAGAGCCAGATACCCGCTCGTGTACGTGCTGTCGGCGAGACGGGTATCTCCCAAAGCGCCACCCGCGTACCATTTGTGGTCGGCGTTCTGGTCCCTCGTTATCAGGCAGGAGATCCAGGTGTTCGTGGAGCCGAACACGTCGGTCTGGGAGCCGGTGAACGCACCATCGCGGAGAATCCCCTCCTTTTCCCCTCCCCGCACGTCGAGGCGGGCGTGGTACCGTTCATTCGTCGCAGGCGTGGAGTCCTGGTAGTACTGGATCGCGGTGATGAGGGCCGTCGCGTAGAGGTCCGCTTCGATGGCCATCGGTCCGTCGTACTGGAACGTCGCCGTGCGGATGTTGGTCGTGGAGGAACTCAGATAGATGGCCTGCCTTCCCCCGACGGTCCCGTAGCTCGCTCCTCCCTGAACGGTGGTCCAGTTGTCGGCGTACGTGCCGGAGGCGTCGTCGAAGAAGAGGAACGTGTTCTCACCGCTGCTCGTCGTGGAAGCATCGGCCTTGCCGTAGTAGACGTGGATGTCCTGATCGGAACCCAGGTCCGCCGACACCTCGACCCAGAACACGGCGTGGTCGCTGTCCACCATCTCCGCCATCCAGTAGTCAAGCTCCGCCGCTCCCCCGGCGTCCGTGAAGCGGATGTCCTCGAAGTCCGTTCGGCACTTGTCGTCGAGATACACGTCGCCGCCGGCGTCCGCGGCGGTTCCGTAGTGCACGGTGAGCGTCACCTGGTAGTTCGTTCCCGCTTCCGCCGCGCCGGTAACGGTGTGTCCCTTCCGGAAGCCGAAACCGGAAAGCCACGTCAGGCTCGACGGCGCCCCGTCGGCCCGGATCGTTCCGTCCACGGTGAGCGTGTCGGACGCGTTGAGCTTTACCGCGCCGCCGCCCGCGGAATCGTCCCCGCCGCTTCCGAGCGTCACCGGCGCGACCACCGCACCGTAGAGCATGGTGTTCCCGCCTCCGCCCCTTCCTCCGTGCGCTCCGCCCTGGCCCGTTCCTCCCGCGCCCGGTCCCTGGCCCGCGGCGAAGCCGGTGCCGTCGCAGTGGACGACCGCCGCGGCGCCCACCGTGATGTCCTCCGCGTTTATCGTCACGCCCTCCTGCCCCGCCGTGTCGCCCGTGAGCACCAGCGTCCCGCCGTTCAGGGTAACGTCGCGCTTCACCGTGAGGGTCTGCGACGGGCCCGCCGCGAAGTTCGCCTGGAACGTGATGGTGCCGGTGTAGTCCGAAGTGACCGTGAGGGAGGTCAGGTCCTGCGCCACGGTGCCCGCGGCGGCCGTGCAGTCCACCGACGACGTGACGTCGAACACCACCTCCTCACCGGCAACCGGCGCGTGGCCCGCGCTCCAGTTGCCGTCGACGCTCCAGTTGGTGTCTCCGACGCTCTGCCATGTGTTCGTCACGGAGGCCATCTGGTGGGTCACTCCGGTGGTGGAGCCCGCGAGCTCGGCGAATCCGATTCCGGCCGCCGCGTTGGCGGTGGTCGCCGTCGTGCCGATCACCGCCCCGGCAGTTATCACCTTCGTATCCGTCGCCGCCAGATCGATCGTGAGCTCGTCACCCGCTTCGACGGAGGCGACGTCCGCCCGGAGTATGAAGTCCTGCCTCTGAGCGGTGCCGTCCACTACGAAGTCACCGGCCGCGAAATCGATTGTGACGGCGCCGGTATCTCCGGCGATGGATACGTCCACCGCGCTCGAGACCATCTCCACGTCGCCCCCGTCCACGCTGCCGTCGAAGTTCGCATCGGCGTACACCTTGACGTTGGTGATGTCGACCGCGTCAACGTAATAGACGTCCGAGAGATCGAATATCAGCCGCGTGACCTCCATGCTCTCGAACGCCCCGCCGGAGTTCGTGTCGGTCTGCAGGCGGAACCGGTACAGCATAAGCGGGTTGGCGCCGCCGAACGCGTTGGGGGCCTGGGTCTGCACGTGGTCGGCAAGGTCAAGGCTCCCCGGCGCGACGGAGCCCGCCTCACCGTTTCCGAGCCCCCCGGTGCCGCCCGTGGCGTCGGTTGTGCCAGTGAAGGTCGATGTGGTGCAGTCGATCGCGATGCGCCCGCCGCCGCCCGCGTTGCCGTTTGCCGCGGTGGTCCCTCCCTGAGACTCGATCCTGCCGCTGCCCGCCAGGGAGCTGCATACGAGAAGAAGGCTTCCGCCGGCGCCCGTGTCGAGATCGTCACCGGTCCCGGACCCGGAGGAGAACGTCTCCTCCGGTCCCGTCGAGACAAAGGTAAGGGGCGAGCTCTGGTTGCTGTACTCGGTCTTTACCCAGCCGGCGCTTCGGCCCGCGGACGCGACCCGGAGCTCGTCCAGCTGCCCGTCGAACCAGCTATAGAAGCTTCCTCCGCTGGTAGCCAGCTTGTGAGCGAACCGCAGAGAATCGCCGTTATTGTATATGGTGCCCGATACCGCCTGCGTTCCGGTGTCTATCAACTCTCCGTCTATGTAGAACTTGACGTACTGGCCGTCGTAGACGCCCGCGAGATGGTACCACGTGCCGGCCGATATGCTGCCCGCGTCGGCGTTCGCCCTGGTGCCGGCCGTGTACCAGCCATTGTTGGAGGTCCGGACGACGAAATGCGCCGCGCCGTCCGGGCTGATGTTGAGGCGGTACGCGCCCTCCTTGATCATCGGGAAGCACAGATACTGCAGGAGCACATCCGGCCTTACCCAGGCCGAAACCGTCAGCTGCGCCATGCTCTCCAGCGTACCGCTGTCCGGAACGTCGGCGTAATCGTCCGCTCCGTCGAAGTCCCACGCCCAGCCGACCTTGCCGGCCACCCGGTCGTCGGAGCTCATGTCGCCGGAGACGGCGCCATTGTTATTGTTGGCGGTGGTGTCGCCGGCCGTGGGCGGAGGCGATTCCTCGAAATGCCATACCCCGCCGAAATCGACCGCCCACACGCCGGCGGCGTCCCGCTGGTCCGACGAGCCGGCGTTCCCGTAATACATGTAGATCTCGGTGTCGGCCGACGCGGACAGGCCGGGAACCAGGACCCACGCCGCAAGCTCCCCCGTGCCGCTCACGTATTCCCGGATCTCGTGGCTCAGCTTCGTGGTGCCGTCCGAGCTCGTGAAGAGAATATCGTCGCCGTCCGCCTGGGCGTCGGCGGCCAGGCCCGCGTCGGAAGCCAGGTGTACCAGAGCCGGGAAGTTGGTGAGATCGTCGTCCACCTTCGCGCTGTCGATGACTATCTTCTTTCGACAGGTCCAGTCCGAATCGTACCACCAGTCGACCCCGCTGCCGCCGTTCGATCGCACCATTCCGTCCACCGTTATCGCCCCCGTCGCGTTGAGCTTGATCGCGCCGCCGCCCGCGGTGTCCGCGCCTCCGCTGCCCAGGGTGACCGGAACGGTTCCGCTCCCGTAGGTCGCGTCGGCGTTGTTGGCGCCCTCGCCTCCGTGCGCGCCGCCTTCACCGACCGCGCCCGCGCCGGGTCCCTTCGTCGCGGAGAAGCCCCTGCCGTCGGCGTGGAGTATCGCATTCGATCCGACGACAAAGTTCGCGGCGTTGATCGTCGCGCCTTCTCCCGTGGTATCGTCTATCTCGCGGCTGCTCAGTATCAGCGTCCCGTCGTTCAGCGTGACGCCGCCGGTTACCGCCAGGGTCTGGGAGGGACCCTCCGCGAAGTTGGAGCCGAACGTGATCGTCCCGCCGTAGCCGGAGGCTATCGTGAGGGACGCCAAGTTCTGCGGAACGGCCCCGGCCCCCGCCGTGCAGTTCCCCGTGGAGGTCGAATCGAAGGTCACGTCGTCGCCCGCCTGCGGCACCCGCCCGATGTTCCAGTTGCCCGGGTCGCTCCAGTCCCCGTTGCCCGAGCCGTTCGTCCAGACGAGCGGTCCTCCGGTCTCCACCACGTGAGTGACGCCCTCGACCGTACCGCTGAGCTCCGCGAAGCCGGAGGAGTTGGACGCGCTCGCGATCTTGCCGAGCGAGCCGCCCGTTCCGGTGATCCTGGAGTCCAGCGAGTTCAGGCCGATTGCCAGCCGGTCGCCCGTCGCCACGGAAGCGACGTCGGCCATCAGGAAGAAGTCGTCCGAGCCGGCCGTGTCGTCCAGGAGCAGATCGCCGGGATCGAATTCGTAGGTTATGTTTCCCGTGTCGCCGTCGATCGAGACGGTGGGGAAGCCGCCCTTGGGGATCACCAGCAGGTCGCCGCCGGTGACCGTCCCGCTCCCGTCCTTGTCCCGGTACAGCTTCAGGTCCGTTATCTCGCCCGCCGCGACCCCTGACACCGCGCCCAGGTCGAACACCAGCTTCGTGACGTCCATGCTTTCGAACGCCTCGTCGTCCGTGCTGCCGTCGGTCCGCAGTTTGAACAGATACAGTATCGTGTCGTTGTAGCCGCCCTCCGCAGCGAACGCGTCCGAGAGCTGTGTGAGCGTGTGCTCTGCGATGCGGAGGCTCCCCGGCACGACCGAGCCGGCTTCCCCGTCGCTTCCCGTGCCCGCTCCGCCGGATATGTCGGTGGAGCCGGTGAAGGAACAGGAGCTGTACGACAGCGCGATCCGGCCGCCCGCACCGCCGGACGCTCCGCCGCCGCCACCGCCGCCCTTTGCCTCCAGCAGTCCGTCCCCGGCCAGCGTGTCGCATTCGATGTAGATGCTTCCGCCGGCGCCGGAGTTGCCGTTTGTTTCGCCGTTGACGGACAGCGTGCCGCTTACCGTTACCGTTCCTGTCGGGACGGAGATGCGGACCGCTCCGCCTCCCGCCCCCTGCTGGCCGCCGCTTCCCAGCGTGACCGGCGCGGTGGCGCTTCCGTACGTCTTATCGGCGACCACGCCGCCGCCGCGGCCGGCGTGTGATCCGCCTTCGCCCGCGGCGCCGCCGCCTGTGCCGACTCCGGCGCCGTAACCGAGCGCGTTCGAATGGAGGATCCCTCCCGAGCCCACGGTAAAAAACGGCGTGCTGCCCGTGCCCGCGCAGGTGAACGTGACGCCTGTATCGGCGCCGGCGTCGCCGGTTACCACGAGCGTTCCTCCGTTTATCGTAACGCTTCTCTTGACGGCGAGTGCCTGGGTGCCGCCCGCGCCGTTGTAGCCGAAGTTGGCGTCGAATGTGATCGTGCCGCCGTAGGTCGACGCCACGGTTATCGAAGCCAGGTTCTGCGCCACCGTGTCGGCCGCCGCGTTACAGGCGACGGACGACGTGGCGTCGAAGACCACCGCCTCGCCCGTCTTGGGGGCCCAGCCCAGGCTCCAGTTGCCGTCCACGTTCCAGTTGGTGTCCCCGGCGCTCGACCAGACGTTCGTCCCGGCGTCCGAGTCGTGGGTGACGGCCGTCACGGTGCCCGTCAGCGCGGCGAAACCGATGCCGTCGTTGGCGGTGGTGACCGCCTCTCCGAGCGTGGTGCCCGTCGCCGTCACCCTGGAGTCCACCGCGTTGAGCCGTACCTTCATGCGGTCGCCCAGCACCACGCCGGTGACGTCGGTTTGCAGGATGAAGTCGGGATACGTGGTGTTCTGGGAGGTCATACGATCGTCGTCGAGAACCAGGACGCCCGCCCCGAAATCCATCGTGAGGGTCCCCGTGCCTCCCGAGAGGTCCGATACCGTCCAGCCGATGTTGGCGATCTCCGCGTCGACGACGCCGTCGCCGTCGTCCTGATAGAGATGAACGTCCGCGAACTGGGTGTCGATGATACCGTCCACCTCGGTCAGGTCGAATACGAGCTGAGAGATCTCGATCTCCTCGAAGGCGCCGTCGTCCGTGTTGGTGCCGGACTGCAGCTTGAACCGGTATACCTGGATGTCATCGTGGTCGCCGGCTCCCGCGAATGCGTTGCCGGCCTGCGCGGCGGTGTGCTCGTCCAGCGACAGGCTGCCCGGCAGTACGGAGCCGACCTCGTTGCCCGCCGCGCCGGTCGTACCGGTGAACGTGCAGGTGATGTAATCCAGAGCTATGCGCCCGCCGCCGCCGGCCGTTCCTCCGTTGGCCTCTATCGTTCCGGAGCCGGAGAGGGCGCCGCAGACGACGTAGACGCTGCCGCCCGCGCCGCCGGCGGCGGTGCCGTAGCCGTTTGCGCTCACGGTCCCGTCGATCGTGACCGCGCCGCCCGGGACGTTTATCCGGATCGCCCCGCCGCCGTAATAGCTGCCGTTCGATCCGGCCTTGCCGCCGCTTCCCAGCGTCACCGGAGCGGTCACGTCGCCGTAGGCCGCCACGGCACCCGCGCCCCGCCCGCCATGGGAGGCGCCCGAGGTGCTGGCTCCATCCCCCGCGCCGGTCGCGTATCCGGAGGCATACGCCGATATCTCGCCGTCCGATTCCACGGTCACGCTTGTCGCCGTGAGCTCGCACCCGGTGCCGCTCGCGGACTCGCCGTGGAAGAAAAGCACTCCCTCCGACTGCACGGTGACGTCACCGAGTGTGTGGCTGCCGGGCGCCAGCCCCACCTTGCGGTCCGCCCGAACCGTGAGATCCGCTCCGTCGGGCAGACTCAGCGTTCCGGGCTGCCCCTCCCAGACGTCGCCGTACCTGCCTCCGCGCACGTCGAAGTCGCCGGTGTACGTCGTACCGACGCTCCACGCTACCGCGACGCGTCCGCCCGAAGGCTGGCCGTAGCCGGGTCCGTCCGTGTCGCCGCCGTTGGCCTGCACCAGGCCGGCGCCCGCGAAGTTCCCGCAGGTTATCCATACGCTGCCGCCGGTTCCTCCTATATAATAGTAATGGTGATCGCCGTTGGATCGGACGATCCCGTCCACCGTCACCGTTCCGGCGCCGACGTCGATCTTGACGGCGCCCCCGCCCCACTGGTATCCGCCCTCGGTGTTGTAGCTGCCGGCGCGTCCGCCGCTTCCCAGCGTGACGGGCGCATCCGGGTCGCCGTAGGGCACCATGCTCACGTAGTTATGCGTGCCGCCGTTTCCGTACATCCCGTACCCGCCGTGGGACGGCCCGGTGCTGTTGTCGGTATGCGAGCCCGGGCCGCTTTCCGCCATGAAGCCGTCGCTGTCGGCGTAGAGCAGGCCTCCCGACTCGACCATGAGATTCGACGCGGTGATACGACATCCCACGATCACACGGCGCGTTCCGGAACCGACGTCCGCGAGATCAACCGGATTGGCGCCCGTCGATGCGTCCGTCGCGTTGGTGTGTATGGTGTAGACGTTGTCAGAAAGCTTGTAGACGTAGTAGTCCGTGTCGGCAACGAGAGGATCGGGCAGGTCGGTACCGGTGAAGTAGACCGGGTCCCCGGTTTCCAGGATGCCGCAGACTGAAAGTGCTATCGATTCCGTGTCCGTATCGACATCGGTATCTCCGAACCCGTCGTAGCCGCTGTGGCAGAAGAGCGTTCCGCCGGACTGCACCGTCACGTCTCCGAACGTGTATCCGCCGGCCGCGAGGCTCACCACGTCGCCGTTCTTCACGATGAGGTCTATATCGGACGGCAGGTACACGCTTCCCGGCCGGCCGTCGTAGGAGTCGCAGTTGATGGAGTCTCCGCCCGCCACGCTGCACTTTCCGGCGAAGGTGAACGTGGTGCATTCCGCGGCGATTCGCCCGCCGCCTCCGGCACCGCACGTGCCGTCTCCGCCGTTCGCCTGCAGCGTTCCGGTGCCGGTGACCGTATCGGCTATGAGATATATGCTTCCGCCGGACGTGCCGGCGTCGCTCGACCAGGACCCGATATCGGACAACCCGTCGGAGATGATGGTGCCGTCCACCGTTATCGTTCCCGCCCCAACGTTGATCTTTACGGTACCGCCGCCTCCGTAGGCCGGGTTGTCGCCTCCGCTTCCGGGCGTCTCGGGCGACTTCTTGCTGCCGTAGCCGACCTTGTTGTTCGCACCGCCGCGGCCGCCGTGCGCGCCGCCTCCGTAGTACGTTCCCCTGGCGCCCGGGCCCGAGTGGTACGGATAGCCACGGTAGCGCGCGTCCACCATGGCGCCCGCATCCACCGTGAAGCTCGCGGCGTTTATCGTGATGGGGTCGGCGGGCACCGGCTTGCCCGCGTAGGAGATGGTGCCGAGAGCCAGCGTGCCGCCCTGTATCGCGACGGTACCTGTAACCGTGAGCTCCTGCAGGGAGCCCTCCGCGAAGTAGTCCGCGAACGCCACCGTGCTCGTGTAGCCGGCCTGCATCGTAAGCGAAGCCAAGTTCTGGGCGACCGATCCTGCGGGGGCGTTACAATCATAGTCGTACGCCGCGCTGAAGACCACCGCGTCGCCCGCGATGGGCACGGCGTCCAGGTCCCAGTTGGAGGGCGTCGACCAGTTCCCATCCCCGGCGCTGTCGTTGTTCGTCCAGATGAAGGTTCCCGGCACGGAGTGCTGCACGCCGGTGGTGGCCCCCGAAAGCTCCGCGAAACCGACGGCGCCCACCGCGTTGGCGGTATTGACGGTCTCGGCCAGCGACTTCCCGGCCGCTACGATCTTCGCGTCGGCCGCGTTCAAGTCGAGCGTCAACCGGTCGCCCGCCGCGATGGAGCTCACGTCCATCACGAGAAGGAAGTCGTCCTGCGCGGCGGTGTCGTCGAGCAGGAGCGCGTCCGGGTCGAACTCGAACGTTATCGTGCCGTCCGTCGCGGTGATATCGACTACGGGACTTCCGCTGACCGCCACCAGCACGTCACCCCCGTTCACGGTGCCGCTTCCGTCCTTGTCTCTGTACAGCTTGATGTCCGTTATCTCGCCAGCGGATATTCCGGTAACGGAGGAGAGGTCGAACTCCAGCCCGGTGATCTCCATGTTCTCGAAGGCCTTGTCGTCCGTGTTGCCGTCGGTGCCCAGATTGAATCGGAAGAGAACGGCGTCGTCGTAGTCGCCGGCGCCCGCGAACGCGTCCGTGACCTGCGCAGCCGTGTGGTCGGTCACTCTCAGATTGCAGGGTGCCACCGAGCCGGCCTCGCCGCCGGCCGCGCCTCCCGCGCCGCCGGGGGCCGACGCGGTGCCGGTGAACGTCGAGGTTCCATAGGACATGCACACCCGCCCGCCGCCGCCACCGTTGGCCGCCGAGGCCCCGCTGCCGCCCGCGGCACGCACCGTCCCGCTGCCCGCGAGAGCGTCACAGGTCAGATAGATGCTTCCTCCGGCGCCGGAATCGTTATCGGCCGCCGGCTCCGTCTCCTCTGCCACCCACGCTCCGTGGGCCGGCTCGGCCGCCACGTACTTGCGGATGTATATCAGCTCCCAGTCGAAATCCAACTGGAAGGTGTCGAATTCGAAGGATGCCGGGACCAGCGCGGTGGTATCGACCGTGGCGATGTCCTTTCTCGTCGACCCATCGATATCGAGCTTCAGATTGTCCGGGGTCCAATAAGTGACTATGGTGTACTGCTGTCCGTCCGTGTTCACCGTGCCGGCTTCGGTCGACGAGTCGGTCGTCGCGGCCGCCACCACCTTGTACACCCCCTGGGCGGAGTAACCCGAGCCTTGAAAGCAGAACCTGTAGTAGTTGTCGGCGTCCTGTCTCAGATACAGGTCTTGCTGGTTATCGCTGGGGTAGTCCTTCATCTTGGTCATGACGATCGTGGCCGAGCCCGAAGACGGAAGAGCGACGCTTCTGTAAGCGGATTCCCTGTCGTTGTCGCCCGAGATGACCTCCAGCAGTTCCTCGCTCTCGTTCCAGTAGTGGGAATTGGCGGGTGACTTGGTATCCACCGTGGTCCAGGTATAGTCCCCGGACGTATCCGTTTCGAAATCGTCGAAGAACGAGAATGTGGCTGACCCGTCACTCGTCGTCGCGGCGTCGCCCTTGCCGTAGCAAACGTGGATGTCCCGGTCTGACCCCAGGTCGGCCGTCACCTCTATCCAGAAGACGGCATAGTCGCTGTCTACCATCTCCTCCATCCAGTAGTCCAGCTCCGCTACTCCCCCGGCGTCCGCGAAACGGACGTCCCCGAAATCCGTCCGGCACTTCCCGTTCAGGTATACGTCCTCCCCCGCGTCCGCTCCGGCCCCGCGGTGCACGATGAGCTTCACCTGGTAGCCCGTTCCGGCCCCGTCCGCTCCCGTTACCGTGTGTCTCTTCCGATACAGCCAGCCAGAAAACCACCCCGGGCTCGCGGGCGCCCCGTCCGCGCGGATCGTTCCGTCCACGGTAAGCGTCCCGGATGCGTTGAGCTTTATCGCTCCGCCCCCCGCGGAGTCCTCCCCGCCGCTTCCCAGCGTTACCGGGGCCGTCGCGGCGCCGTAGAGCGCGGTGTTGGGACCTCCGCCCCGTCCGCCGTGCGCTCCGCCCTTGTCGGTCCCTCCCGCGCCCGGTCCCTGGCCCGCGGCGAACCCGGTGCCGTCGCAGTGAACGACGGCCGCCGCGCCCACCGTGATGTCTCCGGCGTTAATCGTCACGCCTTCCCCGGTCACCGCGTCTATCGCGCGGCCGGTAAGTATCAGCGTTCCTCCGTTCAGGATCACGTCGCGCTTCACCGCAAGGGTCTGCGAGGGGCCCTCCGCGAAGTTCATCTCGAACGTGATGGTGCCGGTGTAGTCGGAGGTGACCGTGAGGGAGGCCATCTCCTGCGCAACGGCGCCCGCGGCCGCGGTGCAGTCCTCCGTCGAGGTGTCGTCGAACACGACCGCCTCTCCGAGAAGCGGCGCGTGGCCCAGGCTCCAGTTGTCGGCGTTGCTCCAGTCGCCGTCGCAGGGAAAAATACCGGTGCTCAGCCAGGCGTTCGTCACGGGCGCGATCTCGTGAGTAACACCTGTCGATGAACCGGCAAGCTCGGCGAATCCGACCGCGTTGGCTGCGTTGTCGGTGACGGCCGTCGTGCCTGTGATCTCCCCCGCGGCTATGATGTTCGTGTCTGCCGCTGCCAGATCGATCGCCAGCTTGTCGCCCGCTTCCACGGAGGCGACATCCGCCTGAAGCATGAAGTCCCGTCTCTGCACGGTGCCGTCCACCACAAAGGCGCCGCCCGCGAAATCCATTGTGATCGTGCCGGCCGCTCCCGCAATGACTACGTCCACCGTACTCGCCGTCATCTCCACATCGCCCCCGTCGACGCTGCCGTCGAAGTTCGCGTCGGCGTATACCTTGACGCTGGTGATGTCACCCGCATCCACGTAGCAGATGTCCGACAGATCGAATATCAGTCGCGTCACCTCAATGCTCTCGAACGCCCCGCCGGAGTTGGTGTCGGTTTGCAGGCGGAATCGGTACAGCATGAGCGGGTCGGCGCCTCCGAACGCATTCGGGGCCTGCGTCTGCGCATGGTCGGCCAGATCCAGATTGCCCGGCGTAACCGAACCGGCTTCGCCGGTGCCCAGACCCCCGGGGCCGCCGGAGACGTCTGTGATGCCGACAAAGGTACAGGTGGCATAGCTGGCGGCGATCCTTCCTCCCGCACCGCCCTGGCCGTTCGACATCGCCGTGCCGCCCACCGCTTCGATCAACCCGCCGCCGGCAAGCGTTCCGCAGATAAAGTAGATGCTGCCGCCGGCGCCGGTATCGTAGTCCGTGCCGCCGAATTCCGCTTCCTCGGCAGACCATCTGTCGGGGCTTGGTTCGGCCGCCAGGCATTTACGAAACGCAATCCAGTCGTACATGCAGACCGCGGGCTTATACAGACCGGCCCGCCAGGTCCAACTTCGGCCGGCAAATCCGGGCTGGGTCAATTGCTGGGAGCCAAGGAGACTGCCGGCGTCCGACCAGAATACGGCCTCGAACGTGGTCGTAGCGGTCTTTCGATTCTCGTTGATGTACCAGATGTTGCTGTCTTCGAGGACGATGGTGTCCAGGTCCTTATCCCCGCTATCCCCGCCGGGGGTGCCGTCGTTATATTGGATATGGAAACCATGGGGGTCCTTGTTATCATCGCAAATTCGGAAACATTGTTCCCCCGAGCTTGTATCATCAAGACAATTCTGAAACCACCAATTGATGCCGGTGGTTTTGTAGCGCGTGCGCGCGGCGAATTTTTCGCCGTCGGCGAAAGTCTGGATGGAGTACATCGAAGCCCACGAGCCGTCACTCCAGATGCTCAACGTGCCCCCGGAGACTGAAAAATCCATGGAGGTGCTGGCGTAAGTGAATTTGTCGTTGTTTTGAGCGGAGAAATCGTCGAAAAGGATGAACGTGTCGTCACCGTTGCTGGTCGTCGCTGCGCCGGCCTTGCCGTAATAGATGTATATGGCCTGATCGCTTCCCAGATCGTCGGCCACTTCCACCCAGAAGACGGCATCGTTGCCCTTTACGGACTCGAGCCAGTAGTCCAGCAGTGTCACCCCGTCCGCGGCGGTAAAACGGACATCGCCGAAATCCGCGAGGCATTTCGCGCGAAGATAGACGCCTTCACCGCTGTCGACGCCCGAGGAACGGTGCACGTCGAGCTTCACCTGGTAGTTCGCGCCGGCACCCGCCGATCCGGCAATGACATGCCTCTTGCGCCACGACCAGCCCGACATCCAGTTCCCCATCTGTCCGTTGCAGCTCACGGCGCCGTCGATCGTAATAGTGCCGACCGCGACGTTGATCTTCAGTGCGCCGCCGCCGGCGGTGTCAGCGCCGCCGCTTCCAAGGGTCACCGGAACCGTGGCGCTTCCATAGAGCGGGTCCGCGTTACCCCCGCCCTGGCCGCCGTGCGCCCCTGCCTCACCGGCACCTCCTCCGCCGGGCCCCCTGGTCGCCGAGAACCCCCTGCCGTTCGAATGGACCTTCGCGTTTTCTCCCAGGGTGAAGTGCGCGGCGTTGATCGTCACCCCTTCACCGGTCGTGTCGCCCGTCTCGAGGCCGCTCAGAACGAGCGTTCCTCCGTTCAGCGTAACGCTGCCGGAGACCGTCAGCGTCTGTGCCGGGCCTTCCGCGAAGTTCGCGGCGAACGTGATGGTTCCGGAGTAGCCCGGCTGCGCTGTTACGGATGCGAGGTTCTGCGGCACGTCACCGGCCGCAGCGTTGCAGTCGTAGCTGTAGTCGGGCTTGAATACGACCGCGTCGCCCGCCTCGGGCAGCCGTCCCAGGTGCCAGTTCGTCGTGGTCGACCAGCTGCCGTCACCGTTCCCGCTGTTGTTGGTCCAGACGATCTCGGCCCCGTAACACTGGCAGACCACCCCCCAGAACACCGCCGCGACGGCTATAACGAGCAGCCGGCGATTGCTGTTCTCCATACTCATAACCCAATCAAGTCCTTTCCGAATAACATTTTAGGGCTGATTCCTCTCGGGTAGGCATATCCTCACCGTGAATCACATGTGACCCAACAAGAATTATACCCCTTCTTTTTCTTCTGTCAACCCCACCGGAGGGAAAATCCGATGGTCCGGCGGCTTTGATTTCTGGCCGGGCCTGTGGTACATACGTCCGGAATTCATGAAACCCGGAGGAGGTGCCTGTCATGGGACGTCTTGTCAATGTATCCGCCACAGTGTGCATGGCGCTGACCGTTTTCGTTTTCGCGATCGCAGCGGAGGAAGAGGATCCGAAAATCAAGGGAAAACCGCTGTCGAAGCTGATCGCGCAGCTCACCGGCACGAACAGGGGGCTTCAGGTCCGCGCCGCCAGGGCCCTCTCGGAGGCCACGTCGGAGCAGATCGCGAAGATCGTGCCGAAGCTCGTTCCGATACTGAAGTCGGACCGGGAGAACGACCGGTTCGTCGCGGCGCAGACGCTGGGCAACTACGGCCCGCCCGCCCGGGACGCGGTGCCGCTGCTGGTGCCGCTCCTCAAGGGCACCCAGCACGAGCGTAACCGTGCCGCCGCCGCGAAGGCGCTCGGATTGATACTCAAGGACGCGAAGCCGTCGGAGGAGATCGAGAAGGTCGCGGCGGCGCTCACGTCCAAGTTCAACGAGGACTACGACCAGTACGAGGACGTGCGCCGGGAGTCCGTGCGCGCCCTGGGCATGATCGGTCCGGCGGCCAAGTCGTGCATACCCAAGCTCACCCGGGCGCTCAAGGACCACGGCAACCATCTGCCGGACCTCAGAGGCGTCCGCAAGGAGGCGGCGTGGACGTGTGGACGGATGGGAGCGCCGGCGAAGGAGCACATGGACCTCCTCATTTCCATGATGCATCAGGAGGGACAGGACGTTCCGGAGATCGTCGAGGCGATCGGCAGGATCGGCCCCATTCATGAAAACGTCGTCTCCAATATCATCGACAAGATAGAGAAAACCGGCGGCCACGGCGACGGGTGGTCGTTCAAGAGCAAGGCGTACGCGGCGCTCGAAGGCTTCGGCCCGAAGGCGCTCTCGGCGAAGGACTACCTGATCCGTGTTCTGAGGGAGACCCCGAACAACCGGGTGCCGCTCGAGCCGCTCATCGCGTCCTGTCGGGTGCTGGCGGCAATGGGCCCGAAGGCGAAGGACGCGCTCCCCATGCTCCAGAAGATGGCGACGTACGTCAGCCACCCGCACGCCGAGATCCCCAAGGAGAAACATGACGTGCTCCACAAGGAGGCCGAGGCGGCGATAAAGGCGGTCGGCGGGGCGAAGTAGCCGCCGGACTGCGAAGACGGTTTCTGCGACAACGTCTGTTCAGACGGCGCGGCGGTCGACCGCGAAGCTACTGCCCTTCTGTGCCTTGGCCGCCTGCTTCAGTTCCGCCCCCATCGAGCCGATTTCCGCAACGTGGGAGAACTCCCGGTTCTCGGTCGAGACGATGCCTATGGAGATGGTGGGCAGGCCGAATCTGCGAACCCGTCCGTCCCGGGCCCTGACTTCTATGTAGCCATTGGCCCCGTCCTCTTCGTCGAAGAAGCCGGACGCCGCGCTGTCGAAATCGGAAATGATCTTCTTCGTTATCTCCTCGGCGTTCCCGGGCGCGGTCACTATCACGAAGTCGTCGCCGCCGATATGTCCGATGAAATCCCGGTCGGTACCTTTCTCCTGCATGGTTCGAATCAGGATGCGAGCGCTTTCCTTGATGACCCGGTCTCCCTTTTCGAAGCCGTAGTGGTCGTTGAGCGCTTTGAAGTTATCTATATCCACGTAGAGAATCGCAAAAGCCTCTTTGTTCCCGATCCTCTCCTCCAGCTGACCGATTATGGATATGTTCCCCGGAATACGCGTAAGCGGATTGGCGTCCAGGTTGGTGCTGGACCGCCTCAGCAACATCCGCACCCGGGCCGACAATTCCTCCGGATCGAAGGGCTTCACCACATAGTCGTCCACGCCGGCGTCCAGTCCCGCCACCTTGTCCTCGATCTCTCCCTTGCCCGTCAGCATCAGTATCGGCGTGCCGAGAAACAGCGGATCCCTGCGCAGGATCCGGCATACCTCGCTGCCCTGGATATCCGGAAGGTCGTAGTCCAGAACCACAAGATCCGGCAACTCGGCCTTCACCCGGTCCAAGCACTCCTTCCCGGTGGCGGCGTGGACGGTTTCGTACTCCGCCCCGAGAACGGTGTCCAGGATGCTCAGGGTGTCCGGGTCGTCGTCAACGGTCAGGATTCTCGCTTCTGGCATGGGATTCACTCTATCAGTTTTCCCGGGAGGTGTACAGGACGGCCTGTGCGCGGTAGAATAGGGCTTCTTGGAGATGGAATGGGAACGCCGGCTTCATCACACGCAGCAGCGTCGTATCCCGCCTTTTAGCGCTATGTTGATTATCGAATGTCCTGAATGCGGTGCCCGTAATGAGATCTCGGATCTCCGTCCGGGATCCATAATCCGCTGCCAGTGCGCCGGGGATCTGGAGGTCCGCAAGAGGACCTCGGACCGGCCCCAGGAGGTAAACGGCTCGAGCGCCGTCTGTGCCGGCTGCGGCCGTCTCTACAATCCCCGCTCGTACCGGCCGGGAAGCGAGATACTGTGCACGTGCGGAAACGCGCTGATAATCCCTCTCGATCGTATCGAATCCAGGGATGGCCGCCGCAGAGAGGACCGCGAACGGGTCCTTCAGCAGGAGGAGCTGCTCGCCCTCATCGACGTGTGCAAGCTGATGAACGCGGCGGTCGAAACCGAGTCACTGCTCCGCACGGTCATGAAGCTGACCGCCTCGATGCTGAAGGCGGAGGGAACGACCATGCTGCTCAAGACCCCGCAGGGAAACGAACTCGTCTTCTACGCGGTCGCCGGCGACAAGGCGTCGGACCTGCAGCACATGCGCATCGCGGGCGACAAGGGCGTGGTCGGATGGGTGGTGCAGAAGGGCGTACCCGCTGTCGTCAACGACGCGGCTACGGACGAGCGGTTCAATTCGGAGGTGGACCAGGCAACCGATTTCTCCACCCGTTCCATTCTCTGCGTTCCGCTCCGCGTTAACGACGCGGTGATCGGCGCCCTCGAAGCGGTAAACAAGAAGTCGCCGCAGGGCTTCTCGGAACGCGACATGGCCCTCGCGGAGGCCATCGCGAGCCAGGCGGCGGAGGCCATTCAGCGGGCCCACCTGGTGGAAGAGAATATGCGCAGACAGCGGCTGGCCGTCATCGGGGAGACGGTCGCGGGGCTGGCCCACTGTATCAGGAATATCCTGAACGGGCTGAAGGGCGGGGCCTACATGGTCAATTCCGGCCTCAAGAGCGATACGAAGGAGCATCTGGAGCGCGGGTGGGACATGGTGCAGAGAAACATAGAGCACGTCTCCGACCTGGCGCTCGGCATGCTCGACTACTCGAAGGACCGGGCCCCGGTGCTGGAGCAGGCGGACGCCAACGAGATGCTCGTGGAGATCGTGAAGCTGACGGAGGAGAAGGCCCGCTCCCGCGCCGTGGCGCTCACCCTGGAGGCGGGTTCCGACGTGGTTCCATTCCGCTTCGACGCACAGTCCGTCCGCCGCTGCGTGATGAACCTGGTGTCGAACGCGATCGACGCCTGCAACGACGGGAAGGGAACGGTGACGGTTCGCTCGCGCGTGCCGGATGAGAAATGGGTGGAGCTCTCCGTAACGGACAACGGCTGCGGGATGAGCCCGGAAGTGAAGGACAAGCTCTTCACGTCACTCTTCAGCACCAAGGGATCGAAGGGAACCGGACTGGGACTTCCGGTGACGCGGAAGATCCTTCGCGAACACGGCGGGGACCTTCTGGTCGAATCGGAAGAGGGCAGGGGCAGCACGTTCACCTGCCGTCTGCCGTTCCGCACGCAGGAGTGAGGGAGGAAGGGAATGAGGCCCCGCAGCGTGCCGATCGAGGACACGGAACCGACGACGGAGACCGTCGTTCTCGGTGAGACCGCCGGAACGTGGACGGGACTCGCCGGCGCCTGGCGGAGGATCGGAAGCACGCAGAAGTCCCTGGTGGCCGCATCGTGCATTACGAACATCGTGGTGATGCCGTTCTTCCTGGTGGCCTGCAGGGGATTCGTGGAACCGCCGTCCCTCTGCTCGAGCTATAACATAATCGTCCTCGGCTACCTCGCCGCCAACATCATCGGCCTGATCCTGACGCTCAGGGGGATAATGATCGCCCGTGTCGGTCTCACCATACTGCTGCTCGGCTCCGTCGTCGTTACGCTGGGCGCGCGCCTGGTGGGGGATCTCGGCCCCATCGCGGTCTGCCTGAACGCCGGAACGATTACGGTCACCGCGCTTCTCTTCGGCCCGCTTGCCTGTGCCGCCGTGGCCGCGTTGAGCGTGAGCGGACCGATACTGCTCATCGCGCTGGAGAAGGCCGGTTGGATATACGAAACCGGGTTCCCGGGAATAGACGAGACGATTTTCGGCTTCGGTATCACCGTCTTTTTCAGCCTGATGGCGCTCGTGAGCGGCCACATGGGAGGCCTGGTCAAGAAGCGGGAGCGGGGACTGGGAAGGCTGCGGGAGCAGACCAGGTTCGGCACGATACTCCGCGCGAAGGACCAGCGGATCGCAGCGCAGGACGAGGCGCTGGAGGCGATAGACGTGGTCGGCAGCATCTTCATCAGCGTGACGGACCTCGACCTGATACTGAACCGGACGCTGGAGCTGCTGGTGAACGCAGTCGGCGGAACCAGGGCGTCGGTGATGCTGTACGATGAAATCCGCGGGTCCCTGCAGGTCCGAGCGGGACTCAATCTTCCCGCCGCCGCCTGGGATCAGAAGGTCGCGCTCGGCAAGGGGATCGCGGGGTACGTCGCGCAGAAGAGGGACCCGCTTCTGGTGGTGGACGCGAGCGGCAGCGGAGACCTGCCGGGCTTCGATCTGGCTCCGGGGGCTTCCTTCATGAGCGTGCCTCTCCTGTTCCAGGAGAAGCTGCTGGGCGTCGTCAACATCAGCGACAAGCGCACCGGAGGCCCGTTCACCGAGGAGGACTTCGGGTTCTTCAGAGCGCTGGCCAATCACATGGCCGTCGCGATTCACAACATACAGCTCGCGGAGACGGCGCTGAACGCGGAGCGGCTGGCCGCCATCGGGGAGGCGGTGGCGGGTCTGGCGCACGGGGTGAAGAACATGCTGAACGGCCTGCAGGGAGGATTCTACATGCTCAAGACCGGCCTGCGGAACGGGAAGGAGCAGCCCTCCGACGAGGCGTTCGAGATGCTGGAGCGCAATCTGAAGCGGTTGAACGATCTGGTTCACGACATGCTGACTTACTCGAAGGATCGGAAACCGGAGTACGAGCAGGCCGACCTCGACGAAGTGGTGAAATCCGCGGCGGATCTGATGAGGGCGCGCGCCCGGGAGCGCAAGCTCGCCCTTCGGTTCCATCCCGGCCGGGAGGGAACGAGCGTCCGGATCGATTCCAGGGGCATCTACCGGTGCGTGCTCAACCTGATCGGCAACGCGCTGGATGCCTGCGACCGGGAAGGCGCCGCCGTGGACGTGAGAACGGACACGTCGGACGACGGCCGCGTGTTGATCGAGGTGACCGACGAGGGGACGGGTATGGACGAGGTCACGAGAAAGTCCGTGTTCAAGCCGTTCTTCAGCAGGAAGGGATCGGCGGGCACCGGACTGGGACTCGCGGTGGCCAGCAAGATCGTCGAGGAGCACGGCGGGACGATCGAGGCGGAGTCGTCGCCGGGCGAGGGGAGCACGTTCCGCATCCGCCTGCCGCGCACGCCCGCGTAAAGCTGAAAGCGGGCTGTTCCTGAGCGGGTTCTAGTACTAGGTTCGCCCGGCTGTCCGCCGGCAGGCGGACCTTTCCCTGGCCGGGCGAAGCTTGCCTCGGAGCCGACCAATTCCGTAAAGGTCGGCGAGAATGAGCGAAGGTACAGCCCGCTTTCAGCTTACCGTGCGGACGGTTCGCCGACGAGGTTGCGCACGGACGCGATCAGCCGCTCCGGATCGACCGGCTTCCTGATATAATCCTGGGCCTGCATCGGCTTCTCCGCGTCCGACGCGTCGGGGTCAGGTCCCCCCAGCTCCAGCGCGGTGGATAGTATGATCGGTATGTTTTTCGTGTGGCGTGATTCGCGAAGGCGGGCCACTACGTTGCTGCCGGCGGTGTACGTTTCCATCATCACGTCCAGGATGACCAGGTCCGGAAACTCCGCGTCCGCCTTCTCGACCGCCTCGTGGCTGTCGGAGGCGGTGATCACCTCGAAGCCCTCGTTTTCGAGAATCGCCTTGAGAAACGTCCGGCAGTCCGCTTCGTCGTCGACTACCAGTATCTTCTTCTGCGTCATCTCCGTTCCCTTCACATCAGCTCGATAACCGCCCGAGCAAACTCGGAACACTTCAGGAGCGTTGCTTCTTCCATCAGCCGGTGCAGGTCGTAGGTCACCCTCTTCGCGGCGAACGCCTTCTCCAAACCGCCGATGATGAGGTCCGCCGCCTCGGTCCATCCCAGGTGCCGGAGCATCATCTCTCCGGACAGGACCAGGGAGCTGGGATTGACCTTGTCCTGATTCGCATACTTCGGAGCGGTGCCGTGCGTCGCCTCGAATATCGCGTGGCCGGTCTGGTAGTTGATGTTACCGCCGGGCGCCATGCCCACGCCGCCCACCTGCGCGGCGAGCGCGTCGGACATATAGTCGCCGTTGAGGTTGGTGGTCGCGATCACGTCGAACTCCGACGGCCTGGTGAGCGCCTGCTGGAAGAATATGTCGGCGATCGCGTCTTTGATAATGATCTTTCCTTCCGGCACGTCGCCTCCGCACTCCTCCCACGATACGAATTCGCTGTAGCCCTCGGCGAGCTCGTAGCCCCATGCGCGGAACGCTCCCTCCGTAAACTTCTGGATGTTTCCCTTGTGGACCAGCGTGACGCTCTTCCTGCCGTTCTTGATCGCGTAGTCAAGCGCCGCCTTGACCAGCCGGCGGGACCCGGTGCGGCTCACCGGCTTGAGGCCTATTCCCGAGTCCTCCCTGATGGTCCAGCCGAACTGCCTGGCGCAGAACTCACGAAGTGCGGTCACGTCCTCCGTTCCCTGCTGTATCTCGAGCCCGGCGTAGACGTCCTCCGTGTTCTCCCGGAACACCACCATGTCGACCAGGTCGGGCCGGCACACCGGACTGGGCACCCCCTCGAAGTATCTCACCGGCCGGACGCACGCGTACAGGTCAAGCTTCTGCCGCAGCGCGACGTTCAGGCTCCTGATTCCGCCGCCGACGGGCGTGGTGAGCGGGCCCTTGATGCCGATGCCGTGCTCGCGGAAGGCCTCGACCGTCTCCTCGGGAAGCCAGCTTCCCGTCTCTTTGAACCCCTTCTCGCCGGCGAGCACCTCGACCCACTCTATCGCGTTCTCGCCGCCGTACGCCTTCTCCACCGCGGCCTCGAAGATCATCTTCGACGCGGCCCAGATATCGGGCCCGGTCCCGTCGCCTTCGATAAACGGTATCGTAACCTTCATATTGATTTGCTCCTCAAATAGCTCAGCATTCCTCCGGCCAGAAGGATCCCCCTCTGCCTGGAGCTCAGATCGTACGAGAGCGACAGCTCTTTGCCGCCGGCAATCCGCGCCCTGATGTCCCCGCCGGACTGCAGCGACCCCGTGACATCCACGAATTCGATCCCGGTGTCCACGTCCAGCCCGTCGTAGTCGCTTTCGTCCGTGAAGGTCAGCGGCATGATGCCGAAGTTCACCAGGTTGGCCGAATGAATTCTCTCGAAGGATTTCGCGATCACGGCGCAGACCCCCAGATACGCCGGGCACAGCGCCGCGTGCTCCCGGCTGGAACCCTGTCCGTAGCTCACTCCGGCGACGATAACGCTCTTCCTGCCGCCCTCCGCGCAGGTCTTCGCCCGCGATACGAAATCCGGATCGGCCTTCTCGAATACGAACTCGGCGTACGCCGCGATGTTGGACCGGAGCTTCAGCCGGGCGCCGCCCGGCGCGATGTGGTCCGTCGTGATCTTGTCGCCGAACTTGCCCGTGACGCACGCCGCGATGTTCTCCGCCAGCTTCTTCCCCGGCGCGAGCTCGCCCATGTGCGAGGGCCTGACTATCTCGCTGCCGCTCGAGTCCTCCGGCGGGAGAATGAACATGCCGTCGTCCACCAGGAATGTCCCGGGCGGCGAGGCGGTCCCCGCCCCGTCCGCCGCGCGCGGGTCGGCCAGCTCGCCCGCGACGGCGGTCGCCGCCGCGGTTTCCGGGCTGACCAGATACACGCCCGCGTCGGAGGTCCCGCAGCGACCTTCGAAGTTCCTGTTGTTCGTCCGCACGCTCACCGCGCCGCTCGCCGGCGAGGCGCCGCTTCCGATGCAGAAACCGCACGTCGGCTCGAGGACTCTGGCGCCCGCGTCGATGAACGTGTCGTACACGCCCCCGTCCAGTATCATCCGAAGCGCCTGGCGTGAGCCGGGAACCACTATCAGGCTCATGCCGGGAGGGATTTTCTTCCCCTTCAGGATCGCGGCGGCCGCGTTCAGGTCCCTCACCGAGGAGTTCGTACAGCTTCCGATGATCACCTGGCTCACCTTCAGCCCCTTCGCGTGCTCCACAGAGGCGATATTGCCCGGGCTGTGAGGCGTCGCGACCATGGGGACGACCGAAGAGAGATCGATCCCGATCTCCCGTTCGTAATCGGCGTCCTCGTCCGCCGCGAGCTCCCGCCACACGCTGCCCCTTCCCTGCGCCTCGAGGAACCGCTTCGTCTCCCGGTCGCTCGGGAATACCGAGGTGGTCACGCCGGTCTCGGCGCCCATGTTCGTGATGGTCGCCCGGTCCTCCGCGGTGAGCGTGGCCACGCCGTCGCCCGAGTACTCTATCGCGACGCCGACGTTCCCCTTGGTGGTGAGAATCCCCAGCAGGTGCAGCACCACGTCTTTGGCCGCCACCCCCGGCGCGAGCCTCCCAATCAGCTTCACGTTCCAGACCCGGGGATACTTGATATAGAACGGATGGCCGGCCATCGCGGCCGCGACGTCTAACCCCCCGGCCCCCACGGCGAACATCCCGAGCCCGCCCGCGGTGGGCGTGTGCGAATCGGATCCCAGCAGCGTCTTCCCCGACGCCGCGAATCTCTCGAAATGAACCTGGTGGCATATCCCGTTCCCCGCGCGGGAGAACACGATGCCATACTTCGCCGCGACGGATTCCAGGTACGCGTGGTCGCCCGCGTTCTCCGGTCCCATCTGGATCGTGTTATGATCCACGTAACTTACTGACAGCTCGGTTTTTACGCGGGGCACCCCGAGCGCCTCGAACTGCAGGTACGCCATCGTCCCGGTGGCGTCCTGCGTCAGCGTCTGGTCGATCCTCAACGCGACCTCGGCGCCGGCCGACGGCTCGCCCTCAACGATGTGCTCTTTCAGTATTTTCTCGATGATCCCGAGTCCCATGCGCGATCTCCTCCACGTGAATCGGCACATTCTATACCCTCCCGGCGGCGCCGTAAAGCGACCGTCGATGAGCATTCCGGGCGGCAGCCTGCCGCTGAGCGGGTTCGAGGGTTGACCGACGGCTCGCGAAGCGAGCCACTTTCCTCAGTCGGTCAAGACTCGTCCTCGGAGGCGCCCAATTCCGTAACGGGCGCCGAGAATGAGCGAAGCGGCAGGCTGCCGCCCGGAATGCTTGCGCGCCGCTTCGCCATATCCTAAGATGTTCCGGCCTGTATTACGATGAAAGGAGTATCCGATGGACGAATTGAAGCTCAAAGAGGTATCCGAGCCGGCGCTGCTGAGCGACATGTTTCCCCATTCGATGCCGCCCCACGTGGTGTTCGAGGGCGAGCTGCACGAGGAAATGGACGGGACGACGTACACGATCACCCCGTCCGACATAAGGAAGCGGGACATACGCATCACCGACACTACCTTCCGGGACGGCCAGCAGGCCCGCCCGCCGTACACGGTGGAGCAGACGGTACACCTGTACGACCTGCTGTCGAAGCTGAGCGGCCCGCACGGGGTGATCCGTCAGACCGAGTTCTTCCTGTACAGCCACAAGGACCGGGAGGCGGTCGAGAAGTGCCTGAACCGGGGATACCACTACCCCGAGGTCACCGGGTGGATACGGGCGGACGCCGGCGACCTGAGTCTGGTCGAGAAGACGGGGCTGAAGGAGACCGGCATGCTGACGTCGTGTTCGGACTACCACATCTTCATGAAGCTGCGGATGAACCGGCGCGAGGCGTTCGACAAGTACACCGGGCTGGTGAAGGACGCGCTCGCCAAGGGCATCCGCCCCCGATGCCACCTGGAGGATGTGACCCGGGCGGACATCCACGGGTTCGTTCTGCCGTACGTGCAGGAGTTGATGCGGATATCAGAGGAGGTGGACGATTCGCTCAAGGTGAAGGTGCGGCTCTGTGACACGATGGGCTTCGGCGTGCCGTACCCGGGAGCGATGCTTCCCCGCAGCGTCCCGAAGCTGATCCTCTCGATGATCCACAAGGCGGGCGTCCCGTCCGACCAGCTGGAGTGGCACGGCCACAACGACTTCCACAAGGTGTTCATCAACGGCACCACCGCCTGGCTGTACGGATGCAATGCCTTGAACGCCACCCTCCTGGGCATCGGAGAGCGAACCGGCAATCCACCGCTGGAGGGAACCATCTTCGAGTACATCGGGCTGAAGGGCGATATGTGCGAGATCGACACCACCGTCATCGCCGAGATCGCGGAGTTTTACCGCTCCATCGGCACCAGGATATCGGTCAGGTACCCGTTCGTCGGTGACGACTTCCACAAGACGCGCGCCGGCATCCACGCGGACGGCCTGGCGAGGGACGAGCGTATCTACAGCATCTTCGACACGCAGGAGCTTCTCCGGCGCCCGCCCGAGATCGTTATCACGGACAAGTCCGGCAGTGACGGCATATACCTGTGGATCAATAACTATCTGGGCCTGCACGGCAAAGACCGCATCAAGAAGACGAAGCTCATCCCGATAATGAAATGGGTCACCGAACAGTACGACGTCGAGAACCGGACGACGGCCATATCGGACCGGGAGATGGTCGATCTGGTCAGGGAGCACCTCGCGGAGGAATACGGCAGGGCGGAGGACGGCGGACGACTGGTCTATGTCCATCATGAGGAGTAGCCCGCCCGGGAAAGAGCACGGGGAGTGGTACCGGGAGGCCTTCGGACATCTCTACCCGCTGATCTACGCCCACCGGGACGACGAGTCGGCGGCGCTCGAGGCGGAACACATCGCGGCGCTTCTGGGCCTTTCGGACCCGGACGCCAGGATCCTCGACGTGTGCTGCGGCGCCGGGCGGCACATGGCGGCGCTGGCGAGGATGGGGCTCGATGTCTGGGGCGTCGACCTCTCCTATCCCCTTCTCGCCGAGGCGTCTGAGCGGCCGGAGGCGTCCGGGAGGATCGTGAGGGCGGACATGAGGCAGCTTCCCTTCCCGGAGGAATTCGGCGCGGTTCTCAACATGTTCACCAGCTTCGGATACTTCACGGATGACGCGGACAACGAGAAAGCGCTGCGCGAGATGGCGCGCGTCCTGGTGCCTGGCGGATACCTGCTTATCGATCACATGAACCGGCCGGCGGTCGAACGGGCGCGGGGAAAGGACTCCCGGGAGGATTCCGGCGTGACGATCCACCAGGAACGATGGATAGAGGGAAACCGGATACTGAAGCGGATCGAGGTGGAAACCGACGCTCACGGGAACGTGAGCATTACGGAAAACGTCCGCCTGTACGAGCCGGAGGAGATGACTGCCATGCTGGAAAGGAACGGATTCACCGGCGTCGCGCTCTTCGGCTCCTTCGACGGCGGGAAGCTGACGGACGAATCCGACCGCATGATTGCGGCGGCGGAGAGGAAGATGGAATGAGGCTCGCGATGTCCTGCCATCCGTCTCACGGCGGCTCGGGCGTTGCCGCGACCGAGCTGGCGATGGCGCTGGCCGAGCGGGGCCACGAGGTCCACCTGGTGGCCTGTGCGCGGCCGTTCCGCCTGCCGGAGGAAACGGATGTAATCTTCGACGAGGTGAACGTCACCGACTATCCGTTGTTCCGCTACCCTCCCCACGACCTGTCGCTGGCCAACCGGCTGGCGGGCATCACCAAGGAGCACGGCATCGAGGTGATCCACGCGCACTACGCGATTCCGCACGCGGTGGCGGCGCTTCTGGCCCAGAGCGTGGTCGGCGCGAAGCGGGTCGGCATCGTCACCACGCTGCACGGCACCGACATTACGCTCGTCGGAAGCCACCGGGACTTCTACGACCTGACCCGGCACGCGATGGTGAACTCAGACGCGGTCACCACGGTGTCCGCGTGGCTGCGCGACGAGACGGTGAAGCGGTTTTGCCTAGAGAAGGCGCCGGAGGTGATCCCCAACTTCGTGGACCCGAGAAAGCTGAACCCGGAGGGCCGGGTTCCCTACCCGGACGACGGCGAGCCGTTCCATCTGTCACACGCCAGCAACATGCGCCCGGTGAAGCGCGTCGCCGACATCATACGGGTGTTCGACCTGGTGCAGAAAGAGATCCCGGCACGGCTGACCATGCTGGGAGACGGCCCGGAGAAGGGGTGCGCCATGGAGCTGGTCGGCGAGCTGGACCTGTGCGACAGGGTGAGCTTCTGCGGGGTGACGGAGAACCTGTCGAAGCTTCTTCGGAAGTCGCATATGTATATGCTTCTGAGCGATCATGAGTCTTTCGGCCTTTCCGCACTGGAAGCGATGGCCTGCGGCACGCCGGCGGCCGCCACCTCGTGCGGCGGCATGCCGGAGGTGGTGACGGACGGCGTCACCGGACTGCTGTGCCGGGTCGGCGATATCGAGGGAACGGCGCGCCGGATCGTCGCGGCCCTGAAGGACCGGAAGGCCTGGGAGAAGATGAGCCACACGGCCTCGGCCGAGGCCAGGGAACGCTTCGGCGCGGAAACGGTCGTACCGCTCTACGAGAAGCTCTACGAAAGGGTGAAACGATGATATTCGAGCAGATACGGACCGGCGGCGACCGAAACTTCGCGTACCTGGTGGGCGACGGGAAGACGAACCGGGCGGCCGTGGTGGACCCGTCGAACGTTCCTGCCCTGGTGCTGGAGCGAGCGAAGGAACACGGCCTGGAAGTGAAATACCTGATTAACACTCACGGTCACTACGATCACACGGACGGCAATTCGCACGTTCGGTCGAAGACGGGCGCGGAGCTCGTCGCGTGCGGGGCCGCGGACGGCGAGACATTCTCTCTCGGGGACGTCGAGCTGAAGATCATCCACACCCCGGGCCACACCACGGACGGCATATGCATACTGGTGTCCGCGCCGGGGGAGTCGGGGAAGCTGATGACGGGAGACACGCTGTTCGTCGGCAAGGTCGGCGGCACCGGCTACGGAGACGACGCCCGGGCGGAGTACGATTCCCTTCACGACAAGCTGATGACCCTTCCGGACGAGACCGAGGTCTGGCCCGGCCATGACTACGGCGTGGCGCCCAGTTCCACCATCGGCAACGAGAAGGCGACCAATCCGTTTATTCTTCGGGAGTCCTTCGAGGACTTCGTGGACCTGAAGCGCAACTGGCCCGCCTACAAGCAGGAGCACGGGATAGCGTAACGCTACCTCCCCGGCCCCCGCCCGTTTCTCGATGAGTCGTCCGGTGCCACCGCGGGCGCGCCGCCGACACGAGGACCTGTCTGCTCCACCCTCTTTCCCAGCTGACCGAGCAGGAACCACGCGAGCGTCATGAGAGCTATGCCCATGAGGGTCACCAGGATGAAGACCGCCTTGGTCATGCGCGACCCGAGGCGCTCCGCGTCGGAGGAGCCGGTACCGTATCCAATCGAGGTGGCTATGGCGAGGATCTTCTTGTGCTCTTCGGGAGTCAGGCCCTTGGACTTGAGAAGACCTATCAGGTCCTTCTTGGCGTCGGCTTCTGATTTTGCCTTGTCTTCGTCCATCTGCAGTCCCTCAGCTGCTGCTCACGGCTTCCGCACGGAGCGCTTCAGTAAGGGCGCGATACAGCTCCTCGCCGTCCTCCGACGCGTCGATCCTGTCATGCACATCCTTCCGAAGGGCACAGCGGGCCAGCGCGGCCAGGATCTGCACCTGCATGCCCTCTTCCTCCTCCGGCGTCAGTATCATGAAGATGCAGCGCGCGGGAACGCCGTCCGGAGCATCCCAGTCCATGCCGGTCTTCGATCTGCCGAACGCGATGATGGGAGTATCGAGATCCTTCAGCCGCGCGTGCGGAACCGCGATGCCGCTCCCCAGACCGGTACCCATTATCTCCTCCCGGGCGCGGACGGCGGATATCAGCTCATCCGCTCCGACCGCCGACGAGTTCTCCGCAACGGTCCTGCACAGCTCCTCGATCGCGTCCCGCCGGGTGCTGGCGGCGAGGTCGGCAATGCACGCCTCCCTCATCAGGAAGCGGGCCACGTCGAGCGCACCGCGCCTCCGGATGGACCAGGCCAGGAGCGGCCCGACCAGCACCGAAGAGAACAGTGCCGCGAACACGATGGCCACGAACATGCTCTTCGACACCAGCCCGAGCTCGAGGGCGAGCATGCCGACGATGATCTCCATCGCGCCGCCGGGTATGTGGGCGATGCCGAGGGAGAAGGAATCCGCGCGGGAGAACCGGGCAAACAGCCCCCCGGCCCAGGCGCCGACGAACTTGCCGACGATCGCCACCGCGGTGAATACCGCAACGACGGATATGCTGAGATTGTTCAGGAAGTCTATCTTCAGTCCTATCGACGCGAAGAAGACCGGCACGAATATCGCGTGGATCATCTGGGACATGGTGCCGCGGGTGCGCTCCGATATCTCCTTGGTATTCCCGGCCATGATGCCCGCGAGAAAGAACCCGAGTATCGCGTGAATGCCTATCCACTGCGCGATGGCTCCAGATAGCATCCCCAGACAGGATATGAACGTGAGCACGGACGCCGGGTACGGGAGGGAAGACGTCTTGAGCCACCTGGTGATGCGGCCGACGACGCCGCTTCCCACCGTGAGACACAGCGTGCCGAACGTCATGATCCCCAGGAACACGAGAGCCGCCGCCCCGACCCCGCCCCCGCCGCGGCCCGCGAATCCGATAACGAAGGTGAAGAGGAGCCAGCCCAGCACGTCGTTCACGACGAACGCCGACAGCGTCGTGAGTCCCAGATCGCTCTTCAGGATCTCCAGATCGTGGAGGATCTTGGCGATCACCGGAATCGCGCTGATCGCCGCCGCAATCGACACGAAAAGCGTGAAGGTCAACCGGGTCGCGTTCTGCCCCCACAGGTCCTGCGGAAGCCACCAGAAAACGACGCATCCCATTATGATGGGGATGAACACCCCTACCGTGCCGATCGTAACGGAGGCCTTTCCCTGCTTCCATACGGTCGATATGTTTATCTCGAAGCCGGTGGCGAGAAGCAGAAACAGCACCCCGAACCAGGATACCGTCTCGAGCATGGTCGTCTGAACCGCGATGTCCGGAAAGAGGGCCTGGTGCAGCCCGGGAAGGGCCCGGCCGAACAGCGTCGGCCCCAGCAGTATCCCGGTCACCACCTCTCCCGCCAGCGCCGGATACCCCCATCTCCGGCACAGCCCTCCCAGCAGCTTCGCCACGGTGAGCAGGACGAAGAGCTGGAGAAGAAAGAGGAGTATGTGCTCTTCGTTCAGGTAATGTTCCATGGGCCCATTATCCTTACGAACGCAACGGTTGGCAAGCGCGCGGGAGCGGCCATTCTTCCTTGCCGGGCGCGGAAGAATCTGGTATCAAGTGCGTTATGGGATTCACTGATACGGTCGCCGAGCTCATCGATCTCCTGCTCGAAAACGAGAAGACGAAGATCCTCAACCTGACCATCGGGTACCGGAAGGGGCGGCTCCGCGCGTTTCTGATCCCGAGGTGGATCCGGCTGCCGGTGAATTACGTCGAGCATCTGGGCGACCCGGACAAGACGATCAAGCCGGGCCATTCGGACATGACCGGGCTTATCATTACGGTGGACCGGGACATATACGAGTTCTCGACGGCGGAGAACGTCTCCGAGGCGCTGTCGTACGTGAGCAGCTCCAGGGACGATCTGGCATTCTTCTACGACCGTTTGTCCGCCGGCATCAAGGATGCCGATGAACGTTTCGAGGCGCGGTTCCCCGGCCTTCCGGAACAGGTCGACGGCCTCTGGCGACGCGGGATCGAGAACGGGTTCGTCCGGGAGGAGTGCCTGTGCGGGCTGGAAACTAAGACGTTCCTGGACGGGCTGATCGTCGTCCAGCTCAACGAGACCCGGAAGTCCATCGTGAGCAACAAGAGGGTGGAGAAGCGAAAGAAGGGTGATGAGGAGTGCCCGTACTGCATCCAGGAGGAGGGACGGGAGGACATGCCGTGGAACGGCTACGTGATATCGGCGAACCCTTATCCCTACAGCGATCACCATATCATCCTTGCCAACCCGGAACACGTATATCAGTACGTGGACCGGGACGCGCTGCAGGTGGCGGTCGATTTCGTAACGAGCGCACCGGAGTACCTGGTGGGATATAACGGCCCGCCCGGGACCACCATTCTCGGGCACATGCATTTCCAGGCGGCCACGCGCACCCTTCCCGCGGAGAAAGCGCGGATCGAGACGCTGGCATCCGACGGGGACCTGTTCGTCGGCGAGCTTTCGGATTTCCCGAGCCGCATATTTGTGGTAGAAAAAGAAGTCAATCTGAGCTGAAGAAGGAGGAGTTATGGCGGACGCATCCATATCACCCGACGGCGAACGGTACGAATTTCCAGACGAGGCGGCGGATGCCGCCGAGGTGAAGGAGCTGGAGAGAATCACCGAGGAACAGCGGGCGATGGGCCGGGAGATCGTGGCCGTTCAGGGTCTCGGATTCGTCGGGTGCGTGATGGCGGCGATCGTCGCCGACGCCGTCGGCGAGGACGGCAAGCCGGCGTACTTCGTGCACGGCCAGCAGCGCGTTTCGGCGCGGTCGTACTGGAAGGTCCCGTTCATGAATACGGGCGTCCCGCCGGTGGAGGCAACGGACCCCGAGATCGCCGAGATATTCCCGCGCACCGTCAACGAGAAGAAGACGCTGCGGGCCACGTGGCACAACCGGGCGTTCGAGCTTGCGGACATCGTCGTCGTGGACATCCAGCTCGACGCGACCAAGCCGGAGTTCGGCAACGCCGCGAAGGGGTATTGCGACACTTCGGCTTTCGAGAGCGCGATGCGTACCCTGGGACAGCATATACGGCCCGACGGGCTGGTGCTGGTGGAGACCACGGTACCGCCCGGCACCTGCGAGCACATCGTGAAGCCGATACTGGAGGAGGAGTTCGGAAAGCGCGGGATCGACGTCAAAGAGAACCCGCCGCAGATCGCGCACTCGTACGAGCGGGTGATGCCCGGCAACCAGTACGTCAGCTCAATCCGCGACTTCTGGCGGACGTACTCCGCGCTGGACAGCACCAGCATGGCGAAGGCGAGGAAATTCCTTGAGACGGTGCTCAATTACAGGGAGTTCCCCATCTACCAACTCGGCACGACGAACGCGTCGGAGATCGCCAAGACGATGGAGAACACGTTCCGCGCCGCCAACATCGCGCTCATCCACGAGTGGGCGCTCTTCGCGGAGGACGTGGGGGTGAACCTGTTCGAGGTGGTGAAGTCCATACGGGTCCGGCCCACTCACTGCAACATGATGAATCCCGGCTTCGGCGTGGGCGGCTACTGCCTGACGAAGGACCCGGTGCTGGCGAACTGGGCGTCGCTCGACGTGTTCAAGCGGGACGAGGGCCTGCCCATCGCAATCCAGGCGGTGAATATCAACGACACCATGCCGCTGCATTCGGTGAAGCTCACCAGGGAGGCGCTCGGCGGGAGCCTCGCGGGCAAGCGGGTGCACATCCTGGGCGTCTCGTACCTGAAGGACGTCGGCGATACCCGTCACTCCCCTACCGAGACGTACTGGAACGCGATCGTGAAGGAGGGTGCCGAGGCGTCGTGCCACGACCCGCTGGTGAAGGTGTGGCCGGAGGTGGCGGACGCCAACGTAGAAAAGGACCTGATGGGTTCGCTGAAGGGCGCGGACGCCGTCGTCTTCACGGTCGGCCACCGGGAGTACGCCGGGCTGGACCCGGCCGAAGTGGTGAAGGCCACCGGCAAGACCCCGGCGATCGTGGACACCCAGAACCTTCTAACGGACGAGGAAATCAAAGGTTACCTGAAGCTGGGGTGCGAGGTGCGCGGCGTGGGCAAGGGGCATATACCGGCGCTCAAGGAATCGCTCGCGTAATATCGCGGGAGCGGGAGGCACCTTCGCTCATTCTCGGCTCGTATAAGGAACGGGCTCGCCTCCCCCTCGACGGGGCTCGGGGCCTGAGCTTGCCGAAGGGCGAGGCAGGGTTTGCCCGGCCGGTGAAAGGTCCGCCTGTCGGCGGACAGCCGGTCAAACCCAGAACCCGCTCAGGAGCCTCCCGCTCCCGCTAGTCGCCCTTCAGAATTCTGTCGGCGAGCTCGCGGTCCGCGCCTTCGGTGTCGAGGCCGGCGTACTTCGCCAGCGCCGCCCGATCACCCTCCTTTTCAATGAAAGCGGCGACCTCGGCGTCCGAAGGGAACATCTCTCCCGATTCGTCCGTCGCACGGAAGCGCAGCGCGGCGGCAACGGCTCTCATCGTATTCACCGGCTCGACGCCGGCGGCGATCTGGAACCGGAGCGCCCCGAAGAGCCGGTCGTCCGGCGCGAGCTTTCTCGGAAGGTCCCGGCCGACCCGGTAGACGGAATCACCCAGCGCCCGATTGCGGAACCGGCGGGCGAGGTCGAGGATATGTCCCTCCATTTCGTCTTCCGTCCATTCGTCCCGGTACGTCGAGAGCAGCGCCCGGCCCGACTCTCTCATCGCGCCCAGTGCCGTCTCGCGCGGAGTATCGGATTCCATCGCCTGCCAGATGAGGTCGTGCCCCTCGAGGAACCCCAGGTACGCGCAGGCGGCGTGGCCGAGATTGTGCACGAAGAGTTTCCGGTCCACGTACGCCTTGAAGTTGTCCCTGGTGACCAGCCCCTCGACGTCCGGCGGGGGGAGAACGAAGCCCTGCCGGTCCGCGACTATCCGGTTGTACGCCTCCGCCCAGACCAGCGTGGGATCCTCCTTCACGACGTCGTCCGGCATGATGGGAACCATCTTCCCTATGCTGGTCTCGATCAGTCCGACGGAACGGTCTTCCGTCAAACGCTCCCTCACGAAGTCGGCGGCGTTCCGAAGGTTCTCGCAGAGCAGTATGTCTATCGGCCTGCCGTCGCGGGCCGCCAGCCCGCGGGAGAGCGGCTCTATCAGCGCCTCGAGCGCGCCGGCTCCCACCGCGGTTGCGGCCATATCGGCGCGGGCGATCTCCGCGACAACCGCGTCCGTGTCGGCCGCGTCCACCCCCCGGACATTTTCGACCCAGAACTCGTCCGGGATCTCGTCCTTCACCACCACCCGGTAGCGTCCCTCGGCGTTGAGCGCCCGTATCACGCGGGTGTCCACGTCCACGAAGACCACTTCGTATCCGGCCCGGGCGAAGAGCGCGCCGCAGAGGGACCTTCCTATCTTCCCGGCCCCGAACTGCAGAAACACGCTCATAGCTCACCGGCGAGAAGGCGTCTCTCGAATTCCGCGGACCAGTTCTTTCCCCCGGTGATGTCCGCGAAGGGCTTCAGCGGCGCGTCCACCCCGCTGTACACGACGATCTTCCCCGGATAGGTCCCCGCGCCGCACGCCTCCAGTGCCTCTCTTCCGGTATCGAACCCGCCCACCGCCGCTACGACCGGAGACACGTCCACCGTCCCCTCCACGATCCGGGAGAGGGCGCTATCCATCGCGGGGGTGTCGAGCCCGCTGAAACCGACGATCCGGAGCCGCCGCGACGTGATCGTTCCCGCGTCCAGCGGAAGGATCGCGCCCTTCATCCCGGCGAAGCAGTTCACCACCGCGCCTTTCGCGAGGAACGGCACGCATCCCCTCACCGCCTCCAGCGCCGGGCACAGGATGACCAGGTAATCGATCTCGCCCCCGGACAGGTAGTCGGCCGGCGAGCCGCCGCGCCCGTCCACCACGTCGAATCGGAGCCCGTTGGGCGCCCCCTCGCCGAGCCGCCGGAGCGCCGCGAGGCGTCCCTCGTCCACGTCGGTGCAGACGATCCGTCGCGGCATCGCGACCGTATTTCCCAGCAGCCACAGCACGAACATCTGCCCCATCGGTCCGCCCGCGCCGAGCAGCAGCACGGTGTCGCCCGCGATGGGCGAGTATCCGGGCCGAGCCCGGTAGCACCGGGCGATGTCCGGTTCCGTTCCGCCGAGCACGATGTGTCCCTGATAGTGCACCGCCCCGACGTCGATCGGGAGCTCTTCCCCTCCCGCGGATTCACTGATTACGCAGAGGGTGCCGTTCTTGTCGAGAAGGCCGGACGCCTGTGCGAAAAGATCCGCCCCCGGATTACCGGCGATGATGATGTCATCAAACGGCCCGTCCTCAAGCGCGGCGTCCGCCGACGTCACGACCGTGCCGCGCGAGGAGAGGGCCTCCGCGACATCTCCGAAGTCTTCACCAACCACGGTGACGCGCTCCGGGACGCCTTCGTCATCCGTGAATCCCCACCGGACGCTCCCCGCCGACGGGGCCGCAAGAAGCAGCATCCTCCCGCCGCGCCGGGAAGCGGCACGGAACCCTATCGAACAGGACTTCTCCACGCAGCCGAGCGGCTCGGCGAGGGGAAAGCTGAAGAACCCGTACTTCCCGATCGCCTCCTCCTCGACGCGAAGAAGCTGTCCGCAGAATTCCTCGGGAACGGTCCGGTACCGGACGAAGCCGCCGGGAATCCCGTAGCCGAACGCCCGGCCGTCGCCCAGGTCCGGCTGTATCACGTATATCTCGCCCGGGTGGAACCGGTTCCGCATTTCCTCGCCCGCCTCGATGACGGTGCCGATCGACTCGTCGCCCAGTATCACCGGCTCCGCGGCCAGGTCACGCCCGGCCAGCCGCGGATGCTCGGCCCCCAGCTTTATCTCCTTGATGGCGGAGAAACAGACGGTGACGCACTCCTGACGGATCAGTACCTCCCGGGGACCAGGCTTCGGGACGGGAAGCTCCGCGAGCTTAAGTGAGTCGTAGCCTGTTCCGGTGAGATGCCACGCCCTGTTCGTGTCAGTCATCGTTCAGGGCTCGAGCGAAATAGTCCGCCCGGTGCGGTTCGACTCGAGCGCGGCGGAGAACAGCCGGTGGCTCTCGGCGGCCTCCTCCGGCGTCGCGCAGCGGAAGGGCTGTTTCATATCCTTCCCGTGGACCAGCTCGTCCAGGAACGCGGCGAGCATCTGGAGCATGCCGTCGGAGAACCCGAACTCGAATATGCTTCCGGTGATGGACGGGTACGGCGGCTTGTGCGGGAGGTCCAGCTCCTGCCAGCTCTGCTCCCCGCCCGGCCGGTAGTCCAGGAACCGTATCTGTTTCGGATTCTTCGTCGAGAACTCAGCCGACATCCGGGTGCCCATCACGCGGATGAACCATGTATTGCCTTCGCCCGGGGCGATCCGTTTGGTGGAGAGGATCATCGGGAACTCGCCGCCGTCCGGAGAGGACGCCTCGCACGCGAGGATGGCGTTGTCCCACGTCTCGCACGGGACCGTCCCTCCCTTTCCGTTCGGACGCTCCTTCATGATGTTGGATAAGAGCGCCCTCACATTCTTCGGCTTCCAGCCGAAGCGGAACGGCATGTGCACCACGTGCATGCCGAGGTCTCCCATGCTGCCGTACTCCCCGTTCATGTCTATCATCCGCTTCCAGTTCATCGCCTTGTCCGGATCGAGGTCGCTCGAGTGCCAGAAGCCCGCCTCCACCTCGATGATGCGGCCGAACCGCCCCTCGCCGACCCACCCGGTTATCATGCGGGAGCCGGGATGGAACGGGAACTCGGAAGAACACCTGACGAGAACGTTGCCTGCAGCGACCGCCTTCATAATGGCGTCACACGCCTTCATGTCTATGCCGAACGGCTTCTCCCCCAGAAGGTGCTTGCCGGCCCCGATGATGTCCGTGTACAGCCGCTCGTGAAGATTGTGGGGAACGGCGCAGTACACCGCCTCGACTGTGTCGCTGCCGATGAGTTCCTTGTAGTCGTTCGTCACCAGCTCGACGTCGGGCACGTTCTCGGAAAACCATGCCGCGGCGGCATCGTTCACGTCGCACACCGCGGTGATGCGCGGCACGAAATCCAGACCCGGAAGATGACACCAGCGCCCCGCCGCGCTGGCGAGCTCCCGGCCCATCAGCCCGCAGCCGATGATGCCGACATTCACGATGCGTTTAGAAGACATTCCAGCACCTCCTTTGCCTCGACAGATACCATCGACCAAGTGGGCTGGATCACTCGGATCGCCAGTCAGAATGCAGCGTGCATCATAGTTTCGTGAGGACGGATTTTCAATGCCCTTGAGGGACGGCTACTCCCAGATGTTGGAATGGGGCATGCGATACTGGACGGCCTCCGCGATGTGCTCCACCGCGATCTCCTCGCTCCCGTCCAGGTCGGCGATGGTCCTTCCCACCTTCAGTATCCTGGTGTAGGCCCGGGCCGATATGCCGAAGTCGTCGACCGCCTGTTTCAGGAGCGCGTCGGCGCCGTCCTTCAGCCGGCAGTATTTCTTGATCTGTTTCGCGGTCATGCGGGCGTTCATCGACGCGGGGCTCCTCCTGAACCGTTTCTCCTGAATCGCCCTGCACATGCCCACCCTGCTGCTGATACGTGCCGATTCCCTGCCCGCTCCCTCCGAGGCGAGCTCGCGGTACTTGAGGGGCGGCACCTCGATATGGATGTCAATCCGGTCCAGCATCGGCCCGGATATCCGGGACAGGTACCGCTGTATCTGCACCGGCGAGCAGTGACACTCCTTCTTCGGGTCGGTGTAGAACCCGCACGGGCAGGGGTTCATCGCGCACACCAGCATGACGTCCGACGGGTACGTCACCGTTCCCGCAGCGCGGGTGATGCTTATCTCGCCGTCCTCCAGCGGCTGCCGGAGCACCTCGAGCGTCTTACGGTTGAACTCGGGCAGCTCGTCCAGAAACAGAACGCCGTGATTCGCCAGGCTCAGCTCTCCGGGCCGCAGCTCGGACCCGCCGCCTACCAGCCCGACGTTGGTGATGGTGTGATGGGGCATCCGGAACGGCCTGGTCGAGAGGAGGCCCTGCCCCTTCCTGAGCTGGCCGGCAACGCTGTGGACCCGCGTCGTCTCCAGTGATTGCTCGAACGTGAGCGGCGGGAGCACGGAGGGAAGTCTCCTCGCGAGCATCGTCTTGCCGGATCCCGGGGGCCCTATCAGAAGAACATTGTGCCCGCCGGCCGCGGCCACCGTGAGCGCCCGCTTCACGTGCGCCTGTCCTTTCACGTCTCCGAAATCCAGCGCCTCGTCCAGCTCGACGGACTCCCGGTCCGTGCCGTCGGCCGCCTCGGCCGGCCTCAGGTCGAGGCTGCCGGCGAGAAAGCCGACCGCGTCCGTCACGTTGGATACCCCGTACACCGACACCCCTTCGACCACGGCCGCCTCGGACGCGTTCCCCTCCGGCACGATGACGGATTCGATCCCCGCCTCCCGCGCCGCGATCGTCATGGGAAGACAGCCCTTCACCGCCCTCACCGCGCCGTCCAGCGCCAGCTCCCCCACCAGCGCGACGCGGCCCGGTCTCTTCATTTCGATCTGCTCCGTGGCGACGAGGACGCCGACGGCCATCGGCAGGTCGTAGGCCGGGCCCTCCTTGCGTATGTCCGCGGGGGCCAGGTTCACGGTGATGCGCCGTGGCGGGAACGAGTACGAGCAGTTCGTCAGAGCGGATCTCACCCGGTCCCGGCTCTCCCGCACCGCCGCGTCCGGAAGGCCGACGATGACGGTGTTGGGCAGGCCGCGCGCGACGTCCACCTCGATCTCGAGCACCACGCCCTCGATTCCCAGAACGGCAAGGCTTTCCACTTTCGCCAGCATGGAGTGTCTCCTCTGTCGCGTGTCGGATGCCGGAACAATACTCCGGAGATTGTACGCAATGAATGCAGCCAGCCGCAAGTCAAATAACTGCGCCGTGGGGATTAGCCGCGGGCCCGGCGCCTCAGCGCCCCGGGCGTGGAACCCAGCACCCTCTTGAACATCTTGGACAGCGCGTATTCGCTGCTGATCCCGGCCAGCGGCGCGATGGCCTTGAGCGGAAGATCGGTCGTGAGAATCATCTCCCGGGCGTACTCCACGCGAAGCGCCCGCACGTCCTCCATTGGGGTCCGGCCAGACAGCTCCTTGTAGCGTCGGAGGAAGTGATACTTGCTCATTCCGGCGCGCCGCGCGAGATCGTCGAGTGAGACCGGCCGTGCGATCCGCTCGCGGACGAAGCTCCGCATCTTCGCGACGAGCGCGTCGTCTTTCGAGACGCACCCGTCCAGATAGAGCGCGAGAACCGCGCGGAAGATCGCGTCGCGGACCGCCGCGGTCGACCCGCGGGACGCCCCACGCCCGGCGTAGAGCCACTCCATGAGCACGCGCGCGCGCCCTTCCGTGTCCGTCGCCTGCAGCGGGACGCGCGACGTATCCAGATCCCAATCGAACCCGAGGAACAAAAGTCCGGCCGGCCTCGACGCGTCGGTTTTCTCTTCGTGGGGCACCCCGGCCGGATACAGAAACATGTCCCCGGGCTCCCCGGAGAGCGTCTGTCCGCGTATCCGCACCTGGAAGCGGCCCTCTTCCACGACGATGAGTTCGTGAAAGTCGCGGTGAAGGTGCGACTTCATCCCCCAGCCGGGGTCGGGCAGCACCCGCCCGACATGGAGCAGGTGTGCGGTCCCGAGCCGCCGCGTCGCAATTTCGGATAAGAATTTCGCAAGCTCTGCCATTTACCTCATCCTTTCCAACCGTATCCTACTGTATCAAAAGGGAATATCAAGCCTCGGATGGGCTGCGCCTGTTTCGAGAACCGCAATACCATTGGGGAGGATTCGCTATGGCCGGCAATGGGACGATACGGCTCGGGTTCGTAGGCGTGGGAAGCATGGGTCAGTGCGCGCACCTGAAGCACTACGCGGTGCTTCCGGACTGTGAGGTAGTCGCCGTCGCCGAGCTGCGGGAGGATACCGCCCGCAGGGTCGCCGCGCGGTATCGCGTTCCCTCGGTGTACCGCGACCATCGCGAGATGCTCGAGAAGGAGGACCTGGACGGGATAGTCGCCGTTCAGCAGTTCAGAAACCACGGCACGCTGGTCCCGGAGCTCTTCCGCGCGGGAGTCCCGGTGCTCACGGAGAAGCCGCTGGCCGGATCGATCGAGGCCGGCGAGAAGATCCTCCAGGCGCTGAAGACGAGCGGCGCGCGCCACCTGGTCGGCTACAACAAGCGAAGCGACCCGGGAACGATGCGCGCCGTGGAGGAGATCGCGCGACTGAAGAAGTCGGGCGAGCTCGGGGCGATGACGTACGTGCGCATCCTGATGCCCGCCGGGGACTGGCAGGCGGGCGCGTTCACCGACCTGATCCGGGGAGACGATCCCCCGCCGGAGCTGGAATCCGATCCGGAACCTTCCGACATGGATCAGAAATCGGCGAATGACTATTTCAAGTTCGTCAATTATTATATACACCAGGTGAATCTGATGCGGCACCTTCTCGGAGAGCCGTACCGGGTGAGCTACGCGGACCCGTCCGGCATCGTGATGTCGGTGCTCGGCGACGGCGGCGTGCCGGGAACGATCGAGATGTCGCCGTACCGGACGACGATCGCCTGGCAGGAGTCGGCACTCGTCGCGTTCGAAAACGGATACGTGAGGCTGGAGCTTCCGGCGCCGATGGCCTCGAACCGGCCCGGCCGCGTGGAGATCCTGCGCGACCCCGGCGACGGACGGGAACCGGAAACGGTGGTCCCGCAGCTGCCGTGGAGGGATTCGATGCGCCAGCAGGCGATGAACTTCCTGCAGGCGGTACGGGGCGAGCCGACCCCGCTGTGCGAGGCGGACGAGGCCCTCGAAGACCTCCGGATAGCCCGGGAGTATCTGCGGCTCTGGAAAGGAATGCAGGAGTGATGCGATGCCTCTGAAATGGAGAAAGGTGCGCCTCACGGACGAGCGTTACGAATCCGCCGGCGTGTTCGACGTCAACGGCGACGGCGTCCCCGACATCGTCTCGGGTGCGTACTGGTACGAAGGCCCCGATTTCAAGAAACGCCATTTCATCGGAGACGTCCGCCAGGAAGGGGAATACTACGACGACTTCTCCACCATCCCGATGGACGTGAACGGGGACGGCCGGATCGACTTCGTCACCGGCGGCTGGTGGGGCAACACGCTGCGATGGAGGGAGAACCCGGGCGACTGCGACTCGCTGTGGCCGGAGCACGTGATCGCCGAGACGGGAAACGTGGAGACGACTCGCGCGTGGGACGTGGACGGGGACGGGGTGCTCGAGATCGTGCCGAACACGCCGAACGGTCCGCTGGTGGTGTACAAGCTGGACACGGACGACGCCGGTCGCGGCACCGGCAGCTTTACCGCCCACGAGATATTCTTCTCCAACCAGGGACACGGGCTCGGGTTCGGAGACGTGTCGGGCAGCGGGCGGGGCGATTTCGTCCTCCACAACGGATGGCTCCAGTCACCGAAGGACGGTCTGGACGGCGAGTGGACATTCCGCGAGGAGTTCGACCTGGGCTCCGCCAGCGTGCCCATCATCGTCGCCGACGTCAACGGAGACGGTATGAGTGACCTCATCGTCGGCCAGGCGCACGACTACGGTCTGGCCTGGTGGGAGCAGCGGATGAACGAATACGGCAGGACCTGGGTGAAACACCCGATAGACCCCTCGAACTCCCAGTATCACGACATGCACTGGGTGGATATCGACGGCGACGGCACGTGCGAGCTGGTGACGGGTAAGCGGTACCGGGCCCACTGCGGCAAGGATCCCGGCTCCGACGACGACCTGGGCATCTACTACTTCAAGTGGATCGGCGACGGGTTCTCGAAGCAGGTTATCGACCACGGGCCGGCGGGGCGGGCGTCCGGCTGCGGCATCCACTTCAGCGTCGCGGATCTCACCGGAAACGGCCTTCCGGACATCGTCGCCCCGGGGAAGGACGGCCTGGACGTATTCTACAACGAAGGTACGTGAGCCAGCAGGCGGCGCAGGGAACAGATTCGAGCGGGTTCGAGATTCGCTACCGAGGCATCCTCATCGGCGTCTTGTCCACCGCGTACCGCTCAGCGCCCCGGTACTTGTACGGCCTGAGGTTGTAGTACACCGAGCGGTACATGTTCCCGTAACCGTTCTCCAGATCCGATATGATTCTCTTGACCAGCCCCAGCGCGAACTCCCTGCTGTTCGAACTTTCGACCCGCTTCAGGTTGTAGGGCATCCACTCCTCCCAGAAGTAGGGAAGAATGTCCCTGTCGCGGCATTCGGACACGAGATCAGCCAGGAACTCGACCAGCATCTTCTTCTCCTTCCACGTGGAGAGGGGCATGTCTTCGAGTGAATCGAGAGCGATCTTGCCCGCCGAGCGCCCGCAGCTGCTGATATGCTTTTTCAGAATCAGCGCGCGCATCCTGTAGAATGTCTTTTCTTCCTCGGTTGCGGAGGAGAGAATTCCGTCACAGGTGGATTTCAGCGACTCGAACAGCTTGTTCAGCTCCATGTCACTGGTGCGCACGATTTCCCGCTTGGGAATCTCCGGCTCGGGAGAATTCGCCGGTTCCGGCTTCTTCTCGGGGGGCGGCGCGGGCTTCTCGGCCGGCGCGGGCGCCGGCTTCGGATGCGGATTGCCCGGTGTCTCCTTCGGCTTCTCCCCGGGATTCGGCTTTGGATTCTCCGCCGGCGCGGGATTACCCTCGGCGGGAGGATTCGGAGGGTTCTTCTTCGTCCGGATGATGCCCGATATGTCGCCCACCGGGAGCGCCTGGGTCTGGCCGTTCGTCTTGTAGAAGACCTTCTTGCCGTCCTCGAGGACGATGGTGCATTCGATCTTCGTGCCGTCGTGGAGCTCGATGGTATCACCCCATACGAAGGCCGTGACGGCGAGAATCGCCGGGATTACTGCTGCGTATCTCATGCGGATATCGTACCGGCAGGGGCCGGATAAATCAATCTATTCCGCTCCTCGCCCGACTCCCGTGAAATCGAGTTGCGCTCGGATGCGGCGACGCAAGATCTTCTCCCTGATATCCTTGCGATTCCCTGAAGAGCGGTATCTGTCTGTCCGAAGGGGACTGTGCTTGACAGAAATGGTGACACACACTAATATGGAAGACGGGTAGCACCACGGTCTTGCAGATCCCTTGTGCCCCCTGGTAATCGGGGCTTTTTTGGGGCAATCCCGAGAAAGGAGGGTAGGTATGTCGAAACGTGTCTCACTATACATGCGTTTTGCCGTGCTCGCTCTGTGTTTTGTGTTCGTTGTTCCTCTGTGCATTGCTGCATTCGCCGGCGTCGACGAAAACGACGTGCTGGATCCGGAAACCATCGAGAAGATCCGCAGTGGAGAGCTGGAACAGCAGGCCACGAGGTTTGTGACCAGGTCTCTCGGAAGCGACATGCTTCTCCTGGCGGAGTTCCTCGGAAAGAAGCTCGACAAGATCCATAATAATGATATGTCGGGCAATCCGCCGCACCTGGTGCTTCTGATCGACAACTCCACGTCATGCATGAAGCTGCTGAAGCTGTTCGACGAATCGGTGCCGATCCTGTACGAGAACGCGCCGAAGGGCTTGAAGATCAGCGTGGTGGCACTCCGGGCGAAGCCGGAGATTATCGCCACGAACTGTGAGGACCACAAGTCCGCGCGCACCGCAATCCGCAAGTGCTTCGTGCTCACGAAGGATTCTCAGACCCGCGCGAAGCTCAAGATGAATCCGGCCCAGCAGCTAATGGCGCGGCCGTGGGATCCGTATATTTTCCTCACGGAGGACGACTGCGTGAAGGACTGGTGCGGAGGCGTGCGATTCTGCCTGAAGGAGCTGTACAAGGACTATTCGTTCAACGCGATCATGGTAATGACGCTGGACAACGCCGACACCGAGAACGACCTCGAGGGGGTGGTCTCCGAACTCCGGAAAAAGAAGGTGACCTTCTTCGCCGCGGCGCCGGAGACGCTGCTGGTGACGTCCGACCCGCAGACGACCGGCCTGCGCCGGAAGTTCTACGACAAGTGCAAGGAGCTGGTGAAGATCGACTACGGCCCCAACTTCATCTTCCACCGGCGCGAATCCGCCGTGCCCGAGGTGAGGTGGGTGCCGGGACTGAACGGTCCGCACGAGAACGTGGGCAACAACACCGGCTGGGGGTTCTACGGGCTGTCCCGGTGCGGCTTCGCGACGGGCGGGTCGTACTACGCGATACAGGACCCGCACGAGCCGAAGTGCGCCTGCTACTTCCACCAGCCGGGCGAGCGGCTGAGCCAGAGAGTGGGCGCCCACGAGCGGCTGGTCAAGCCGCTTCCGGTCCCCGGATTCAAGGGAAAGATCCCCGAGTTCCGGCCGATCGTGCCCGCCGAGATGGACGAGGAGGCGCAGAAGAAGTATGCCCCTCTGCTTTACTCCCGCGAGGAGGTCTTCGCCAAGTACGCGAGCAGCCCGTACTACCAGTACCTGTTCCAGGTCACCGAGCTCAATGCGAACAGAGGATGGAACGACGGCTGGAACTCTACGACCAGCAGCGTTACGCAGTATGACAACAGCGGCCGTGCCTGGTTCCGGGCGTGGCATATCGAACCGTACGGCGAGGAGGACGACACGGAGGCCGACGAGGAAGAGAAGAAGATCCGCTCCCTGGTGTACACCGAGGGCAAGATGCTGGGACCGCTTCGTATATACGCGAGTGTGGACCCGCCGCGGCCGTGGAAGTACAACCAGCAGCTGCCCGCCAACTACGGCAGCTTCAAGACCGCGAAGGACATCCAGGTGGTCCGCGACTGGCTGAAGGGGGCCATCCCCTGGCTCGATTCGGAGATCGCGCGGGTCAAAGCCGGCGTGCCCAAGACCAAGATCGAGAAATGGGAGCACCGCGCGAAGGCGGAGATCGATTTCTTCACCCTGTGCCTCGAGAACAACCGGTTCTATATCGACCAGTACTACCACGCGCTCGACGAGCTGCTGAAGGACAACAAGGCGAAGGAGACGTTCGCGTCCACGGCCGCGAGAAAGCCGTATATGGTGACAAGGATGCTCCTGTGCCTGAAGCAGCGCTGCGAGGAGTTTCACGAGGCTATGGGCAACCGTCCGCCGATGTACGGCGCGGAGCTGGGGAAACCCGGTTTCGACCGGTACGTCGCGGCATACACCGACTACACGATGCATCATCCGACCACCACGTGGGCCAACTTCTTCCAGCGCGGCTGGCAGCGCCAGTATTACTGGATAGTGCGCATCCCGCCGAGGCCGGGACGCGGCGGCCCGGGAAGACCGCCTCGCAAACGGCCCATACCCAGGCCTCCGATATACCAGAGGCCCGGAGGACCGGAGGGGCCGGCGTACTAGTGAAGCCGCACAGACTGCTCATCGGGGGGGCCGCCTTTCTGGCGGCCCTCGTCGCGGCGGCCGGTTCCGTACGAGCCGCCGACGGCGTCAAGCTTCCGGAGATCACGAAGAGGCCGTTCACTATCCTCAGGATCGTCCGGTACGACGGTACCACCAGCTACGAGGTCCTGAAGTCCAACGAGATGGGCATCCGGGCCCGGGAAATATACGCCGAGTATCCGATATGGGAGGAGGCGCACCGCCGGGCGCGGATTCAGTGGGCCCAGTGGTTTGCCGAGAAGATACCGGAAAACGCCGGCCGGGAGTGGGTCCTTCCCAAGCCTAAGCCGCCCAGATTCGGCTCGGTGGGCGTGTTCCAGGACGAGTTCGACGCGGAGGAAAAGGTGAAGTCGCTCAACCGGACGGAGCAAGCCAAGATGGCCCGGATCAAGAAGCAGCTCCGGCAGAACGCCAGATACAGCAAGAAGGCCGTCGCGTACCTCTCCAACCTGGAGGAGAACCGCAAGCTGCTCCGCGAGCTCATCCCGGAGGTGCACGAGGCCCTGCTCGCGCAGGACCGGGCGGTGATAACGAGGATGTCGGAGAAGAAGAAGAAAACTATCTGGAACCTGGCTCACATCGCCCAGCAGAAGGCGGAGAAGAAACTGCGCGAGAAAACGGTGGACGAGAACAAGAAGCCCGTGGAGCCGGACGTGGTGGACCTCTACAACGCGCTCCACGACGCCATCGAGCCGATCCTGAAGCGATATAAAATCAAGGAGCGGCAATGGTACATGGTGTGGGAGGACGGCTATATGAACGAGTGGTCCATCCCCAAGATCGAGGAGGAGGAGAAGATACAGATAGTCGCCGCGGAGGTGGACAAGGAACAGCCGCCGGAGGAGGCGGGGGAGGAGAAACCGAAGGATCCGGAGCAGGCGGCCGCGGAAGCCAAGAGCAATCTCGATGCTCTCGAGGGGGATATGGGCCTGGAGGACCTTGGCGACGTCAAGCTGAATACACCCCCGAAGCCGGTGAAAGAGCCCGAGAAGAAGCCTGCGGCCGAGGGGAAAGAGAAGAAAGACGAGAAAGAGCCGGAAAAGCCGGAGGAAAAGAAGGTCCTCAGGAGGGATTGGTGGTAGCATTCCGGAATGAGCACCATGAAGTTCCTGACGGCTCTCCTTCTTGTCTCTCTCGCGGCCCTCGCCGCTGACGCGCCCGCGGAAAGGCCACACTTCAGACCCGTTTCCGACCGGGACCGCACCAGGTTTCTCGAGGCGGAGACTCCGGAGCAGAAGAAGCTCCGCGCGGAGATCGCCGCGCTCGCCAAGGCCGGTACCCGAATCTACTTCAACTCGAATATCTACGGGCACGACGACATCTTTGTCATCTCCTCGGACGGCACCGGCCTGAAGCGGCTTACCAGTGACAAGGGGCACGAGCTGTACCCGCACGTGTCGCCGGACGGGAAGCGGATACTGTACGCGCGGAAGGACTTCTTCGGTGACGCGCAGATCTCCGCGTCCGATTACCGAAAGCTCAAGGAGGAGCTCACGCTCGACAGGCGCCACGTCAGGCACCTGCACAGCCTGACCTACATGATGAACGCGGACGGAACCGACTCGAAGCCGGTCGCATTCGGCAGCCTCCCCCACTGGCATCCCAACGGAAAGATATTCACGACCAGCATCGCCTACACATCTTCCCGCTGGAACGGCCGGGCCCCGACGCTGGTCGATATGGAGCACAAGCGGCAGAGGATACTGACACAGGGGAAGGCCAGCGGCTATCCCTGCTTCACCCGCGACGGCAGGTACCTCATCGCGGTGCAGGGACCGGTGCGATTCATCCCTCTCAACGAGGAGGGTACCGCCGCGGCACCCGACGGCACGGTCTCCGTCGTGCCGGCCGCTCATGATGTCGTCTGCAACATCGAGGTGTCGCCCGACAACGGATATATCGCGTACGTCGTGGACACGTACGCCCGGAAGGGCTCGTGGCTGTACTACCAGACACTGAAGGGAGCGAAGGGAGGGAAGCCGGTAAAGATGGATCTGGGATGGGAAGACCGGAGCGTCAACTACTACCCTGACTTCTCGCCGTGCGGGAAGTATCTGGTGTACTGCCATGCGGAGATGACGGACGATATCTCGTGGCAATGCAACCGATCGCAGGAGATATATATCACCCGGTTTCCGCCCGATGGGGTCAATGTCCGCATCACCTGGAACAATGCCGCCAACAAGAATCCCCACTGGGTACCGTAGGAACGGTTTCACGCTCGTTTTCGGCGGCGATACTCCCGTCGAAATCATCCGATGTCGAGAAAACGTATTCCGCCCGGTATTGCCCGCTTCCGCGAAAGGAATATAATCGTAATCTGGGTTTCTCATGCCGTTTCGTCGCGAAACGACGTTGCTGCTGCCAGATGCAAGGCATGCGACTGAGGAGCGCGAAGGCGTAGTCCTGCACTACGTCGAGAACCCCGAAGGCGCATAACGCAGGAGCTGGCGGCAGATACGTCGTTGCAGCAGGAACGGTATGAGGAATCAGGATTAATGGAGGTATATCATGGAAAAATTGCGTGTAGGCATCGTCGGAACGGGCTTCGCCGGCCGGTTTCACGTCGAATGCTTCCAGAGGGTGTACGGGGTGGAGCTGGAGCTCGCCGGCGTGACGTCCCTTCGGGAGGAGAGCCGCCGAGCATTCGGCGAGAAGCACGGCATCCCGGTCTATGACGATTTCCGGGCGATGCTGCCGGACATAGACATCCTGGACGTGTGCAGCCCCCCCAGCGTCCATGAAGAAGAAATGCTCGCCGGCGCGGAGGCCGGAGCCGGCATTATCTGCGAGAAGCCGCTCACCGGATACTTCGGGCCGCCCGACGCGGACGAGAGCTACCACGGCGACCGGGACGGCAAGCAGGAGATGCTCGATGCGGTCGTCGAGCGGCTCGAGCGGGTCGCGAAGGCGGTGCGCGAAAGCGGCGTGTTCTTCGGGTACGCCGAGAACTTCGTGTACGCCCCCAGTGTCCAGAAGGAGCGGGAGGTGATAGAGAAATCGGGTGCCCAGATCCTGCGAATGACCGGCGAGGAATCGCACAGCGGCTCCCATTCTCCGGTGTACGGCATCTGGCGGTACCAGGGCGGCGGGTCGCTGATGGGCAAGGGCTGCCATCCGCTGACCGGCATGCTGTACCTCAAACGCGTTGAGGGCATCGCCCGGAACGGCACGCCGATCCGGCCGGCATCGGTCAGCTCGCGCGTCCACCGGCTCACCGGGATCCCGGAGTATATCGACACCGGGTTCCTCCGGACCGAGTATCACGACACCGAGGATTTCGGCCTGATGCACGTGGTGTTCGACGACGGCACTATCTGCGACGCGATCACGTCCGAGATCGTGCTCGGCGGGTTGTACGACTACATCGAGGTCTTCGCCAACAACCACCGCACCCGCTGCAGGATAAGCCCGACCGGGATCGTGGATATCTACAACCCGAAGGAGGAACAATTCGAGGACATTTACCTGATAGAGAAGGCGAGCACCAAGGAGGGCTGGTCCCCCGCGGCGCCCGACGAGAATTTCACGATCGGTTACCAGGCCGAGCTGCAGGACTTTCTGACCTGCGCGGCGGAAGGTTCCGCACCGCAGTCCGACCTGGATCTCGCGATAGATACGATCGCGACGATCTATGCCGCGTACGTGTCCGACGAAGAGGACGGCAAAGACGTCGCCGTCCCCCAGATATAGAAAGCGAGTACAGAATGCACTCCGGGACGAAGACCCGAAGAAAGGAGCTGATATGAAAGCGATTATGGTGATGTATGACACCCTCAATCGGCACTTCCTGCCGAATTACGGCTGCCAATGGGTCAAAGCGCCCAACTTCGCGCGGCTTGCGGAGCTTGTCGCGACGTTCGACGTGGCCTACGGCGGGAGCCTGCCGACGATACCGTGCCGCCGGGAGATCCACACCGGCCGGTACAATTTCCTGCACCGCGCGTGGGGACCGATCGAGCCGTTCGACGACTCGATGCCGGAGATCCTCAAGAAGGCGGGAACGTACACCCACCTGGCAAGCGACGGGTACCACTACTGGGAGGATGGGGCGAACACCTACCACCTGCGCTACGGCACCTGGGAGTTCTTCCGCGGCCAGGAGGGCGACGTGTGGCAGCCGTACCTGGGAAACGAGGGCCTGCCCGAGGAGGCGAAAAGCGCCCGCTACCGCCAGGAGCTCATCAACCGGATGTACATGCCCAGAGAGGAAGACCAGCCTCAGTCGAAGACGTTCGCCGCCGGGCTGGAGTTCCTGAACCGGAACCACGCCGAGGACAACTGGTTCCTCCACATAGAGACGTTCGACCCGCACGAGCCGTACTACACACAGAAACACTACAAGGACCTGTACCCGCACGACTACGACGGCCCGCTGTACGACTGGCCGGGATACGGAGAGTTCGACAAGGGTCCCGAGGCCCTGGAGCACATCCGGTGCGAATACGCGGCGCTTGTGAGCATGTGCGACGCGAACCTGGGCAAGGTGCTCGACGCGATGGACAGATACGACCTATGGAAGGACACTCTACTCATCGTAAATACCGACCACGGCTTCCACCTGGGCGAGCACGGTTTCACCGGCAAGTGTACCATGCCGTTCTATGACGAGGTGGCCCGCATCCCGCTCTTCATATGGGACCCGCGAAGCGGCATAAAGGGCGAGCGCCGAAGCGCGCTCGTGCAGACCATCGACCTCGCGCCGACCCTCTATGAATACTTCGGCGTGGATATCCCCACCGACGTCCAGGGAAAGCCGCTGAAGGACACGGTGGCGTCCGACGCCCCGGTACGCGAGGCCGGGCTGTTCGGCGCGCACGGAGCGCACGTCAATTGCGTAGACGGCGAACACATCTACATGCGCGCGCCGGCTTCCGAGCGCAATCAGCCGCTTTTCAACTACACGCTGATGCCGACACATATGCGAACGCTTTTCTCCACAGACGAGCTCCAGGAGATAGACCTCGCCGGGCCGTTCTCGTTCACGAAGGGATGCCCGGTGATGAAGATCAAGTCGGCCGCATTCCAGCGCATCAAGGCGAACAAGTACGGCACGCTTCTCTTCGACATGAAGAGCGATCCGACGCAGGAAAACCCGGTGCAAGACGAGGCGGCTGAGAAGAAGATGATCGGCCACATGATCCGGCTCATGAAGGAGAACGACGCGCCCGCCGAGCAGTTTGAACGGCTCGGTCTCGACGCATAACGATCCCGGATGAGGATTATACAGCCCGTTCCCCGCGAGGCTCGCCGGGAATTCGTGGTCGATCTGTTCTCGGCGATCGCCACCGGTATCTACTTCGGCATGACGCTTCCCTTCGCCGGCATCATGGCCCGCCGCCTCGGGGCGACCCCGGGATGGGTGGCCGCCATCGAGGCCGCCACGCCGCTGGGCTGCCTGCTGAGCCTGTACTGGGCCACGAAGGTCCGATCGCTGGGCGCGGTGCGATCCGTCGTGCTCCTCGCCGGTATCGGCCGGGGGCTGATGATGCTGATGCCTGTCGTGGCGCGCCTCGTTCCGGAGGGGACGGCGCTCGTGGCAACGGTGTTCGCGTCGCTCCTGGTGTCGTCGCTTTCCATGCCTGCCTATACCGGGGTGATGGGCCAGGTGTACCCGAACCGCTGCCGCGCCATGATCATGGGATACGTTCGCATCGGTATGGCGTGCGCCTCGGTGATCGGGGCGCTCGTCGGAGGGGTGTGCCTCGAGCGGGTGGATCCGTTTATGTATTATGCGATCGGCGGCGCGGTCGGCGTCGTCGCCACGCTGATATTCGGCAGGATCGCCCGGGACACCCCTGCGCCGGAGGACTCGAATGAAACCCGGTTCTCCATCGGACAGTTCACCTCAATCCTCCGGGTCAACATCCCGTACCGGAATTTCCTCATCTTCTCGTTCCTGTGCGGTCTCGGCAACCTCACGGCGCTGTCCATTGCTCCGGTCTTCTGGAAAGACTGGCTCGGGATGACGCCCTCCGACGTGTCCGTCTTCGCGGCCGTCCTGCAAACAGTGAGCGTCATCACGTATTTCACGATGGGCGCGGTGATAGACCATGCACGGCCAATGTGGATGATCTCGAAGCTCCAGCTGCTGTGCGCCGTCGTTCCTGTCATCTACGTGATCGCCGCCCTCACCGGCAGCCGGTATCCACTGTTCGTCTCCTTTGCTCTCAGGGGATTCCTCCTTGCCGCGTTCAATCTCGGCATCATGAGAACGGTCATCGCCCTGGCGAAAGGAGACGATGTCTCACGTTATCAGGGGCTCTGGTCATTCGCATTCGGCATCCGCGGGCTCCTCGCACCGGTGATCGGAGTGACGCTCCTCAACCTGGGCGGCGGACCGGAGCGGATAACGGGCTATCTGATCACCTTTGCGGCCGGATTCGTCCTTATGGCGATCGGGGGCGCGCTGAGCGTGTCCCTCGCACGGCGCGCTCGTCACATGGAGAATCGCATCCTCGACCGGGAGCAGAAGGAAGAGGATGCTTCTATCTGATATAATCATGGACCTGCTGTTCCGCAACGAGGAGAGATAATGACACGCGCGCTGAATGTGGGAATCGTCGGTCTGGGACACCTTCACCCGAGGCTGTATATGCCGCTCTTCGAGTCGGTTGACGGAATCCGGGTGGCCGCCGTCGCGGAGGCGGCTGACGGCCTGCGTGATGCCTTCTGCGCCGACTTCGGCATACCCGGCTACGCGGACCTGGACGAGATGCTGGACGCGGAGAAGCTTGATATCGCCGCGATCTTCCTCCCCCACGCCGACTGCCCCGACGCGGCGGTCGAATGCGCGGAAAAGGGCATTCACCTGATGGTGGAGAAGCCGATGGCGGCAAGCGTGGACGGGGCCCAGCGTATCCTGGACGCGGCACGGGCTGCGAAGGTCAAGCTGACAATCGGCTACTGCTGGCGGCTTCATCCCGTTTCCGCGGCACTGAAGAGCATCATCCGTTCCGGCGCGCTCGGGGACATCGTGGGAGGCGAGGGCCGCTGCGCGGCGGGACGTCTCCAGCGCTACATAGACGGGCACTCCCCGTGGATGCTGAAACCCGAGATATCCGGCGGCGGCCCGATGTACAATCTGGGGGTCCACTGGATCGATCTCTTCCGCTGGCTTCTGGAGGACGAGGCCGTCGAGGCGTCCGGACGTAACGTGAAGGTGAATACCGAATATGAGATCGAGGACAATTCTTTCGCGCATCTCAGGTTCTCGAAGGGCACGATCATCGCTCTGGACATAAGTTATACCGTGCCGGATTCGTTCCCGCACGGCCGGGACCTCTACATCGCGCTCCGGGGGACGAAGGGGGTGGTCTCGTGGGCGCCGGCCTACGAAGGAGAGAAGGACGTCCTGTTCCTCTGCAGCGACGACCCGTCCGTCGGAGGAGTGAAGGAGCAGGAATACGAGCTGGAGCCCGCCGCGGGATACTCCGGCTACATGGGAAGGGAATACGTTCGGCTGTTCGTCGAGGCGATACGCAAAGACGGGGAGCCGCCCATTACCGGCGAGGATGGCGTCGCCGCGCTCCGGGCGGTCGAGGGCATATACAAGTCGGCCGCCGAGACGCGCTGGGTGGACGTCACGCTGGCCTGATCCAATAGCGGAGGACGACATTGAAGGTAGTAGTCACCGATTACATCGAAGAGAACCTGGACTGGGAAAAGGAACGGCTCTCGAAGGAGGGAATCGAGCTGGAATGTCATCAGCTCAAGTTCCGTCCGGCCGAGGAGGTGATCGAGAAGATCGGCGACGCGGACCTGGTGGTCGTCAACATGGTGAAGATGGACGCGCAGGTTATCTCCGGCATCGAGAACTGCAGGGTGATAATGCGACACGGCATCGGCTACGACAACGTGGACGTAGCAGCATGTACCAGGCACGGTATCGTTCTCGGCTACCAGACGGAATACTGCAAGGACGATGTCGCCGAGCACGCGATCGCGCTCATTCTTTCCTGCGCGCGAAAGATCGTCAGGAGCAGGAAAACGCTGGAGGACTCGAGCGACGCCGGCCAGTGGGATTTCTCCGATATATTTCCGCTCTATCGCCTGAAGGGCAAGACGCTCGGTATCGTCGGCGTCGGCCGCATCGGCAGTATCGTCTGCGCGCGCTTGTCAAGTTTCGGGTTCACGATCATCGGGTGCGATCCGTATCTCTCCGACAAGCGGATGAAGGATCTGGACATCGAATTCGTGGACCGGCACACGCTGTTCTCCCGGTCGGACTTCGTGACGGTTCACACCCCGCTCAACGACGAGACCCGACATATCGTGAATGCGAAAACACTGGGGCTGATGAAGCCGACCGCGTACGTGATAAACACGTCGCGCGGCCCGATGGTGGATACCGACGCGCTCGCCGACGCGCTGAAGAGCGGCACAATCGCCGGGGCGGCGATAGACGTGTACGACGTCGAACCGCCGCCCCCGGATTTTCCTCTCTTCGGCATTGAGAACGTCATTCTCACCCCACATACCGCGTGGGCGTCCCACGAATCCGGCTGGGACATCAGAAAGAGCATTGTCGAGGACATCATCGCCTGCGCCGGCGGCGGTCTGCCGAAGTACATCGTTAACAAGGAGGTATCGGAATGAGCATTGCGAACGTGAAGGGGAGACTGCCGGGTCCGAAGGGCAGGAAGCTCTTCGAGAAGTGGCACAGATACGAAGCGGACGTCACCGGGTTCCAGGCGCCCGTTGTCTGGGAATCGGCACGAGGGTGCGTGGTCACCGACGTGGACGGAAACACATTCATAGACTGGACGTCCGGCGTGCTCGTCACGAATGTCGGACACTGCCATCCGAAGCTCGTCGCGGCGGCGCGCGAGGCGGCCGGAAAGATACTCAACAACTACGAATGTGCGAACACGTACCGGATCAAGGCGGCCGAGCGTCTGGTGAAAGCGCTCCCCCGGCACCTCAACCGGTGCTTCTTCCTCACGACCGGGAGCGAGACGACGGAGGCCGCGGCGCGCCTGATGAAGCGAAAGACGGGCAACTACGAGATTCTCTGCTTCTACGGCGGCTTCCACGGGAGAACGATACAGGCGGCGTCCATGGGCGGCATGGCCGGCACCAAGCGGGGTTTCGGCCCGAGCGTGCCGGGTTCGATCCGCGCGCCGTACCCGTATCCGTACCGGGATGACCTGGGATTCTGCGAAGACGGTCCGAAGTTCACGAAGTATTTCGACCACCTGGACGCGGTGGTGCAGGCGAATTCTACCGGGAACCTGGCCGGCGTGATCGTCGAACCGTACCAGGGCGCGGCCGGGTTCATATTCCCTCCGAAGGGATGGCTGAAGCGGCTTGAGCGGTGGACCCGCGACCGGGGAATGCTCTTCACGCTGGACGAGGTGCAGGCATCCTACGGACGGACCGGGAAGATGTGGGCTATGGAGCACGAAGGCCTGAAGCCGGATATCGTCTGCATCGGAAAGGCCATCGGCTGCGGCGTCCCCGTGGCGGCCGTCGCCGCGACGGCCGATGTGTTCTCCTGCCTGAAGAAAGGGGAGATGTCGAGCACGCTGGGCGGCAACCCGATGGCGAGCGCCGCGGTGCCGGCGATACTCGACATCATGAAGGAGGAGAAGCTCCCCGCGAAGTCCGCCCGCATGGGCACCTACATGAAGAAGAAGCTACAGGTGATCGCCAGGAAGGCAAAACATCTGGGCGACGTGCGCGGGATGGGCCTGGTGATGGGCCTCGAGATCGTGAAGGACAAGAAGTCGAAGGCGCCCGCCCCGGAGCTCATCCGGCCGATTATCACCAAGTGCGCTCAGAACGGGCTTCTGGTCGGCTCGGTCGGGCTCTACGGCAACGTGATACGCGTGGCGCCGCCGCTGGTGATTACCCGGAACGAAGCGGACGAGAGCCTGGCCATCATGAAGAAGGTCCTGACGGGGCTGTAACATTGAGAAGCGAGATTCGCAACGCTGTTCAGACACACCTCGCCGGGACGCAGTCGTTCCTGTGCGACCTGCTGAGGTTCCCCTCCACGTCGGGCGAGGAGACCGAGGCGATGGAATTCATCGCCGACAGCTTCTCCTCCCTCGGTACGGTCGAGAAGGTACCGCTCTCCAACGATCTCCTGTCCGACCCGGACTACAGCTCCCCCATTCCCGGTCTGACGTACGACGGCCGGTCCAACGTCCGCGTCAGGCGGGACGGCGGCGGCGGGAGATCGCTCCTGCTTAACGCGCACATGGACGTGGTGCCGCCGTCCGAGGGCATGACGGACCCGTGGACCGGTCGCGTCGAGGACGGCACGGTGTACGGCCGCGGCGCGTGCGACGCCAAGGGGCAGGCCGCGGCGGCGTTCCTCGCGCTCAGCGCACTGAACGACGTCGGGACGCCGGGAAACGTCACGGTACACTTCGTCGTCGAGGAGGAAAACGGAGGCAACGGCACGCTGGCGATGATCCGGGGCAACGACCGGGCGGACGGCTGTATCGTGATGGAGCCGACGGACGGTGTCGTATTCACGTCGATACGCGGCGCGGTGTGGTTCCGACTGACGCTTCACGGCAGGGCCGGACACAGCGGGCAGGCCGGCGAAACGAAGAGCGCGCTTCTGATGGCGCGCGATGCGATAGGCATCCTGGAGGAGTATCACGCGAGCCTGCTTGCGGCATCCCGCGGCCTCGAGCTGTTCGATCCGTATCCGAATCCGATGCCTCTCACCGCGGGAAAGCTCAACGCGGGACGATGGCCCGCCTCAGCCCCGAGCGAGGCGGTGCTGGAGGGAGTCCTCGGATTTCTCCCCAACAAGACGAAGGAAGAGGTGGCCGGGGAGATGAAGAACGCCCTGGTCGACGGCGATCTCTCCCCCGAGGAGTTCGACCTGGTGATGACATACATGCACGACTGCAGCGTGCTCGCCCCCCGGCACGATCTCCCGCAGGGGCTCCTGGCCTCGGCGGAGGACGCCGGAACGCCCCTCGAGATCGGCGCGATGACCGCGTCGTGCGACGCGTGGTTCTACAACAACATCCTCGGGATCCCGACCGTGGTGTACGGTCCCGGCACCCTCAAGGTGGCTCATTCGAAGGATGAACACATCCGGATGGCCGATATCGCGACGGCCGCCAAGGTGCTCGCCGGATTCATATCGGACTGGGGGAAGGAATGAAAGCTCTCGTAAAGACACAGAAAGGGGTCGGCCACGTCGAGGTGCGGGACGTACCGGAACCGGGCCCGAATCCCGGTGAGGTGAAGATCAAGATCGAAGCGTGCGGCGTATGCGGAAGCGACATACACGTGTGGCACGACTCGTTTCCGTACTGGCCCCCGGTCATTCTCGGCCACGAGTTTACCGGCACGATCGTCGCGCTCGGACTCGACTGCAGGAGCTTCAGGGAAGGAGAGCGGGTGGTCGCGGAACCGCACACCAGAGCGTGCGGGGCGTGTTACCTGTGCCGCACCGGCAACATACAGATATGCCCGGAGAAGCGCTCCCCGGGCTGGGGCATCGACGGCGGCATGGCGGAGTTCATCTGCTACCCCGAGAACCTGCTTCACCGGATACCGGACGATATGAGCTGGGACCAGGCGGCGGTGGTGGAACCGACTGCGAACGTGGTAACAGACCTGCTGGAGAGAACGGGCGTCACGCCGGGTGATTTCGTTGTGGTGCAGGGACCGGGACCGATCGGCTTGATGGCGGCGATGGCCGCGCGCGCTGCCGGCGCGCGGGATGTCGCGATTGTCGGCACGCCGGGCGATGTGGAGCTTCGATTCAAGACGGCCCAAGAACTCGGATTGAGCAATCTCATTAACATCGGAGAAACGGATCCGGTGGAGGCGATACTCGAAATGACGGGCGGCACCGGGGCGGACATCGTCGTCGAGTGCAGCGGCGCCCCGAAGGCAATACCGGTGATGGCGGACCTGGTGAAGAAGCGCGGCAAGGTCTGCGTGATAGGGCTCACCGGAAACAGGGAGGTGACGCTTTCCTGGGACAAGTTCGCGTTCAAGGCGGTGGACGTCTCGTTCTGTATGTCCACGTTCTACACGTCTTGGGACCGGGCGATAGATCTCATACACCGGGGACTCATCCAATCGGAGAGGCTGATCACCCACCGGGAGCCGCTCGACAACTGGGAACAGGTATTCAGTGACATAGTCGATCTCAAGGCGCTCAAGGCGCTTCTCGTTCCGTAGAAAGGAAGAAGAATGGCAGCCGCTCTCGGCTTCGGAATCCTGGGAGCGGGGCTCGTCGCCCCGTTCCACGCCAGGTCGGTGAAGGACTGCAGCGGCGGAGACCTGCTCGCGATATGCGACGTGGACAGGGAGCGGGCGGACACATTCGCAGCCGAGTACGGCATCAATGCGTATTACGATCTCGCCGAGATGCTGGCCGACGAGACGATCCACGTGGTGAACGTCGCCACCCCCAACCACCTGCACCACGACGCGGTGATCCAGGCGGCGGAAGCGGGCAAGCACGTCATCACCGAGAAGCCCCCCGCGATGACGCTGCGGGAAACCGACGAGATGATCGAGGCGTGCCGCAAGGCAAACGTGAAATTCGGCTGCACCGTCCAGTGCCGGGTGCGAAAGGCGATCCAGGCGATGAAGAACGCCGCGGATTCCGGCCGGTTCGGGAAGCTGCTTCACGCCGACGCGTACATGAAGTGGTTTCGATCCACCGAGTACTACAGGAGCGACGCGTGGCGAAGCCAGAGGAAGAGCGGCGCGGGCGTGACGGTGCAGCACGCGTTCCATTACATCGATCTCATCCAGTACGTCGCCGGGCCCGCGGCCAGGGTGCAGGCCCGGATGACGAACCTGGCCCATCCGGACATATATATAGAAGATACCGTGCTCGCCTTCATCGATTTCGCCAACGGGGCACAGGGCGTGGTGGAGGCGTCCACCGCGCTGTGGCCGGGCACCGACGTGCGTATCGAGATAAACGGCGCGGACGGCACCGCCATCATGGTCGGGGAGCGAATGACGGAATGGAAATTCCGTGACGAGCAGCCGGAGGATGCCGAGATACGCTCGATCGGCGACGCGTCACAGGCCACCGCGGCCGGCGGCGCGGCCGACTTCGGCCACGCCGACCATCAGGTAGTCGTCCAAGACATGGTGGGCGCGGTACGGGAGGACCGGGAGGTGGTGATCCCTGTCAGCTCGGTCCGCCCGACGCTCGAGATCGTGCTCGGAATGTACCAGTCCGCCGCGCGCGGCGTCCCGGTGGATCTTCCGGTCCAGGACGACGATTCCATCTGGCAGGAGTAGAACCATGCTCGCGTTCCCCGAAGGATTTCTCTGGAGCACCGCGACCGCCGCGTATCAGATAGAGGGCGCGTGGAACGAGGACGGCAAGGGCGAGTCCATATGGGACCGGTTCTCCCACACGCCGGGCAAGGTGAAGAACGGCGACACCGGCGATGTCGCCTGCGATCATTATCACCGATTCCGGGACGACGTGGCGTTGATGGCGAAGATGAACCTGAATGCGTACCGGTTTTCCATCGGCTGGTCGCGCGTTCTTCCCGAAGGCACGGGAACGCCCAACGAGAAGGGCATCGCATTCTACGACGAGCTGGTGGACGCACTCCTTGACAACGGTATCCGTCCGCTCGTCACCCTGTATCACTGGGACCTGCCTCAGACGCTCGAAGACAAGGGAGGGCTGCAGAACCGCGACGCGCCCCGCTGGTTCGCTGATTACGCGCGGCTGATGGCCGAACGATTGGGCGACCGGGTGAAGGACTGGATCACGCTGAACGAACCGGTCTACTGCTACTCGGGATACATCCAGGGAAACATCGCGCCGGGGATAAGAGACCGTGCGGCGGGCATGGCGGTGGCCCATACGAACAACCGGGCGCACGGGCTGGCGAAACGCGCTCTCAAGAACGCGGGAGGCGACGGCACCCGGGTCAGCGCGGCGCTCAACATGAGCGACCTGGCGCCGGCAACGGACTCGCCCGAGGACGCCGCGGCGTGCGAGCGGGTGAAGGCGAAGAAGATACTCCTCTTCCTCGATCCTATGATGAAAGGCAAGTACACCCGGCCCGTCCTCGACGCGCTTCCGGAGCTGGGACCGCATATCAGGCCGGGTGATGAAAAGGACTTTGACGCCCCGATGGACTTCCTCGGACTTAACTTCTATCACCACGTGAAGATAAGTGATTCGCCGGTGAAGCCGGCCAAGCTCGCGCCGGGAGTGGCGCCCGCCTACGATCAGGATGCGAAGAAGGGCGAAGCGGCGGAAACACGCTCCGACCCGGAAGGACTGTACCGCCTCCTCACCTGGCTGTACCGGGACTACGGGCAGCCCGAGATCATCGTCACGGAAAACGGAATGTCACGGCCGGAGGACGCCGTCGCGGACGGGCGCGTCGATGATCGGCCCCGGATCGATTTCTACCGGAGCCACCTCGCCGCGGCGCATCGCGCGATACAGGATGGCGTGAATCTCACCGGCTACTGTGCGTGGAGCCTGCTCGATAATTTCGAATGGGGAAGCGGCTTCGGACCCCGCTTCGGCCTGGTGCACGTGGACTACGACACGCAGAAACGCACCGTGAAGGACAGCGGACGCTGGTACGCCGAATGCGCCGAGCGCAACGGCATCAATGGTGGAACAGCCTGATCCCCGAGTGCACCATCACCATTCCGTGCTCGTCGGCCGCCGCGGCGGTGGCGTCGTCACGCACCGCCCCGCCGGGCTGAAGGACGTACTCCACCCCGCTCTGCTTCGCGCGATCCAGGCTGTCGCGGAACGGGAAGAACGCGTCGGAGCTCAGGCTCACCCCTTTGAGTGATCCCAGCCACTTCGCCTTCTCGTCGGCGGTCAGCTTTGCGGGCGGATTGTCGAAGCACGCCTTCCACTGCGCGTCCTCGGCAGGTGACAGCCCGTCACGCAGGTAGAGATCGATGGCGTTGTTCCGCTCGGCGCGGCCGACGTCCTTCCCGAACTCCAGCTTGAGCACCTTGGGGTGAAGGCGCAGGTACCACAGGTCCGCCTTTTCCCCGGCGAGCCGAACACAGTGGATGCGCGACTGCTGGCCGGCGCCGATGCCTATCGTCTGGCCGCCCCACGCGTACGTGACCGAGTTCGACTGGGTGTACTTCACCGCGATAGTCGCGATCAGGAGATCCAACTGCGCCTCCTCCGGGATGTCCTTGCGCTTCGATGCGATATTTTCCTCCCTGAAGAGGTCCTTCGTGATCTTCCCGTCGTTGCGGGGCTGTTCGAACCACACCCCGTGGAGGTCCCGGGTCTCCGCTCCCTTCGCTTCGAAGGACGGGTCCATTTCGACTACCTTATACTTGCCGTCCTGCTTCTTCCGGAGTATCTCCAGCGCCTCCGGCTCGTACCCCGGCGCGATCACGCCGTCGGAGACGTCCCGCGCCAGCAGCTTCGCCGTCGGGACGTCGAGCGTGTCGCTCACCGCGGCCCAGTCGCCGAATGAAGAGAGCCGGTCCACCCCCCGCGCGCGGGAATAGGCGGCGGACACGGCCGAATGCTCGATCCCCTCCGCAAAGCACGACTTCTTCAGGTCGTCGCTCATCGGAAGGCCTATCGCCGCGCCCGCCGGGCTGACGTGCTTGAAGGACGCGGCCGACGCCCTGCCGGTCGCCTCCTTCAGCTCCTTCACCAGGAGCCACGAGTTCATCGCGTCCAGAAGATTGATGTATCCTGGCGAGCCACTCAGCACCTCGAAGGGAAGCTCTCCCTCCTTCGCGAACACGCGCGCCGGTTTCTGGTGGGGGTTGCATCCGTATTTCAGCTCCAGATCCTTCATCGCAGGCTCCTTTTTATGCTCGCGCTCAGAGACGTCGAAGAAACGTTGATTGTAATCAATCCTCGCGGTTTGGCAAGACCGTTCAGAAGGCGAACTCAGTCGTTTTCGTCGAACGCACCCTCGATGGCGGGAACCTTCTCTGTCGGGCCGCCAATGCTCTCCGCGCTGAGCGGCTTGCCGATGTACGGCCAGCCGTACGGCCGCCCCCAGTCTGCCACCGGCATGCGCCACTGCGTGCCGATAGACCCGGTGAGGGGCTCCTTCCAGAAGGAATCGTTCACGTGACCGTCCAGGTGCGCGACGTTGAACCGAAACTTTCCCTCCGCGGTCTGACCGACGCCGAAATGGCCGACGTACGTGCGGTCGTGCCCGCTCCAGCTCTTCCGCCCCACCACCCAGTCGGCGCCGAGCCACACGGAGGGCTTATGCGAGCTGTTCACCGCCCGGCTGTTGGTGTTCCACCGGCACGGCTCTTCGGCGCGCCAGCTGTCGCCGTCGGCGGCGACGCCGTATTCGGCAGCGTAGGCCGGGTACACGTGACCGGAGGCCCGGCTCGATCGGTACTGCGCGCATCCGACCTCGTGGAGAAAGAGCGCGTAGCCGAAGTTACCGAGATACCGGACGATCTTGTCCCGTTCCTGCTCCGTGCCCGCCCAGCCGTACTGGTCGAGCCAGCTGAAATTCCAATTCCTGTTCTTCACGATCGGACACCAGAATATCTCGACGTTGAGGTACAGACCCGCAGTCCGGGGCTCGCCGACCCAGCGACTCAGATACCCGGTGGCCCCGGACCAGTCCAGCCCTCCCGTGCGCGGCCCTTCCACGAGCTGTGTCACGAGATACTTGCCGGCCTGGTTGTTGTAACTGGTGACGCACCCCATGCCGCCTGTCTTGCGCCACGCGCTGGGCGTGCCGGTACAGCGGCTCTGCCCCTCCGGAAACCTTCCCCTGTTCGCCGCCGTGTACGAGATGCAGCCGATGGCGATCTGACGCAGGTTGCTCTTGCACACGGTGAAGTACGCGTATTCGCGCGCGCGAGCCAGGCCGGGAAGGATCATCGAGGCGAGCAGCGCGACGATCGCGATGACCACGAGGAGTTCTATTAAACTAAAGCCTGTCCGCGAATTGCAGGTCGGCTTCAGCTCATAGA
>CAYMFW010000002.1:0-65798 GCA_964389785.1 uncultured Planctomycetota bacterium
GAGCTTGTTCACGTAGGCGGTTGCCTGCGCGGGGGTCTGCACCGGGATGCGCCCCACGAAGACCTCGGGCATGAAGTCCACGTCCGTGTCCTCACCCGCCTCGCCGTAGGTCCCGTCGCCGTCGGAATCCCATGTCCCGTCGAGCGCGGAATAGTAGAGATCCGTCGGCATGTTCGTTTCCGTGTACTCGCTGCATGTCACGCAGCAGTCCCTGTCCGGCACCGCCGTGTCGTCTCCGCCCAGGCAGACGTAGATCGTCCCCTGCGTCTGGTAGTAGTCCGTGATGCAGTTGCGGATCTTCTCCTGGGTGTCGACGCCGGCGTACGAGGCCTCGATGGTCTCGACGGTGACGAGCGCTCCGGAAAGACCGTTGGCGACACGCTGGTCTACCAGCGGCTGGAAGGCGGCGGACAGCGCGTTGCTGGTGATGAGGAGGTAGTCCACGGCGCCCAGGGGGATGTCGAGAGGGGCGAACTTCGGCACCTGCTCCGGGTTCACGACGAGTCTCGACACCATCTTCGCATGTATGCCGTCCGCCCCGGTGGGGGCGACGAGCGGGGCTATCACCGTCTGGTACGAGAGGACTACCGTCATCTCTTCTGCCAGGTACAATTCGTTGCGTGCCGGGACGTATCTCACCGGGTTCAGCCGTATTGTGATGAACGTGTGCCGGCCCAGCCTGTGGGTGCCGTTTGCCTCGGCGAACCCGACGGGGGTCTTCTGCGCGGAGGCATACGCGGCGGCGTCCGGCTGGACGAATTCAGGCTCTTCCCCGCCGTACGGGTAGGGGGGCTGAACGGGACAGAGCACGATGTCGTCTCGCAGAAGGATCTCGCGGCCGGTTACGGCAAGCGTGGCCGACGTGACGCCGGGAGGTAGAACCACGTTGACGTATCGCGCCGGCGTCCAGGGCGTGCCCGGAGTGTCCTCGGGCAGGCAGCCGTCTTTGAGACGGACCGTCTCGAAGCCCTTGAGCGAACCGAAAGAGAGGTCCTTCTGCTCGAAGGTGAACCTGGACCGGATCTCCCCCGCGCCGGCGATGCCGGCGCACAGAAGAACCGCGCCGAGCGCCAGCTCCAGCGACGCGCATCTCAACAGAGATGGTCTTTCTCCTCCCATTGCATCCCCGAGCACAGGTGGCCGGTCAGGTACTCCTTCGCTTGCCTTCTTACCGCCTCGTCGATGCGCAACTCACATGTGTCTTGTTCTTGAATTATACCGGCGAAAAGAAGGATGTCAAGGGGGAGGGGGAGCATAGGATCCAGAGGTGAGAGCAATGGAAAGGTATTCCCTTATGTGGGAATGAGTTATGTCCTTGAATCAGGTATTATGTTCCTGCAATCCATAAAGTGGCTGAGACCGGGGGAGGGCGAGATTCGACATTTAATCGCGTTCATCATGGCTGTTGTTCCCGCCGTGTTTCTTGTCCGTGTGTACCGTAATCCAAAAGGTAAGATCAGGTTGGCTATAGACGACGATGTTCGCTCGGGGAGGGCGGGGTGAAGTCGCCCCTACAGAGATAAGTTATCTGTCCCCGGATTAACTTCTACTTGTCAATAGGAAAGTTCCTTTTACTAAGGTCGTCGCAGGACGGGACGCCTCCAAGAGCCCATTTCAATCATCCGCATTTGAATATCTTACCTTCGTAGCAGGAGTCGGACAAGGATTTTCATGGCGGGAGGCGACACCCGGGGGCATTGCGGCAGAATCAGCGCAATTTCGGCATGGTCAAGGCGTGGCCCCATACCCCATCTCATCAGGCGGCGAGTGCCCCAGCGTCTTCGACGGCTCCTCCTCGAGCAGGCCAAGATGATTGAGGATGCGAAATATCACGTCTTTGTGTAGAATAGCCCTATCATGAAAAGAGCGATATCGGCCCTCATCCTCTCCCTAGCTTCTTCCCTCCTCCTCACCACCTCCGTACTCGCGGACGTCACCCTCTATGTTCATCATGATCTCGCCCCTGGTGGGCGTGCCGGGCTCCGATATCCTGTTCGCGTCATTCCAGTACCGTACCGCGCTGGCGACAGGTATCGTCCCTCTCGCGCTGGTCGTGCTGCAGGTGGTGGGCGGGGCGATCGGCAACATGGTGTGCGTCAATAGCATTGTAGCCATTTCCGCAACCGTGGGCCTGGAAGGCAAGGCCGGAGCTACTCCATCCTGGTCGCGCTCGTGGTGGTAGCTCTCACCGGATTTGGTTTGCTTACCGGCTGACAAAGGAGGCCTCTTATGGCAGGAACAATTCATTTGACTGTACAGGCCGATGACTTCGGCATGCACCCGGCCGTCAACGAAGGCATCGTCGATTCGTTCGTGCACGGCCTGCTGACCGACGCCAATGTGATGACTCCGTGCGAAGGCTTCGAGGACGCGGTCAAGCTCGCCAGGCAGCACGATCTTCCGGTCGGCCTGCACTCGACGCTTTCCTGCGACTTCGACCGATTTCGCTGGGGGCCGGTTACGGAGATGAAGACGCTTGTTGACGAGGCCGGATACTTCGTGCAGGAAAAAGCGATTTGGGAGCATGCCGACATCGACGAGGCACGCCGGGAACAGGACGCGCAGTATCAGATGCTGGCGGATACCGATCTTCCGATCACCCACATCAGCGAGCACATGGGCGTGGACGACGGAGGGAAGTTCTTTCAGATACAGGCGGAGCTGGCGGACCGGACCGGTATTCCGCACCGGCTGGTGTCCAATCCTCTTTTCAGGGATAGACCGGTTCTTCAGTACAGCTTTGACGGCAACGTGCGCGTCAGCAACAAGGGCCCCGACTTCGAAACGCGCAAGGCTCGCCTGAAGGAGCTGCTGTTCGCGCTCGAATCCGGCGGATACTACATATGGATAGTGCACCCGGCGGCGGACAGCGACGTGCTGGACACGTTCCAGACGCCGGGAACCGCCATGTGCGTGTGGGCGCGCCTGTACCGGGTGCTCGACTTGAAGCTTCTCCTGGACGCCGAAGTGAAGGAGTGGATCGAGCAGCTCAACATAGAGCTGACGCCGGTCTCGCAGGTGCCCTACGCGAAGGCGCCGAAGAAGTTCTAGACCACCAGGAATCTCCTTTTTCTGAGGTCCCCGCGAGAGGCCTCCGAAAGCCCATTTCGATCATCCGCATGTGATTATCGTACCTCCACCACGACAGCCCGGCAAGAATTTCCGCGGCGGGGAGTGACACCCAGGGTCGAGACGGCCGAATCAGTGCGATTTCGGCATGGTCAAGGCGTGGCCCCATTGTCCGCGGGAGCGATGCGAATCAGTTTCTCCCGACGTCCATAGCAGCATGCATCAGTTCCGTCCCCTCGCCGGGATCGAGATCATATGTCAAGAAGAGAGAACGCCGGCCCCCGCGACACCCCCACCTTGCCTCCTCACCCCCATCCCGTAGAATAGACCCGTCATAAAACGAGCGATATCGGCCCTCTGCCTCCCCCTCCTCCTCGCCACCTCCGTACTCGCAGACGTCACCATCTATACTGATCCGCGCCATGGAGAAGATGGCGCGTGCGGACGGCTGCGCGGCGCTCCACATGGGCGTCAAGAACCGCTCGGGTAGTTTACGGAGAACACGTGCGGTATAATCCCGCGACACACATGGAAGAGGCAGATAACGGACCATGGCACACGCGACGCTGGAGGCAATCCGGACGGCGGAGCTGGTCGGCAGGGCGCTGAAAGCCGGAACGGTCGTTCCCGGCTTCAACATTCCGTACCTTCCCATGATGGAACCGGTGGTCCGGGCGCTGCGAGACACGCACAGCTTCGGGTTCATCATGGTCGCCCGGCTGGAATGGATGAAGTTCGAATCGGGGAGCCTGGAAAAGGTCCGCGACGAGTACGAGCGGGTAAAGGACCTCGATCACACGCGCCTCCATCTCGATCACGTGCCCGTGATCGATGAAGACGACGTGAGAGTGGATTACCAGGATGTCCTGCGGCGCGCCGTCGAGGCGGGTTACGATTCGATCATGATCGACGGCTCACGCCTGCCGCTCGAGGAGAATATCGACTGCACGAAGCGCGCCGTGGAGATAGCCCGCTCCGCCGGCATCCCCGTCGAGGCGGAGCTCGGCGCGGTGATGGGTCACGAGACCGGTCCCCTTCCCCCCTACGACCAGCTCTTTGCGTCGGGCAGGGGGTTCAGCGATCCGGACGAGGCGAGACGCTTCGTGGAAGAGACAAACGTCGACTGGCTTTCCGTCGCCATCGGGAACGTTCACGGGGCGATATCGGCCGCCCGCAAGAACGAGAAGAAGATCGAGGCCCGGCTGGACATCGGCCGCCTCGATGAGATCCGGGCGGCGATCGACGTCCCCCTGGTCCTGCACGGCGGCACCGGAATCGCCAGGAAGTACATCCTGGAATCGATCCGGCACGGCATCGCCAAGGTGAACGTGGCAACGGCGATCCGCCAGCCGTACGAAAGAGAAGGGCTGCAGGCGGTCTACCCGGCGATGCTCGCCGTGATCCGCGAGGACCTGCAGATCGAGAATAGCGCGGAGCTTCTGAAGTAGGAGGATATACGAGATGAACGAGACGACTTTTGCATTGTATTTCGGCAACCGCGGCTTCTTTCCCGAGTCGCTCATCGCCGGCGCGCGCAGGGAGATGGTCGAGGCGCTGGAGAAGCTCGGGCACGGCACGCTGATCATGGACGAAGACGCGACCCCCCACGGCGCCGTCGAGACCCCGGCGGAGGGCGCGAAATACGCGCGCTTCCTGGAGGCCCACCGGGGGGAGTACGACGGGGTGATCCTGTGCCTGCCGAATTTCGGCGACGAGACCGGCGCCATCTGCGCGCTCCGGGACGCCGGCGTTCCGATCATGATACAGGCCTATCCCGACGAGCCGGACAGGATGGGATTCAGCACCAGGCGCGACGCGTTCTGCGGCAAGTTTTCGGTAATGGACGTCTTCTGTCAGTACGGCTTGCCGTTCACCACGTTCAAGCCCCACACGGTGCACCCCGCCGGCGAGACCTTCGCCCGGCATGTCGGCCAGTTTGCCGCGGTCTGCCGGGTGGTCAACGGAATGAAGAGAATGACCGTCGGCGCCGTCGGCGCCCGCACGACGGCGTTCAAGACCGTTCGCTTCGACGAGCTCACGCTCCAGCGGTACGGCATCACGACGGAAACGCTGGACCTGTCGGAAGTGATATCCCGCGTACGGGACCTGAACGCGGACGGCGACGAGTGCCGCGCGAAAGCCGAACGCCTGAGGAATTACACCCGTTGGGACGGCGTGCCGGATGAAGCGTTCGCGACCCTCACGAAGCTTTCGGTGGTGCTCGACGAGCTCATCGCCGAGCACGGCATGGACGCGATGGCCCTACGCTGCTGGCTCGAGCTGGAAAAGGAGCTGAAGGTCTCGCCCTGCGTGCTGCTGAGCGAACTCAACGATCGCGGTATCCCGGCGGCGTGCGAGCTCGACGTGTGCAACGCGGTGGCGATGCATTCGCTTTCGCTCGCGTCGGAAAGGGCCGCCACGTGCCTGGACTGGAACAACAACTACGGGGACGACGACGACAAGTGCATCCTCTTCCACTGCGGGCCCGTTCCCCAGAGCCTGATGGCCGGGAAGGGGACGATCATCGAGCACCCGATGTTCGCCAAGGCGCTCGGCGCCGGGTGCGCGTACGGCTGCAACGCCGGGCGCATCGCACCCTGCCCGCTGACGTTCGCGAGCTCGAAGACGCAGGACGGTGCGCTGACGTTCTATCTCGGAGAAGGCGAATTCACGGGCGACGCGATCGCGGACGATTTCTTCGGCTGCGCCGGCGTCGCACGGATCGACAACCTGCAGGACAAGCTGGAGACGATCGGGCATCAGGGCTACCGGCATCACGTAAGCGTCACGGCGGGTCACGTGGCGGTTCCCGTCCGCGAGGCGTGGGAACGCTATCTCGGCTACAAGATCTGCGAGCTATGAGCCTGCTCGGCGTAGACGTCGGGACGGCGGGATGCAAGGCGGCCGCATTCTCCGAGGACGGCACCTGCATCGCCCGGGCCTACCGCGAGTACGCGACCCTGCACCCGGCCGAAGGTCGGTCGGAGCTCGACAGCGCGGAGGTCTGGGAAAAAACGCACGCGGTGATTTCCGAAGCGGCCGCCGGGGCGGCACGCGATCCGGTGACGGCGCTGTGCGTCAGCGCGATGGGGGAAGCCGCCACCCCGCTGTCCGCCGACCGGCGAATACTCGGCAACTGCATCCTCTCGAGCGATACGCGGGGGAGAGAGCACGTCGCCATGCTGGAGAAACGGTACGGGCAGAAGCGGTTCTACGAGATCAACCCGAACATCCTGGCGACCAACTACACCCTCCCGAAGATACTCTGGCTGCGTGAGAATGCCCCCGATCTCTACGAACGGACGGACGTGTTTCTGCTCTGGGACGGGCTCGCGGGGTTCATGCTGGGGTGCGACCCGTTCACCGGCTATTCCGAGGCCAACCGCACCCTGCTCTTCGACATGCCGGGCCGGGACTGGTCCGACGAGCTTCTCGGGACCGCGGGAATCGACCGCGCAAAGCTTCCACGCTGTCTGCCGGGCGGCGCGATAGCGGGAACGGTCGGCGATGCCGCTGCGGACGACATGGGTCTGCCGCGGGGCGTGAAGGTGGTGGTCGGCGGGCACGACCAGTGCTGCAACGCGCTCGGGGCCGGCCTGTCCCGACCGGGCAGGGCCGTGGACGGCATCGGCACGTTCGAATGCATCACCCCTGTCTACGACCGCGTTCCGCCGGCACACGCCATGCTGCAGCAGGGGCTCAACGTGGAGCACCACGTCGTCCCCGGGCTGTACGTATCGTTCCTGTACAATCAGGCCGGGTTGCTCGTACGCTGGTTCCGGGACACGTTCGCGAAGGAGCGCCGTGACGAGGAAGACATCTACGATCGGCTGGCCTCCGAGATGCCGGCCGATCCGACTCGCCTGTTCGTACTGCCGTATTTCGAGATGACCGGTTCGCCGCGTTTTGTCAGCGACGCATCGGGCGTTATAACCGGCCTGAAGACGCACACCACGCGCGGAGATATCCTGAAGGCGATCATGGAGAGCGTGACGTACTATTTCGCGGAGAGCATCGAGTCGCTGCGCGGGATCGGCATCGACACCTCGGAATTCGTCGCGACCGGAGGCGGCGCCACGTCCGATCCGTGGCTGCAGATCAAGGCGGACATACTCGGCGTTCCCATCGTCAGGCCGCGTATCACCGAGTGCGGGCTCCTGGGCGCCGCGCTCCTTGCCGGTGCCGCCACCGGCGTGTTCGACTCCCTCGACGAGGGCGTCGGGCGCTTCGTGCGGCACGAAAGAGTATTCGAACCTGACCGCACACGCCATTCGATCTACCGCGAGCGGCTGGAGAAGTACCGCGGGCTTTTCCCCCTGATGCGAGACTACCTCAGCGGATAGGCTCCGGACGACGTGCCCGAACGCCGGCCCCCGCGACACCCCCGCCTTGCCTCCTCACCCCCATCCCCGTAGAATAGACCCGTCATGAAACGAGCGATATGGGCCCTCTGCCTCACCCTCCTCCTCACCACCTCCGTACTCGCGGACGTCACCCTCTATGTGTCGCCGAAAGGCGACGATGCCGGCCTCGGCACACCCAAGAAGCCGTTCAAGACGATCACCCGCGCGCAGAAGGCCGTCCGGGACATCACGAAGGGCGCGCCGCCGACGGAGGCGATCATCGTCTACCTGGGCCGCGGGACGTTCTCGATCGACAAGCCGCTCGTATTCACGCCGGAGGATTCGGGCGCGAAGGACTTCCCCATCCTCTGGCGGGCGTGGAAGAGAGAAAAGGTGGTGATAAGCGGCGGCAGGGAGATCACCGGCTGGGAGAAGGGGTCCGGGAAACTGTGGCAGACGACGGTGCCGGAGGTGAAGGAAGGGAAGCTCTATTTTGACTCGCTCTTCGTCAACGGCCGGCGGGCGGTGCGCGCGCGCACGCCCAATAAAGGATACCTGTATTCGGCCGGACCCCTGGCGCGGGTCGCCCCGAAGCACGGCACCGTGAGGGAAGACGACGAGACGATGTTCGGGTTCCGCTTCACGCCGGGAGACATCACGCAGTGGGACAACCTGCAGGACGTGATGGTGACGTTCTACCACACGTGGCTGGCGAGCCTGCACTGGGTGAAGGAGGTGGACGTGCGAAAGAACATCGTCCGCTTCAGGGAGTCGGTGCGCAAGCAGCTCGCGCTGGAGAATCCCATGAGCCGGTACACGGTGGAGAACTACTTCGAGGCGCTGGACGCGCCCGGGGAATGGTACCTGAACCGGAAGACCGGCGTGCTGAGCTACTACCCGAGAGACGGCGAAGACATGAGCAAGGCAGTGGCGATCGCGCCGGTGGTCGATTCGCTTCTGCGCATCGAGGGAGATCCCGAAAAGGGCGCGTTCGTGAACTACCTGAAATTCTACGGGCTGACGTTCCACTACTCCGACCTCCAGGGGGACGGGACCTACATCCATCGGAGGGGAAACTATTCCATGCAGGCGTTCGCCCACATGGACATCGCCGGCATCCGGGCGCGGGGAGCGCGGCACGTGGAGATCGAGAACTGCGAGGTGGCGCACCTGGGAAGCCACGGCATCTGGCTCGAGGAGGGCTCCAGGTTCTGCACGGTGAGGCGCTGCCACATCCACGATCTGGCGGGCGGCGGCGTCTATATCGGAAACGGCCAGTATCAGTACAAGGCCCCGAACGACAACGTGACGACGAGTCACCACACGGTCGACAACTGCTTCATCCACGACCTGTGTCACGTGTATCACGGGTCGGTGGGCGTGTGGATAGGATGCAGCTCGGACAATACCGTAACGCGGAATGAAATCAGCGACATGGATTACACCGGCATATCCGTCGGCTTTACCTGGCGGAGCTGGGACGTGGATCAGAAGAGGAATATGATCGGGCTCAATCACATCCATCACCTGATGAACGGCGTGCTTTCCGACGGCGGAGGAGTATATACCCTGGGGGATTCCCGGGGCACGAAGATATCGAACAACCTGATCCACGATATCGTCCCCTACCCCCACCACAGCTACGGTATCGGGCTGTACCAGGACCAGGCGTCCGCGGACATCGTGCTGGAGAACAACATCGTGTACAACGTGGCGCCCAGAGGATTCGGCTATCATCTGCATTACGGGGAGAGGAATACGGTACGCAACAACATATTCGCGTTCGTGGACGGCAAGGCGATCAACCGGACGAAGAAGTTTGCGAGGGAGAACGAGCCGATTACGGTTGACGGGAATATCGTGTACGCGTCCAATGAAATGCATCCGTTCATCGGCGGTGACGGGTTCCTGCCCGGCAAGGTGCGGTGCGAGCGTAACGTGTATTTCAACACGAAGGGCTATGTGGACTTCCGGGACGAGAATAACAAGAAGATAGGGTTCGATGAATGGCAGAAGCTGGGGTACGACGCGAGCGGTGCGGTGGCGGACCCGCTGTTCAAGGATGCCGCGAAGGGAGATTTCACTCTGGATGCGAAGTCTCCGGCGGTGGCGAAATTCTTCAGGCCGATAGACGTGGGGGCGATCGGGCTTCGTGGAGACGAGGAGTGGACGGGGCTGCCGGGGAAGGTGAAGCGGCAGCCGGTGTATCTGCCGCCGCGCAACGCGTTGACGGGGATGCTTCTGGACTTCGAGAACCAGGAGCCGGGGGATTTTCCGCTCTACTGCCGGATCTCGGACGACGCCACGCGCACGGTCGTCGTGGCGGAAGGCGGCGCGGAGGGGAGTAAGCGCTGTCTGAAGTTCAGCGACGCGAAGGGCAAGCCGAGCTGGAAGCCACACGTGTGGAATCGCGTGCATATCGAGAAGGGGCGGGTGAGGTTTTCCTTCCATATAAGGAACGACGAGAAGAAGCCGGCGAGGATTCTTATTTCGTTCCGGGACTGGCGCACCCGGCTCATCACCGGGCCGAGCGTGGAGGTGACCCGCGGTAATATCGTGAAAGCCGGGGGCAAGAACTGCGGCATCATTCCGGGAGGAGCGTGGGGGAAGATCGATATGGATTTCACGCTGGGCGAACGCGAGCTGAAGACGTTTACGCTCCGGGTGACGACGGCCACGATGTCGACGATCACCAGCGATCTGCCCTTCGAGGACAAGGACTTCGAAGTCGCCACCTGGTACGGCTTCGTCTCGGCGCCCGACGAAGAGGCGTACTGGTGGCTGGACAGGGTGAGGTTGGGAGAGAAATAGACCATGAACGACCTTGTTATCACACTCCGCCGGGGCGACGTGCTGGAATTGCAGGCTGTCCTGAAACCGGAATAATGGCCGGCGAAGAACCCAAACGCCGGCCAGTCGGCCCCATCGTCATCCTCGCCATGATTGCCGTCGGCATCGCGCTTTTCTGGCCCAAGAGAACTACCTGGTTCGTTGTGCACCAGTACCCGGCCGGCGTGGTGGAGGAGTGGCGTCATGAAGCGGAGAAGAAGGTCGTGTGGAAAGGCACTATCCGGCAGCTCGGTCACGAGGAGTTTGCTGTCGCGCCCTGGAACACCGAGATCGAAAACAACGCGGCGGTGACACAGTGCTACTATGTCTACTACGAAGAACGATACACGGACTTCTTCGGCAAACTGTATTCCGGAATGCCCTCCGGTTCTTCAGGAAGCCACCGGCTGTTTGTGGCGACGCAGGGAGAGCGGCTGCTGCTGGCGAGCTACGACCTCACCCTCGACAAGAAGAGGGATATACGATCGTACGTCCACGTTGACAACGAGAACCTAGCGACTATATTGAGATTCGTGTCCGGAATACATAAAGAGAAAGCCCGGTTGGGAACGGAGTAACGACACAAGGAGGGAGCAATGCCGATTATCACGGTTCACGGGCCGCGGGTCGAGGAGGTGGAGAAGAAGCGGGAGTTCGTAGGCAGCGTCACGGAGGCGGCGACGAATCTGTTCGGTTTGCCGAAGCAATCGATCGTCGTGCTTCTTCGGGAGACCTCGCGGGATAACGTCGGCGTCGGCGGGGAGCTGATCATCGACAGGAAGTAGGTTCGGGCGAGGCCTATAGCAGGGAACCATGATGCGGTATCCGCACACGGGTGAGACTACGGAGGCAATTATAGACCACTTTCTGACGTCATCCAGGGGGAACGATCCGACCTCAGCATACTATGTCCTCAAGAATCTCAACAAGCGCCTCAGGGTACGGCTGAACACCATCGAAGAAATGGGCGCACACATAGGCTTGCCCCCGGACAGCTTGAACTGTACCGGGTGGATCAGCCTTATTTGATTTCCACGGTCTCCTCGGCCGCGTACGTCAGGCGCACCTGCACGATCCGGGCGGCGAGCATGTCGTGGACGAACACGTCGCCGTCGAGCGCCGCGGTCTTGTTCGGGTACCACAGCGGGATGGGCGGCTCGGGAACCGCGCCGCCGGCGCCCGTATTGTCCAGGCTTCCGTACGCGCCGAACCGGGTGATGAGGTTTCCGGCGGCGTCCACCGCGGCCACGCTGAACCCGGGCGCGTCGGGTACCCACACGCGGCCCCAGTCATCCGCATCGAACCGGACGCTGATGGTGACGCACTGACAGCCGGTCTGCAGCGGCATCGGCGCCAGGCCGTGGAAGTCCCACAATATGCCTTCCATCTTCACCGGCTGGAGCTTCTTCACGACCATGCCGCCCGCCACGTGGGTGGCGTCGGCCTCCTTCGCCGGGAACACCCCGCCGCCTTCGGAACGATAGCGGAACACGGTGCCGTACCAGCGGGCGAGATCGCCGAACGGGTCGGAGTCGTAACATTCCGGCATCGTCAGCTCCTTCGGCCGGATCGTGTCGGAGGCGTACATCCTGCCCGCGCGGTCTATCCGGAAACAGCCGCCGCTCTTGGTCATCGCGATCAGCTTTGGTTTCACCAGCGCCCCGTCGGGTCCATACACGTCGACGAAGACGTCGCGGTTCTCCCGGGAGGCGGCGGAGACCACGTATATCTTTCCGTCCGGGCCGACGTCGAAGGGGGTGGCGTGCATGTTGAACGCGGTGTGGGCCCGGTTGGCGTTGCACTCCAGGTACTCGCCGGCCTTCTCGAAGGGGACCAGCTTGCCGTCGCGGTCGAAGCGGCGGATTCGCCAGATCTTCTCCACGTTCGGCAGATCGATCGAGCTGCGGAAGTAGATCAGCCCGTCGGGCCCCACGGCGATTTCGGACAGCCCGGAGAGCGCGGCCTTCCCGGCCTCGCCGGCCAGGGACAGCTTGCTCACCTCTCCGGTGGCGGGGTCGAGCAGGCCGCCGCCGACTACCAGCCGGTTGTGCGCGCGGTCCGCGCCCATGGCGGGCGGGCCGCCGCCGCGTCTCTTGTAGCAGATCATCTTGTGCGGCACCCGCTCCAGCCGGCCGTCCCGGTCGACCACCTTCCACATGAAGTCGTTGCCGGCCCCCTTGGCGGGAAGGGCCAGCCAGACAACCGGCTCCTTGCGCGTGGCGTCGAGGGCCATCATCGGGCCCGCGTCGTGCATGTAGCTCGGCTGTTTCGGAAGGTCCAGCCGGGAGACCTCCTTCCAGTCGTCGAAGGAGGTGAATTTGACGAGACTCTTGTCCGCGTAGATTTCCCAGGTGGCCTGTCTTCCGTAGCTGTGTGTTGCCCCGCGATCGCGCACGGAAAGCACATACACCGCGCCGGTCTTCGGATGCACACGAACCTGTTCCGGCCCGCGGATATCGAACTTCTTGATAAACGCGCCGCTGTCGTCGAAGACCTGGATGCGGTCGTTCTTGTAGTCGCAGACCCAGATGCGTCCCTTCGGGTCTACGGCGACGCCTCGCGGATCGTTGAATTGGCTCTGTTCGTCGCCGGGATTGAATTCCCTGCCGATGAACGGCTTCGCGAAATCCGCCGCGTCGAGCGTGGTGCGGTACACCGCGTGCCCGAGCCCCGACTTCTTCGTCCGCGCGCCCGCGAAGTAGAGGTGCTTCTCGTCCGGCGAGAGCGCCATGAAGATGTACGCGCACATCTTGGCATTCTCCTGCAGCGGCGGTCCGGCGAAGGTCTCCTTCCCGGCTGCACCGTCGGTGCCCAGCACCAGCAGGCGGCGCTTGCCGTGCACCGGCTTGCCGCAGGGATAGAACATCCGCCCGTCGGTGGTGATCACCGGGGTGCTGCGCGTTGTCCCCGGCGCTCCGGGCAGGAACCCCCCGTAGGAGAAGTTTCCGCCGCTCAGGGCCAGGGGGATGCGCCGCCCGTCGGTGGTGGTGAGCCACCGCACCTCGGACACCTTCTCGGGCGGCCAGTCGCCGCGGAACGGAGAGAGGGTGCACAGGTACGCGCCGTCGCCGTCGAACACCTTGATGTTCAGCTTCTGCAGCGCGCCGGCCAGCCCGTTGTCCCGGATATACGTGTCGCCTTCCTTTATATAGAGCAGACCGTCCTTGTCCACGGCCAGGCCGAGCGGGCCGCGGGCGTCCAGCCCCTGCTCCTTCTGGTAGAGCATCCGCGCGAACACCGGTTTCATGCCGAGAGAGACGCGGACCCGGCAGTCCGCCGGGGCGGGCTTCCCGACGTCGTCGGCGCCGTCCCACTCGATCTTCTGGGCGAGCGAGTCCTTCGCGAACGGCTCCGGGGCGTTCTTCCCCAGCACTCCCGAGGCCAGGTGCCGGACGACCCTGCCGTTTGTATCAACGATCGCCGCCGTCGCGTCGCACGCCGCCTTGCAGGCGAAGGTGATGATCCATTTCTCGCCGTCCTTCTTCACGGCGGGCTTCTCCGCGAACCCGGCGGCCTCCGCCGCCAGGGCGCACCCCGCCGGCATCACCGTCGCCGCGAGCATCGCCGCGGCCGCCAGCCTCGCTGTCGGCACGAACCTGCCGCATCTTCCGTTACGCATTCCTGTCTTTCGCATCGTCGTGCTCCTTGATATGCAGGGGGAATGATGAAACCGCCGCACGATGGATTATACGGCGCCGGGGGAAAGAGGAACAAGGAACCGTCACCGGATTCAACAGAAGTCCATATCTTTCAACATTCACCACCGTTGATTTCCGGACGGCCACGTGGTATGGGTTCGCTCATAGGAAAGGAGAATTTCGATGAAGAAACCATGGATGACAGGGCTTATGGTGTGTGCCGCGGCGTGCCTGATTGCGTCGTCGTCGGCGGCGGCGGCGGGGGAGGAAGGTGAGGCAGAGGTCAAGATCGGGGGCAAGACGCTGTCCACCCTGGTGAAGCAGCTCGACTCCTCGAACCGGGGCCTCCAGGTGCGCGCCGCGCGGGCGCTGTCCGAGGCGCCGGAGGAGCTGTATCCGAAGATCGTCCCCAAGATGATCCTGCTGCTGGAGGCGGAGAGGGAGAACCTCCGGTTCGTCGCCGCGCAGACGCTGGGCAACTGCGGCCCGGTCGCGAGAGCGGCGGTCCCCAAGCTGGTGCCGCTGCTGAAGGGCACCCAGTTCGAGCGGAACCGCGCCGCGGCGGCCAAGGCGCTGGGCCAGATACTGAAGGACGCCAAGCCGAGCGACGAAGTGGAGAAGGTGGCCCAGGCGCTCACTGCCAAGGTCAGCGATGATTGGGACCAGTACTCGGACGTGCGGCGGGAGGCGGTGCGCGCGCTGGGGATGATCGGTCCGGCGGCCAAGTCCTGCATCTCCAAGCTGAAGAGGGTGATGACCGACCACGTGGGTGATTTCAAGAGCCAGTTCATGGAGCATCTGCTGGCGCGCCGCGAGGCGGCGTGGACGTGCGGGCGCATGGGATTGTTGGCCAAGGAGCACATCGACCTGCTGATCTCCATGATGCACGCCGAGGGGCCCCGCAACCCGGAAGTGGTGGAGGCGATCGGGCTGATCGGACCGGTGCACGAGAACGTGATCCCGAACATCATCGATAAGATCGAGAGCACCGGCCGTCCCGGCGACGCCGGAGGGTGGAAGGCGAAGGCGTTTGCCGCGCTGGGAGGGCTCGGCGCGAAGTCGGCGCCCGCGGTGCCGCTCGTCCGCCGCATGCTGCAGAATACGGTGGGCGACAACTCCTTGGAGGTCAAGATCGCGATGGTGAAGGCGCTCGGGCAGATCGGCACGGCGGCCAAGGAGGCCGCGCCGGAGATCCTGTCTCATATCAAAATGGGGGAAAGCCGGCAGAACGAACAGTACAAGACGCTGAAGGAAGAATCCGTCAAGGCGTACAAGGCGGTGACGGGTCAGGACCCCCCTTCCTCGGAGAAGAGATAGCGCCGGGATGACAACGATGAACAACAAGGACGTGGAAATCATCCGGGAGCTGGCCGCGCGAACGACTGAGATCGCCGCGCTGCCGGTGCAGGAGGAGAAACGGACGCTGTGGCGCAAGCTGAACGCGCTCGAGCCGGAGCGCCCGATGGTGATGATCGACCAGGTGTGCTGGAACGAGATGGGCATCGGCGACGAGCTGACACTGCAGTGCACCGACGCCGAGTGCCGGGAGTACGAGAAGCGCCTCCGGCGAACGCTCTACCAGTGGAAGCATTTTCCCGTGGACATGGTGGTGGAACCCTTCTTCCGGGTGCCCAAGGCGATCCGCAACAGCGGTCTGGGCATCAAGGTGGAGGAGGAGACCGCCGTGGGCGACCCCACGAACGCGGTGGTGGGCCACATGTACGAGAACCAGTTCCAGACCGAGGACGACCTGGAGAAGATCAAGATGCCGCGGATCAGCCACGATGCCGCCGAGACGGAACGGCGCATGGCGGTCGCGCACGAGCTGTTCGACGGCCTGCTGGAGGTGAGACCGTGGGGGGCGGACCCCCACCTGTCGCTGTGGGATCCCATCTCGACGTGGATGGGCGTGCAGAACGCGCTGTACGCGCTGGTGGACACGCCCGACTACGTGCACCGCCTGGTGTCCCGCGCGACGGACGGCTACCTGAGCATGCTCGACCAGCTCGAGGAACAGGGCCTGCTGTGCGGACCCCAGAGCCTGGTCCACTGCACGGGCGCGTATTCCGACGAGCTGCCCGCGCCGGGCTACGATCCGGCGAAGCCCCGCACGAAGGACCTCTGGATGTACGGGCTGGCTCAGATGTTCTCCACCGTCTCGCCCGCCATGTTCAAGGAATTCGAGGTGGACTACACCGCGCGCATCTGCGAGCGTTTCGGCCTGGTGTACTACGGGTGCTGCGATCCGCTGGACGGCAAGATGGCCGAGGTGCGCATGATCCCGAACGTGCGCAAGGTGTCCATGAGCCCGTGGGTGGACGAGGACCGCGGCGCGTCGGAGATCGGCGGCGACCTCGTCTACTCCCGCAAGCCGAACCCGGCCCAGGTCGCGATGGAGAGCTTCCACCCGGAGCAGGTTCGGGCACACCTGACCGAAACGCGGGAGGCGTGCGACCGGCACGGGTGCCCGCTGGAATACATCCTGAAGGACATCAGCACGGTGCGTTACGAGCCGCAACGGCTGTCGGAATGGGCCGCCATCGCCATGGAAGTGGCGGGCGGATGAGAGGGGCGTGCGATCCGCCGTCCCCCGGCCCCTCCGCTAGCCCCTGCCCAATACGCTGACAAGACAACGCAGGCTGCCGCCGTGGACGTACACGTCGGTGCAATCCACCTGCCGGACGGTGTATCCGGCTGCCCGCCACACTTCTTCGGCGGCGCGGTTGAGTGATTCCGCTCCGCGGAAGACCGGCATGTACACCACTCTTTCGCCGTCGCGGCAGTCGATGATGACGTTGAGATACGTCAGATACGTCCTGCCGTCCCGCCCGGGGAGAACCGGGATGCGCATCACATGATAACCCGAACGTCTGCACTGTTCCGCGACCGCGTCGAAGAGGAGCTGTGTTTCTCCGGTCGAGTCGAATCCCCTGCCGGGAGCCATCAGCGTCTCGAGTGAAGCCGCCTCGCCCGGACCGGCCCGCTCCAGGTGCCGCTTCGCCAGCGCCGGGTCCCCCACGATCACCGTGCGGCTTCCGACGGTCATCATGAACATGCCCGCGTGATGCTCCGGCGCGTTCTCCAGCAGGACCACGTTCCGCTTCAGCGTTCCGGTGAGCATGGCGACGAGCTGCTCGACGCCGGCAACGGTGCGCTGGAAGTTCCGACGGAAGACCCGCGGGGTAACGAACACGCTGTGTTCGTCGGCGACGAAGTCCCCGCCGTCGAAGTACAGCGCGTCCCGCTCCGCCCGCACGTCCCCGTCCGAAGCCGCGGCGATGTCGAGCCCGACCCGCCGGTCTCCCGCGCGGCCGGCCCAGATCTCCGCGCCCGACTCCCCGTGCGGCAGGAGAAGGGTGGTCGGCTGCCCGGGCCGGATCGGTGACAGGGCCAGCCATCGGTCGCGCGACCAGAAGGTCATCTGATGATCCGCGAGAACCGGCCGAATGACGCAGGATGGCGACCCGATGCGGGAAATGAAATCGTCGTACGCGGCGCGATCCGGACACACCACGGTGACGATAACGCTGTCGGGAAGGTCCGCCAGAAACGCGCGCAGGGCCGTCTGCACGACGGGTCCCGCGTCCGGCACGTACTGGATGACCAGCTCCCGGATGTCTCCCTCGCAGTCCGAGAGGGCCGGCCCGGCGCACGCTCCGATGGGAGGGGTGGAGCGGCCGCCGGGCCCGGAACACAGCAGGACCAGTCCGGCAAGGCCCAGTCCCAGCAGTACCCCCGACAGCCTGGTGATCATTTGCGGGCGACCGCTACCCGTACCTGCTTCGACTCTGTCTGTCGCTCGAGAAGCGCAAGAGGGATAACCGCCGGGCCCGTCAGCGACCGGGACATGGCCGTCCTGGACCCGGACTTCATCGTGAAGGAAACCGATTTCCCTTCCGGGATCTTCACGCCGGTCGAAATCGAATGCGCTTGCGTGGTATCGCCGTCGGCGGTCAGCGTGCAGTCGTATTTCCACAGCTCCTCGGGCATCATTATCATTCGAGAGAACCTTGAAGCCGGATTCTCCGCCAGCAGACGGATCTCTATCCTGCAGTTCTCGGCGTTTTCCTCCGTCCGAACCGCAACCACCTCGAGGCTCGGGATTTCTCCGGCCTTGTACGTGTCCTTCTTCGCGCGCAGCGTGACGTTCCACCCCTTCTCTTTGAGCGCCGGCCACGCGATTTCCGGCTGATTCTCCTTCTTCGGACCGCCGGCCCCGCCCGCCACCGGCCAGAGCAGACCGAGCGTGACGGTCGTCGTAACCGCCGCAATCCCCAACACTTCCGCTACCCGTGTCCTTCCCATCCTTTCCTCCTTTCCGACCTGTCACCCCAACACCTCGTTCCTGATAAGACTATACGGCTGCCGGGAGCATTCGTGTGTAAAAGCGATGTAAAACGTAGCCGTCCTTTTCTGTAGAATACGACAGAGGAGAGACCATATATGACGGACACCCGCGTACCGGCGCCGGACCCGGCGGAAGCCGATCGGCTGATCGGCGTTCATTACTTCCCCGGATGGAAGCCGGGCACGCACATCGGCTGGCCCGCCCTGGCCGGCTACCCGGAACGGAAGCCGGTGCTGGGATGGTACGACGAATCCAACCCGGAGGTGACGGACTGGGAGATCAAGTGGGCGGTCGAGCACGGCATCTCCTTCTTCGTGTACTGCTGGTACCGGAACAGGGAGAACGCGGGCAGGCCGCTCGGGGTAGCCGACGCGCGGCTGGGCCACGCGATTCACGAAGGCCTGTTCCGGAGCCGGTACGCAGAGAAGTTCCGCTTCGCGATCATGTGGGAAAACCAGGGCACGCGGGGCATGATCTCCGACCTGGACGACCTGAAGGAGAACCTGGTCCCGTTCTGGTGCGAAGAGTATTTCTCGAAGCCGTTCTACCTGCGCATGGGCGATCGGCCGGTGCTGTTCGTGTACCATATGGAATCGCTCATCGAGCAGGTCGGCGGCCCGGACGGGGCGGCCAGGGCGGTGGAGATCATACGGGAGGAGATCGCGCGGCGGGGGCTGGGTGACGTGTTCGTCATGGTCGAGCGACGCTGGGCGGACCGGAAGTTCCTGGAGCAGGCGAAGGGGTGCGGGTTCGACGCGTCGTTCGCCTACTGCTGGCACGCGAAGGACCGCTTCCCCGTTATCGAGAAGGCGTTCGACGAACAGCTGGAGCACATGCAGGCGCTGAGGGACATGAACGTGCTCCCCTTCGTGCCCACCGCGACGGTGGGGTGGGACCCCATGCCGTGGGCGAACGAGAGCCCGGACTCTCCCTGGCTGAACAAGGACAGGATGACGCGATGGTACTCCACGCCGGACGAGTTCCGCACGCTGCTGGAGAGGGTGAAGCGGTTCGCCGACGCGTTTCCGGAGGGAGACCTGGCGCGCTCCATGCTCCTTCTGGACAACTGGAACGAATGGGGGGAGGGGCACCATATCAGCCCGCACGAACGCGGCGGGTTCGGATACCTGGAGGCGGTGCGGAGCGTGTTCACGCCGGGGACCAACAGGCCGGACCACCGTACGCCCGGGGAGCTGGGACTGGGGCCGTACGGCCCGCCGAATCCGGAGGATTGTCAGGAGGCACTGCCGTGAACCGATGGACCGTCGAGAAGGCGAACGAGTGGTATAACGCGCAGCCGTGGCTGGTGGGATGCAACTTTCTTCCGAGCAGCGCGATCAACCAGCTGGAGATGTTCCAGGCGGACACCTACGACCCCGAAACGATCGAGCGGGAGCTGGGCTGGGCGGAAGACCTGGGCTTCAACACGCTGCGGGTGTACCTGCACGACCTGCTGTGGGCCGACGACCGGGAGGGCTTCGCCGGGAGGATCGACGACTTCCTCGGCATCGCCGACCGTCACGGCATGCGGGTGCTGCTTACCCTGTTCGACGACTGCCACCGGCCGGACCCGGAGCTGGGCGTGCAGCCGCTGCCGGTGCGCGGCGTCCACAATTCCGGCTGGAAGCGAAGCCCTCACCGGGACATCGTCCTGCAGTTCCATGACGGCACCGTGCCGGAGAACGAGAGAACGCGCCTGCGGGATTACGTCCACGACATACTGGGCCGCTTCGCGGACGACGCGCGCGTTCTGATGTGGGACGTGTACAACGAGCCCGGCTTCAAGGACTCGCTGAACGACCTGCTGGAGGAAACCTGGCAGTGGGCGCAGGAGGCGAGGCCCTCCCAGCCGCTGACGTCCTGCCAGGAAGGTTCGCAGGGCGAGAAGAACATCGCGTTCAACGCGGCGCACTCCGACGTGATAACGTTTCACTGCTACCAGGGCGAGCTGCTCGAGGAGACCATCGCGCGGCACCGGGACGCCCACGAGGGACGGCCCCTCATATGTACGGAGTACATGGCCCGGGACCACGGCACCACGTTTCAGCACAGCCTTCCGATCTTCAAGACGCACCGCGTCGGCTGTTACAACTGGGGCCTGGTGGCCGGGAAGAGCCAAACCCACTTCAGCTGGAAGACGGTGAAGCAGCTGGAGGAGCTGAAACAGCAGGGAGCGTTTCTCCGGCCCGGCGATCCGATCCCCGAGCCGCCGCTCTGGTTCCACGACATCTTCCGCACGGACGGCACCCCGTTCGACCCGAAAGAAATCGACTTCATCAAGAGCGTGGTCCCGCGCACGTAATAGAGTGACAGGTTACTCTATTTGCTCACCGGCACTACTGCTTCACCTCGACGGTCACCTGGTTCGAAATCGCGCTTCTATGGTTCGTTGAATCCCAGCTCCGCACGGCGAAGAGGTACGTCCCCGGCTTGAATTCCTGTCCCGGAATCCGGAGCCCCGTCGTCATATCCGAGGTGAACTCCTGCTTCTTCCCGGGCTCGGCCGCGGGCTCTCCCTGGAGATGCTCGGCCGCCCACCAGTTGCAGTATTCGTCCGGGTGGAACTCGTAGACGCGCTTGTCCCGGTCCCAGTTGAGATTCGGCACCATCTTGCGGGTGGAAAACCGTGCCTGGAGCTTCGCCGCGCCCTCGGGCGTGGTCCAGGCCAGCTTCACCTTGCCGCCGCCCAGCGACTCGACCTTCAGGTCCTTGATGGCGTCCGGCGCCTTGCCTTCCAGCTGCTTCTTCTGGTGAAGCATGTAGTATATCAGCGCCTGGCACCCCGGCTTGTCCAGGTACGTGAAGCCGCTTTCGTTCAGCCCCATCGCGAACGAGCTTCGCATCACCCGCTCGGCCAGGCCCTCGCTGAACTCCTCCCCGTAGCGCAGGATGGGCATCATCACCGAGTAGTGCGCGGGACCGATGAAGCCCCAGTTGCGCTTGTGCCCGCGGGGAAAGCCGGCGAGGTTGTAGCTGTAGGCCCCGTACACGTCCTTGCCGTCCTTGTAATGACCCTGGTCGTCCGTCAGGAAGCACTCCCGGCCCATGATCCATTCTATCCCCTCGCACATGTCGGCCAGGCGCTCTCCGACCGGATCGTCCCACTCGAAGCGGCTGCGCGAAAGCCAGAACGAGTCGTGAATGATGTAGCCGATCATCAGGCGGGCGCTCATGTTGATCGGGGGCTCCGGCGGGATCTTGTGCCACTCGGTTCCGCCGTGGCCGAACGCGCCGCGGTGCCAGTCCATCTTCCATTTCGTCTGTTCGGCAACGAGCTTCGTGGTGTGCGTCGCCAGAGCTTCCTTGAACTCCTTGTCCCCGGTGATGTCGTCTCCGCCGGCGAGCAGGTACATCGCCCACCCGAGGAACCGGGCCCATCCGTACATCCGTGGGCCGGCACGGTCCGCCCGAAGCTTGCGGACGAAATCGACCGTCGCGTCGCCTATGCGCTGATCGCCGGTGCAGTAGTAATACAGGGGAATGCCGTACCAGTGGACGTGCTCCTCCTCGAAGTTGATCTTTCGGCCGATGTAATGCTTTCGCCCGAAGTCGGTTATGCCGTCCCCGTGATGCATGCTCCAGTCGACGTTGTAGTTGAAGCGGTCCTCCGCGTAGAGGAAATAGCCCCCCGCGCGCTCCAGGTTGTCGTCCCTGAGGAAGTTCACGAACGCGACGCGCGCGAAGTCGTGCTGGTTGCGAAAGCCGCCCCTGCCCCAGTACCACGAGCGCCACACCACCATCGGGCGGCGGCGGCCGGCCTGGCGGTTCACCCAGCCCTTCTCCTTGCACAGCGCCTCCTCTTCGGCGCGCGAGACGAAGTGGTACAGCGGGTAGACCTCGCTGTCGCCGGTGCAGCGGTTGTACCAGGCAACGGTCGTCCGGCCGGTGAGCGGGTACTGGAACCGGTACATGGCCCCTTCAGGGTCCGCGGCCGGCGTGGCATGGAAGTGGTAGAGCACCTCGAAGGTGGCGTGCGAGCCGTGGGCGATGACGTGCTTCACACCGCTCTCCGCGGGCCACAGCCCGACGGCGATGGTGCCGTCGGCGCGCACGCGCATCGTCTTCGGAAAGTTGCCGCGCGCGAACCGGACGCCGACGGTAGCGCCCGCGCCGTCTTTGTGTGCCGCGTCTACCCACATCAGGTCCGGCACCTCTTCGGCCTTCCCCCGCACCAGCTCTTCGCCGCCCTTTTTCACCCAGTAGCCCGTGTCGTCGCCTTTGACGCCGAACTTGTCCCAGCCCATCTCCTCCTTGCCGGAGCCCCGCTGGTAGTCGCCCTTGGGACGGGCCTGGTAGAAGACGATGTCCTTGCCTTCCTCGGGCTGCTCGCTCCTGTCGCGGCCGGTTAGCCGCACAACCGAGGCCGGCCCGGCCAGGTGCGTCACGACGTTCACGCTCGTCAGGTACACCTTCGTCCGGTTCTCCTTGTCCTCGTCGTTCGTCAGCGTGTAGTAGACCCGGACGTCGGAGCGGCCCTGGTAGAAATACATGCGGACGATGTAGCCGAGCATCCGCTTGCCGGCCTTGTCGCGGTTGCTTCCGGTCGCCCGTATCACGCAGCGCACCGGTCCGTTTTCCTCGAGCACCACCTTGCCGTCGGCGGAGCCGAGGAACGTGCCGCCGTCGGCGCCTACCACCTCGACGTCCATCGCCCCCGGCTTCACCACCTCGACGCCGCCCGTCCTGACGCCGTCGAACAGGTTGAACTCATCCTTGCGCACGGACACGGTGACGGCGCCGGTGTCGACGGTGATGGCCTTGTCCGTTTCCGCGGCGAGCGGCTTGCCGCCGGAAACGCCCTTGCCGGGCACGACGGTGAATCCGTCCGCCTTCTGCTTTGCCTTGCAGTCGGTCTGCAGCACCACGGCCGCCCAGCGAACGTTTCCGCCCGGCCACTTCGCGAGCGTGCGGAACTGATACGCGTCGGCCCCCTCCAGGGCGAGCGCGGGTCTCCCGTCCGCCTCCTTCACGGCCATGTCGTCCGTAAACGGCACCCCGATACTCACGCCTTCGGCCGTACGATCCGCTCCCGCGGAACCCATCCGCTTCGCCTCGAACACCTCGAGCGGCACGGATATCTTTTCCGCCGCCCGGACCGGCGCGGCCGCCGCCGTCACAGCAAGAACCGCCGCGATCAGTATCGAAACGAACGCTCCGAGCAGCAATACGACGGAGAAACATACCTTGCCCTTCATGTCCACCTCCGCTCTGTTTCACGGATTTCGCGAAGATGTCATTATAGCAGAATCATGTGCGAAGGTTGCGGCCCGAGAACGGATAGACGCTTCACTCCGTCTTCGGCGTTGTCGGCGCGTCGAGAAACACCATGGCATCCGCGTGTAAAGGGGAAGCAAAAGCGGTACAATGGCTTTCAGAGAAGGGACCCAAACATGAAGAGCGTCATACTCGTCGGCGACTCGATCCGCATGGGATACCAGGGAAAGGTGCGCGAACAGCTCGCGGGCCGGGCGGGGACAAGGAGCGGGAATTCTCGGGGTGCCGGTGCGACATTGACAACGATTCCCGGTGGATTATAGTACCTCCGATGTGCTCGATGAGACTGATGCTGCTCCCGGTGACGATCGCTCTCACCTGTTCCGTCTGCGCCGTCGCGGAGGCCGGCGGCGGCCCGGACGAGCCGATCAACAGGTGGGTGAAAAAGACCAAGGCCCCCAATCACGTGCACGAAAACGACATGGCCTACGACCCGTCGACCGGAAGAGTTGTGTTCTACGGCGCGCACGTGGGCATGCTCTACCCGCAGAGCAACTACACGTTTCTCTACGACGTCCGACGGAACCGGTTCTTCGAGTCTCAATCCCAATACCGTCCCCAGCGGCGGTGTTTCGTCAACACGGTGTATCTCGACTCCTGCCGGCTGACCCTCACCGGCTGCGGCAGTCCCGGGCACGGGTCGCTCCCCGAAGGCGGCTTCCGGAAGGATCAGGGGAACTACAAGGTCTGCTACCGGCGCTTCAACGTGGGACCGTGGCTGTACGACGGCGTGGACGACAGCTGGAGCCACTGCCGGACCCTGCCTCCCCGCTGGCGCAACAAGGACGTCTCCACCCTGGTCTACGAGCGCAACAGCGACGCGATGCTCTACAACGAGGGCGACAAGTGGGCCGTCTACTGCCCGCGGACGAACCGGGTGACCATGCGGTGGCTGCCCGAGTCGCTGTGGTCGTTGTGCGGCTACGCGGTGGCGTCCGACCCGGTCCGCCGGAAGATCGTGCTGTTCGGCGGGCTGAACGGCTTCAGTTTTCCCCGCACACAGGAAGCGTACGACAAGCGCATGAACCGGGACACCTGGATATACGACATCGCCACGGACACGTGGCGGAAAGTCGAGACCAAGAACGGCCCGCAGCCGGGCTACCCGATGCTCGCGGTGATGAGCCTGAAGATGGTATATCACCCCCCCACCGACAGCATGCTGATGCTGCAGAACCCGGTGAGCGCGCCGCCCGCGAACACGACCGACATACCGCCCACCGAGCTGTGGAGCTTCGCGCTGGATAAGGAACGGTGGGCGAAGGTGCCGATGGAGAAGGGAAGCGAGATGCCGTCGTATCTCGGCCTGCTGGATTACGCCCGGAACGAGGACCTGCTGGTCCTTATCGGCGGCGGCAGGGACACGATGGGACGAAACGGCCAGCCCAGTATTTCCGGGAGCCGGACGGTGTGGACCTGCCGGGTGCGGATTCCGGACCGGAAGCCGGTGCGGCCGGCGCTGCCGGGGCGGATCCGGGTCGAGACCGGCGGCGAGGGCAACCGGGTGGTCTGGGACAGCGGCGTGATGGCCGGCTACGACGTGTTCCGCGCGAAGGCCCCCGGGCTGTCCGGAAAGACGACCGCCATGTACTCGGCCGACGCGCCGTTCAACAGGGCCGCCCTCGCGCCGCCCCAGCTTCCGGCGCACCTGGCGACGACGCCCCAGAAGCCCCGCACCAACTGGTGGGGACCGGACGCCGACCCGTGCCCGGGCGTCTACAAGAGAATCAACGAGAAGCCGGTGAAAGCGGGCTGGTACATGGACAAGGACATAGAACCCGGCGCGGTGTACGCGTATCAGGTGCTGCCGAACATGGCGCCCCTCGACATGGCGCGGTCGCTGCCTGCGTTCAACCAGCCGTGGCACCCGGTGAGGCTGAGGGCCTCGGTGGAGTCCGCGAAAAAGGTGGTACTCCGCTGGAGGGCGAACGAGGAGAAGGACCTGGCCGGCTACAGGGCGTACCGGGCGATCGGCGAACAGATCGAGCGCGGCACCGGCACGCTGATGACGAAGGAGCCGATCGGGACGACGGAGTTCACCGACACCTCGGACGACCTGTCCGACGGGGTGGTCCGGTTCTACTGGGTGACGGCGGTCAACAGGGGAGGAATCGAGAGCGGGGCGTCGCCGCTGGCGCACAGCTTCCCCGACGCGCCCGCCGGGCTCACCATCGTGCCGGGCGAGGGCCCGAGCAACAGGGACGGTATCCTGCTGGGCTACCGGGTGCGCTGGGAGTGGCCGCGCGACGTGAAGGTGGCCGGCTTCCACGTGTACTACGCGGATACGCACCGCAACGGCTCGAACGGACCCGGCGGCACGTACGATAAGGACTGGAAGCGGATCACCGAGACGCCGGTGACGGACAACGAATACGTCTTCCCGCTGGCCGCGGACGACCCGCGGCCCAACCATTACTTCCACGTGCGGGCGGTGAACGTACTGGACCAGCAGGGCTTCTACTCCGACATCGTCAGCCCGACGGACCTGCGCTTCCGGGCGACGCCGTGAGGAGCGGAACATGAAGACCATCGCACTCGTCGGCGATTCGATCCGCATGGGATACCAGGGAAAGGTGCGCGAACAGCTCGCGGGCCGGGCGGACGTGTGGGGGCCGGAGCAGAACGGGGGCACCAGCGAGAACGTGCTGGCGCACCTGGAGGAATGGGCGCTCTCCCGGGGGCCGGACGTGCTTCATATCAACTGCGGCCTCCACGATCTCAAGAAGGAATTCGGCGAGGATGCCGCGGCGGTCCCGCTCGACGCGTACAGGGAAAACGTTCGCTCCATTCTGACACGGCTGAAGGACGGGACCGAGGCGACCGCGATATGGGCGCTCACCACCCCGGTCAATTTCGAGAACCATCACAGGAACAAGGATTTCGACCGGTTCGAAGAGGACGTGGTCGCGTACAACGAGGCCGCCTCGGAGGTCTGCCGGGAGCTGGGCGTGGCGGTGAACGACCTGTATTCCGCGGTCGTCGAGGCGGGCCCAGACCGCATCCTGCTGAAAGACGGGGTGCACTTCACGCCCGAAGGGTACGATATACTCGGCGAGCGCGTCGCTGAGTGTGTGGGATCGGCGCTGGAGGGATAGGCGGCCCTCCCGGTAAACCGTTGACAGGGGAAAGCACCTCTGGCATCGTATTGCTGTCGACAGAGCCAACAAAGGAGGTCTCTCATGGGAAAGATGTCAGTATTCGCACGGCTGGGCGCGCTGTGTGCGGCAGCGGGTGTTCTGGTATGCGGTGTGGCCGCCAACGGCGCGGACTGGCCGGACTGGCGCGGACCGAACAGGAACGGGAAATCGGCTGATACCGGCCTTCTCAAGGCATGGCCCGAGGGCGGCCCCAAGCTGCTGTGGAAGGTCACCGATATCGGCAAAGGCTTTTCCACCGTTACCGTGTCGAAGGGCGTGGTGTACACGGCGGGTCACGCCGGGGAAAACCTGACGATATTCGCGTTCGATATCAACGGAAAGCCGAAGTGGAAGGTCGCTCAGGGCCCGGCGGTCAAGGTGGCCCACCCCGGTTCGCGTTCCACCCCGGTCATCAGCGACGGCAAGCTGTATCTGACGGGAGCCGGCGGGCTGGTCACCTGCCACAGCATCACCAACGGCAAGGAGGTCTGGAAGAAGGACATGAGGGCCCTCGGAGGCAAGCCCGGCAACTGGGGGTACGCCGAGTCGGTGCTGATACTGGACACCATGGCGGTCTTCACCCCCGGCGGCAAGAACGCGCTCGTGGCGCTGAACAAGGCGACCGGGAAGGAGATATGGAAGAGCGACGTCCAGGCCAACACGCACTACTCGTCTCCGATCGCGGTGAAGGAGGGTAACAGCACCATCATCGTGCAGGGCTCCGGCAGCGGCATCTTCGCCGTCAACGCCAGGGACGGGAAGAAGATCTGGATGGACGAGTTCTGCAAGAAGAACACGGCGAACTGTCCCGACCCCGCGTATTCCGACGGGCACCTCTTCTGGGCGAACGGGTACGGCAAGGGCGGCATCTGCTTCAAGGTCGAGTGCAAGAACGGCGCGTGGAGCTTCACCGAAGCCTACCGCACCAAGGACATGGTCTGCCATCACGGCGGCTACGTGATCGAGAAGGGATACGTCTACGGGAACCACGGCGGCGGCTGGTCGTGCCTGGATCTGAAGACGGGCCAGGTGAAATGGAACGACAAGGGCGTCGGGAAGGGCTCCCTGTGCTTCGCCGACGGCATGCTGTACCTGTTCGGCGAGCGTGGAGGCCAGGCGGGACTCGCCGCCGCGACACCGGACGCGTTCAAGATGAGCGGCCAGGTCAAGGTGGCCGGCAACGGGCCGAGCTGGGCCCACCCGGTGGTCGCCGACGGCAAGCTGTTCCTGAGGTACGACACGAATCTCTACTGCTTCGACGTGAAAGCGAAGTAATTAATGCTGCCAGATAACTCAATTCGGGGACGACTCAAGTCGAGGACAGATAGCTCAATCGAGCCGTCTGACCCCTTGATTATACTATCGCCGTTCGTACCGTCCTGCGCAGGTTACGTGGTCTGAGTCATAATGCCCACGAACGAAAACGTGTCAAGGGTCGCAGGAGGAAGCAAGCCGATGTGGAAGCATTACGCGGCGATACTGGCAATTGTGGCGGCGGGGGCGATTCTGGCGGGCGCGGCGGCGGGATACGCCGCGACGGGGATACCCGTGGCGTCCGTGAAGACGATGCCGCCGTCGGTAGTGAAGACGGTCCCGCAGGCGGGAGACACCACGGTGGATCCGGGCCTGACGGAGGTGAGCGTGACGTTCAGCAAGGACATGCTGACAAAGGAAATGTGGTCGTGGTGCAGTCAGTCGCCCGACACGTTTCCGAAGATAGACAAGTCGAAGATCCGGTTCCTGAAAGACAAGCGCACGTGCGTGCTCCCGGTGACGCTGGAGCCGGACAGGACGTACGTGATATGGATCAACACGCAGAAGCACACCCACTTCCAGGACACGGAGAGGAACCCCGCGATACCGTACCTGCTGGTGTTCCAGACGGGGAAGAAGGGCGCCGCGCCGGCGGCGGCGGAGGCCGCGTCGGCGACGAGCGAGGCGGAGGCGGCTGCGGAGGCCGCCGCCAGGAGCTGGCTCGAACTGGTGGACGACGGCGGCTACGCCGCGAGCTGGGACGAGGCCGCGGCGTATTTCAAGAACGCGGTGACGAAGGGCAACTGGACGCAGGGCCTGGAGACGGCCAGGAAGCCGCTCGGGAAGAACCTGTCCCGCAAGGTGCTGTCCAGGAGCTACCGGACGACCCTGCCGGGCGCGCCGGACGGCAAGTACGTGGTGATACAGCTCAAATCGTCGTTCGAAAAGAAGAAGGAAGCCGTCGAAACCGTCACCCCCATGCTGGACAGGGACGGAAAGTGGCGGGTGAGCGGGTATTTCATCAAATAGAAGAGAACTGTTGACATCCGGGGGGTTTCCGTATACCGTATCTGCGCTTTGGAAAGCCAGAGGTCGATTCGGGGCGATTCATCGGCCGAACGCTATGTAGAGATTGTTAGAATCGCCGGGATGAAAGGGTTGTGATGAGGCTGTATATTGGGAACATGTCGTATGACATGACGGAGGACGATGTGAGGGACCTGCTCGCCACTCATGGAGAGGTCGCCTCGGTGGATTTGATCACGGACAGAGATACCGGCCGCCCGAAGGGGTTCGGTTTCGCAGATATGCCGAATGATGCAGAGGCACAGGCCGCCATCAACGCGCTGAACGAGACTGAGATCCAGGGAAGGACCATCAAGGTCAACCAGGCTCGTCCGAGAGAGGAGAGGGGCGGCGGCGGCGGCGGCAGGTACTAAATCCGATAGAAGCGCACAGACGGCCGCGCGGGCACACGCTCGCGCGGCTTTTTTATTCCAATCTCCTTCCACAGGCGTTCTGAGATTTTCGAACACGGCGGGAGCGGGATACTCCTGAACGAGTTCGTGGTGAGACGAACGGGCCGAAGGCCCTTCCATAGTCCGTCGAACCGCGACCTCGGAGGCGCCATATCCGCATCCATGGCGCCGAGAATGAGTGAAGGGGTGTCCCGCTCCCGCATTCACGTGTTCGAAAATCTCAGAACTTCCACTCGTACCCGACGTAGAGCTCGTGCGTGGTGACGCCGTAGTCGGCGCCCGGAACGTATCCGCCGGCATCAGGACCGAACGCGTACGTGTATCCCATGTTCAGCGTGTTGCCCCCGACGTCCACGCCCGCCCCGATGGAAAGCTTCCACGTGTCCACCACCAGCCCCCCCACCAGGGTGCGGTAGCGCTTGGGCTCGGGCGCCTCGTCGTAGAGCGCCCCGCAGCGAAGCGTCCAGCGGAGACCGGCCTTCCGCTCGTAGCCGACGGCGTACAGCACCACGTTCTTCCAGCGGGCCGGGTTGCCGTCCGAGTCGTCGAAGATCCCGGGAATCGGGCTGCCGTAGCTCGTCTTCTGCCGGTACGCACGCCAGCCCATCCACGTGGCGGAAAGCGCCAGCAGGCTCTTCTCGTCCGGGCGAAAGGCCAGGCCGGCCGCGATGCGCGTCGGGTAGTACGTCCTCACCGTAGTGCTGGTCGAGACGGTGAGCGGAATGAGCGAGTTCACCACCGTAGAGTCGCCCTTCCTCTCGAACGAATACGGCAGCTTGAGGACCAGGCCGACCGAGGTGCGCGCGCTCGGCCTTGCCAGCATGCCCAGGTTGAAGCTGAAGCCGATCCCGTCGGTGTCCTGGTTGGATTTCATGGTGTACGGAACCGCGCCGGTGCGGCACTTGTTGCAATCGACGTCGAGCAGGCCGTAGTGAAGCGCCATCCGCACGCCCAGGTCGAGCACCGGCGAGGCGCGGTAGCCGAGCACCAGCGGGACGTTGGCCGACCCGTTCGTAAAGCTTATCTCTCCCTTCAGCGTATCGCCGCCCCCGGTCTGCATCGAGTCCTCCCACCCGGTGCCGGAGCCGGATCCGTACAGGCCGGTGCCGAACGCGATCCGGTCCCGCCGGGCGATGTACCCCAGCGCGATGGCGTGGATGGGCGCGACGATCTTCTTTGCGCTGAACGAGACCGGCTCGTCGCCGATGGGGTCGAAGAAGTCGCCGCGCGACGGGTCGCCGCCCGCGGCCAGGTTGCGGAGCGATTCGGACGAATACCCCCCGCCGGTGAAGAACTCGTACTCCAGACCGAAGCGGCGCCCCTCCGTCTGCGCGATGCCCGCCGGGTTGTAGTGGACGGCCGACCAGTCGTCGGCCACGCCGACCATGGCGTAGCCCATGGAGCGGCTGCGGGTGCCGATGCCGTTCGGCTCGGTGCCCGAGCCGCGCGCCCTCGACCCGCCGGCCAGCATCAGGGCCGCACAGAAGAGCACCTGTGATATTCCAGAAATTCGTTTCATACGGATTGTGCCGTATCTGTCTCCCCACGAACAGAGGAAGGGTACAGTGCTGAGGGGAGAAACACAAGACGCGTGAAAACGTGAGTCACCTTTCCGGGAGATGAACGCAAGATTCGTGATTGTGTGTCACCTTCGTGGTAGTATTAATGTACTATGGGGAGCAGGACGATTGGGCGGCGCGTGGTCGTTGCATCGTGTGCCTTCCTTGCCGCCTGCGCCCTCATCCTCTTCCCCTCCATCGTGCCCGGCTCCTTCGCCGATGAGCCGGCAGACGTACCCGGCATCGGCTCCGCCGCCCGCTACCTGACGGGAACCTTCCGCGACAGGAACGGCAAGAGCATCGACAGGATGGTCGTGCCCGGACGCCGACCGCCGAAGGTGAAGATGGCCGTCGCGTCCGTGCCGCGGGGCATTGTCGCCCTCGGGGCGAACGGGCTGGCCGACGTTCCCGCCTTCGACTGGTCCTACGGGTGCTCCGCCACCTCGGCCGCGATGATGATGGGCTACTACGACAACCTGGATTACACGAACATGTACACCGGACCGACCAACGGCGGGGTCTGCCCCATGAACAACTCCACCTGGGGCGACGGCGAGTGCCCGCTGAGCGCGACGCACCAGGGATACGACGGCCGCGGCATCAAGGGCCACGTGGACGATTACTGGGTCTCATACGGGAGCCCGGCGACCGATCCGTGGGTCGGCAGCTGGGCGGAGCATACCCTGGGGGACTGCACCGGCGACTACATGGGCACCAACCAGTCGGAGCTGAACAACAGCGACGGGTCGACGACGTTCTACAACTATACGGACGGCGAGCCGCTGTACGACTACACCGCCTGTGAGCCCGACAGGAGAGACGGCTGTCACGGGATGCGGCTCTTCGCGGAGTCGCGCGGCTACTGGGTGGAGGAGAACTTCTCCCAGTACATCTACGGGTACGACGACAACACGAAGGGCTTCACCTTCGCCGATTACCAGGCCGAGATAGACGCCGGGCGGCCCGTCGTGATCCAGGTGGCCGGCCATTCGATGCTCGGCACCGGATACGACACGGATACCTCCCTGGTCTACCTGCACGACACGTGGGATCACAACTCCCATTCGATGACGTGGGCAGGCGAGTATTCCGGCATGGAACACTACGGCGTGGCCGTGATCCGGCTCGCCCCGGCGGCCAAGCTGTCCGTCGCGGACGTGCAGGTCGACGAGGGCGCGGGCACCGCCACGGTGACGGTCACCATGACGGGAAAGAGCTGTCTCGCGGTCTCCGTCACCTACGCCACGTCCGACGACACCGCCACCGAGGGAAACGACTACACGGAGGCGACGGGGACCCTGACGTGGAGCGCCGGCACCAACGGCGACAGGACGTTTTCCGTGACGATCGCCGAGGACGCGGTGTCCGAAGGAAACGAAACGGTGAGCATAACCCTGTCCGGCGCGCAGAACACGCTGATAGAGGACGGAAGCGCCGTGCTCACCATCCTGGACAACGAGAGCCCGGACATGGTGGTCGATCCGGTGTCCGGCCTTACCACCACGGAGGCGGGAGGTACCGACACCTTCACCATCGTGCTCGACACCAAGCCCTCCCACGACGTGACGATACCCCTTTCCAGCTCGAACCCGGACGAGGGAACGGTGAGCCCCGCATCCGTCACGTTCACCCCCGGCAACTGGGACACCGCCAGGACGGTGACGGTCACGGGCGTGGATGACGACGCGGACGACGATAATGTCGCGTACACCGTCATCACCGGCGCCGCGACCAGCTCCGACGCCGGCTACGACGGAGTCGATCCGGACGACGTGTCCGTGACCAATAACGACAACGATACCGCCGGCATCACGGTCAGCCCCACCGGCGGGCTTCAGACGACGGAGACCCTGGGAATCGCCACGTTCACGATAGTGCTGGCGACCGCGCCGACACACAACGTGACGATAGCGCTCACCACCTCGGACGATACGGAGGGGACTGTGTCCCCCGCGTCCGTTACGTTCGTCCCGGGAGAGTGGAACGACCCGAAAACGGTGACGGTGACGGGGGTCGACGACGTGCAGGTCGACGGCCCCGTCGGCTACAACATCGAAACCGCGGCCGCCGTCAGCGACGACGCGAAATACTCCGGCATCGACCCGGACGACGTGTCCGTGACGAACACGGACAACGACACCCCCGGCATCACCGTGACGCCCACGAGCGGGCTGACGACCACCGAGGCGGAGGGCACCGCGACCTTCACCATAGTGCTCCACACACAGCCGACCCACGACGTGACGATAGCGCTTTCCAGTTCGAACACCGACGAGGGAACGGTCTCTCCGGCCTCCGTGACGCTCACGTCCGGTAACTGGGACACGCCCAGGACGGTGACGGTGACCGGCGTGGGCGAAGACATCGACGACGGGGACGCCGCGTATACGATAGTCACGGCCGCCGCGGAGAGTGACGATCTCGTTTACCACGGCGTGAATCCCGATGACGTGTCCGTCACGAATATCGACGACGACACCGCGGGCGTGACGGTAGACCCCGCGTCCGGCCTTACCACGACGGAGGCGGGAGCGTTCGACACGTGTACGATCGTCCTGGACTCCGAGCCGACCGCCGACGTGACGATACCCCTTTCCAGCTCGAACGCGGACGAGGGAACGGTGAGCCCCGCGTCCGTCACCTTCACTTCCGGCAACTGGGATACCGCGAAGACGATAACGGTGACCGGAGTGGGCGATTCGATCGACGACGGCGACGTCTCCTATCATATAGTCACCGGCGCCGCGACGAGCGGCGATGGAAAATACTCGGGAATGGACGCGGAAGACCCGTCGGTTACGAACACGGACGACGACACGGCCGGCGTCACCGTGTCCCCGACGTCCGGCCTGGTGACGAGCGAAGCCTCGGGCGGCGCCGGCTTCACGGTGGTGCTCACGAGCGAGCCGACCCACGACGTGACGATACCGCTTTCCAGCTCCGACGCGACGGAGGGAACGGTATCCCCCTCTTCCGTGACCTTCACTTCCGCCGACTGGGACCAGGCGAAGCCGGTGTCGGTGCAGGGCGTGAACGACGACGTGGATGACGGAAACGTGGGGTACACGATAACCATCGGCCCGGTGACGAGCGATGACGCGACGTACGCCGCGATCGACCCCGACGACGTATCGGTCGTCAATAACGACGACGACACCGCCGGCGTGACCGTCGCGCCCGTATCCGGGCTGGTCACCTCGGAGGGCGGGGCAACCGACTCGTTCACGGTGGTACTGACGAGCGAGCCGACGGACGACGTGACGATAACGTTTGTCAGCTCGGACGTGACGGAGGGGACCGTCTCGCCCGGAGCGGTGACCTTTACCGCCGGCAGCTGGGATGAAGCGGTCCCGATAACGGTAACCGGCGTGAACGACGACATGGCGGACGGCGATGTCTCCTACAGCATACTCGTCGCCGCCGGAAGCGCCGACGGCACATACGCCGCCATCGATCCGGCCGACGTATCGGTCACCAACGACGACAACGACATGCCGGGAATAACGGTGACCCCGTCGGACGGCCTGGTCACCTCCGAAGGCGGCGGCACCGCCGAGTTCACGATAACGCTCAATACCCGTCCGGGAGAAAACGTGACGATCAGCCTGGACACCTCTGACTCCGGCGAGGGGATCGTATCGCCGGCGTCCTGTACGTTCACGCCGGGCACCTGGAATAACCCCAAGACGGTGACGGTCACCGGCGTGAACGACGACGTGGACGACGGGGACGCGGCCTACCAGGTGCTCACCGCCGCGACGAGCGGTGACCCCGACTACGACGGCATCGACACGCTGGACGCGTCCGTGACGAATACGGACGACGACACCGCCGGCGTGACGGTGACCCCCACGGAGGGCCTGACGACCACGGAGGCGGAGGGCTTCGCCGAGTTCACGGTGGTGCTGGACAGCGAGCCGCTCGACTGGGTGGAGATCACCTTCGGCAGCTCCGACTACAGCGAGGGCTGGGTGGCGCCCGACGCGATCTACTTCAGCCCCGGTGATTGGAGCACGCCCAAGACGGTGTGCATCGTCGGTGTGGACGACGACGTGGACGAGGGCGACGTGACGTATACCGCCATTGTGGACCCGGCGGGCAGCAACGACCAGACGTACCACGGCATAGACCCGGCGGACGTCTCGGTGACGAACATCGACGACGACACGGCCGGCCTCTCCATCAGTCCCACCGGGGGGCTGGTGACCACGGAGGCGGGCGGCACCGCGACCTTCGTCGTCACGATGGCCAGCGAGCCGACGTCGGCGGTGACGATCGACCTGACGAGCACGGACGAGTCGGAGGGCCGGGTGAGCCCCACTCCGCTCGTATTCATGGCCGCGAACTGGAGCAAGACCCACACGGTGACGATCACGGGGCAGGACGACGCCGTCGCCGACGGCACCGTGGCGTTCCAGGTGATAACGGACGCCGCCGTCAGCGACGATCCGCTCTACAGCGGGACAGACCTCGACGACGTGGACGTCACCAATGACGACAACGAGGTACCCGGCGTAACGATAAATCCGACCGGCGGACTGACAACCACCGAGGCGGGCGGCTTCGCCGAATTCAGCGTATCGCTCGGATCGGAGCCAGCGGCGAGCGTCACCGTCGGGTTCTCCGTTTCGGACCCGTCGGAGGGCCAGGTGACGCCGGCGGAGGTGATCTTCACGAACCAGAACTGGGATACGGTGCGGACGGTGACGGTGACCGGTATCGACGACGACGCGGACGACGGCGACGCGGGCTATAGCGTGGTGTCCGGCGCCGTGGTAAGCGCGGACCCGGTGTACGACGGCATAGACCCGTCCGACGTGTCGGTGACGAATACCGACGACGACACCGCCGGCATAACGGTCACCCCCACCGAGGGGCTGGTGACCACGGAGACCGGGGGAACGGCAGCGTTCACCGTGGTGCTGACGAGCCGTCCGGGCGGCGACGTGACGATCGGCGCGGTCAGCTCGGACCTCGACGAGGGAACGGTCAGCCCTTCGTCCCTGGTGTTTTCCGACACCACCTGGGACGAGCCGCAGACGGTGACCGTGACGGGAGTGAACGATGCCCTGATAGACGGTCCGGTTCCCTTCAGCGTGGTTCTCAGCCCGGCGGTCAGCGCCGATGAGGGCTACGACGGGATCGATCCGCCCGACGTCGCGGTAACGAACGCGGACAACGACTCTCCCGGCATAACGGTCAGCCCGGTATCCGGCCTGGTCACCACGGAGGCGGGAGGCACCGCAACGTTCAGCGTCGTCCTCAATACGATGCCCACCGCGAGCGTCGAGGTCGGGCTCTCCAGCTCCGATACCGGCGAAGGAACGGTCTCGCCGGAAACGGTAACCATCACGGCCGCCGGATGGAACGTTCCCGCGATAGTAACGGTGACCGGTATCGACGACGCGGTGGACGACGGCGACATCGCCTTCACGATAGTGACGGCCGCCGCGGTCAGCGCGGACGGCGACTACGACGGCCGGGACCCGTCCGACGTCGACGTAACGAATGCCGATGATGATGAGCTCCCCACGATCAGCTTCGACGCGCCGTCGTCGAGAAGCCCCGAATCCGATTCGTTTCCGGCTCTCACCGTCTCCCTGAGCGCCGCGTATGCGCTTCCGGTGACGGTCGAGTGCGCGGTGACGGGCGGCACGGCGGACGAGGGAACCGACTTCGTTCTCCCGGGCGGCACGCTGACGTTCGCGCCGGGCGAGACCGTCGCGACCGTTCCCCTGACGGTGACCGACGACGCATTCGACGAGCCGGACGAGACGCTGGAGATAGCCATATTCGACCCGGTGAACGCGGCACTGGGCGCGACGCGCTCACATACCTGTACCCTGGGAGATGACGACGACGTGCCGACGGTCCAGTTCCATTCCCCGATTTCCGAAGCCGACGAAGCGTGCGGTACCGCCCATATCAACGTGACGCTCTCTTCCGTTTCAGGAAAGACGGTGACCGTCGCGTATTCGGCCGCCGGAGGCACCGCGGAAGCGGGAGCCGACTACGTGCTCAACGGCGGCGCGCTGTCGTTCGCGCCCGGGGAAACGACCGCGGGTATTTCCCTCACCGTCACGGACGACGCGCTGTGCGATTCCGGCGAGACGGTGATCGTGCGGCTGTCCGGCCCGGTCAGCGCCGCGCTCGGCACGGACGACTATCACACCTGCGAGCTGAACGACGAGGACCTGGACGGGGACGGGCTGTCGGACGACTGGGAGAACGCGTATCTGGGCGGAACGGACGCCGGCCCGGATGACGATGGCGACAATGACGGGGCGTCGAACGGCGACGAGAGCGACGCGGGGTCCGACCCCTCCGATCCGGATACGGACGACGACGGCGTCTATGATGGAAGCGACGACTTCCCGACCGACCCGGACGAACAGACGGACACGGACGGTGACGGCGTCGGCAACAACCTGGACACCGACGACGACAACGACGGCGTCGAGGACGGAGAGGACGCGTTCCCGACGGACCCGGGCGAGCAGACGGACACGGACGGTGACGGCACCGGCAACAACGCGGACACGGACGACGACGATGACGGGGTCTCCGACGAACGGGAAGGAGAGATCGGAACGAATCCTCTCGATCCCGATACGGACGGGGACGGCACGATCGATTCCGGCGCTGGAACCGACTCCGACGGGGACGGCATCGTGGACGACGCGGACGACGAGGACCTGGTGCCGATAGAGGACTCCGACACGGACGGTGACGGCACGCCGAACCGCGACGACGAAGACGACGACGGCGACGGCATTCCGGACGTATCGGACGAATTCCCGTACGACACCGATAACGACGGCCTGCTGAACGGCGCCGACGACGACGACGACAACGACGGCATCGCGGACGCGATCGACGACTACCCGATGGACACCGACAACGACGGGCTTGACAACGCCGCCGACGAGGACGACGACGGCGACGGAGTGGCCGACGTGATAGAAGCGGAGCTGGGAACCGACCGGCTCATCGGCACGGGGGACGACGCTCCCGACATTGCGCTGCCGGAACCCGTGACGATCGATCCGACGATACCCGGCACCGTCACGTACGACTACTCCGGGCTCGAGGGCTACACGTGGGCCACGTCAATCCTGTTCGTGTACCGGGCCCAGGAGCTTACCGGGACGCTCGCCCCCATCGTCAGCATTCCGAAGCCGGACGAAGACGCGGACGCGGACGTGCCCGGCGGCTACATGGTTGCCGGCGCCGTCTTCGACATAATCGGAGAGATAGCTTCGGGACAGACCGTCCTGCTCCCGCTTCCCCTGCCGGACGAGCTCAGGGACCGGGGCCTGACCGAAGAGGACGTTGTCGTGCAGATGTTCGACGGCGAAACGTGGCAGGACGAGGGAACGGTTATCAGTGTCGCCGACGGCGTGGTGACGACGGAGGTCTCCCACTTCTCCCGCTGGAGAATCCTGGTGCCGGCACCCGCCGGTTCGAGCGGAGGCGGCGGCGGCTGTTTCCTGCGATCCGCCGGAGGGGCTTTCTTTTCCCGCAACCAGGACTGACACACCGGAAATGAACAGCAACGCGACTGCAGATCGGTCCCCGTCACAGTCGATTCACCTCCTCATCCTCTGCCTCATTCTGATCGTGTACATGGCCGCCTCCCGGGCCGCCCTGATGTCGTCACCGTGGATGCCCCGGATGATCCTGGTGATGGCTCTTGTCGTCGCGGCGCTGGGCGCCGCGGCCCTGCTGAGCTTCCGGAGAACGCTCGCGGAACGGGTGGACGCCTGGATCCGACACCCGTCCCCCCTGCCGGTGCTGCTGCTCGCCCCCTGCGTGCTCGTCGCGGCGCGTGTGGCCCCGACGATCACGCTGCGCGCGTGTCTGACCCTGGGGATCTGGGCGGCGTTCGCGCGGGGGTATCTTTCCTTCGGGTCCCGCGGCACCCGCGCGGCCTGGCTGGCCGTTCTCGCGCTGGCGGTGCTGGTCCGCGTCGCCCTCATCGCGGGGCTCCCCCGGCCGCTGTGGTATCCGGACACGCCGTCGTACCTGGCCGGGGTGGACGAGTATCTCTCCGGCGGCCCCCTCACCTTCAACCCGCATCGAATGCCCGGCTATTCCATCTACGCCCTCGTTCTCCTGCGCCTGGGCGGATACCCCGGGTATCCGCTGCTCTCTCACGCGCTGACTCTCGGGATCGCCTGGGCGGCCGGCCGGGTGGTGCGCCGCACGGATGGTGAGACGGCCGGCTGGCTGGTCTTCACCGCCCTCGCGCTCTCTCCCCACGCGGTGATATATGCCCATTCACTGCTCAGCGAGGCGCTCTTCATCCCTCTGATTGCGGTCTACGCCCTTCTCGTCCGGACGCAGTTTGCCGATCGTGAGATCGAGAAGCCGCTTCACCGGCTCCTCGGCGCGGCAGGTCTCGGGCTGGTCACCGCGGCGGCCGTCCTCACCCGGCCGGGCGCGATCCTTCTCATCCCCGTCGGCGCGGGAGCGGCACTGCTTCGCCGCTGGCGGTGGCCCCGCCTGGCGGTCCTGATCGCGACGGCGTCGATCCCCGTCCTTCTGTGGATGGCGCACCAGAAGCAGGAGCACGGCGTGTTCCGTCTGACGGCGGCCGGCAGCTACGCCCTCTTCGGCACCACCGCACATCTCATCGAGAGCGATTCCCCGGGACACGAAGAGCTGAAGGCGGAGATGCGGGACGCCATCGCCGCGCACAACGCCGCGCATTCCTGCTGGGCCCCCGATTACGAGTGGCTGCTCTACCAGGGGCCGCTGAAGAACCCGGCGTTCGAGTCGCTCTCCCCCCGGGAGCAGGACCGGGCCCTCTTCGACGTGGCCGTGCAGGCCCTCCGGCGCCATCCGTTCCGCTATATCCAGCGCTCCCTCTTTCCCCTCTGGCGCTTCCTCATTCAGCCGACGAATATCCAGGTGCTGGCCCTTCACGCGTACGCCCCCGGCGAGAATCTCTTTTTCGAGATCGCCGCGCACCAGATGACGCGCGGCTACTCCCTGTTCCCGCTGGAGCTTTTCGAACACTGGCTGCTCGCGATCGCCGCCGCGGCCATCGCCCTGCGCACCGGCCGGGAGCGCGGGCCGCTGCTGACGCTCGCCGCCGCCGCGTTCGGCTTCGTGATCCTGTCATGCGCGCTGAACACCGCCGTGACCCGCTACCAGCTCCAGTGGTTTCCCCTGCTGCTCGTCGCCTTCGCGGTGCTCGCCGGGGACTGGAGCGGGCATCGTTGCATTTCCGACGACGCGCGCCTAGAATGAAGCGCATATGTCGCTGACATCTCCCATTCACTACGACTCGTTCGACAGCATCACGCTCGGCACCGAGTGCCGGTACCTGGTGTACCTGCCCCCGGCGTACGAGGCCGAGCCGGACCGGCGCTTCCCGGTGGTCTTCTGGCTACACGGGGCCAACGGCCGGCCGCCGGCCGCGCTTCCCATGATGCTTCGGCTGGAGCTGGAGATCGCCCGCGGCACCGCCCCGCAGATGATAGTCATCTCGCCCGACGGCCTGGGAAACACATGGTGGTGCGACACGAAGGACGGCGCCCGCCCGGCCGAGACGGTGCTGGTGAGGGAGCTGGTGCCCCGCGTGGACGCGACGTGGCGCACGACAGGCGCACGGGACGGGCGCGCGATAGAGGGCTTCTCGATGGGCGGCTTCGGGGCCGCGCATATCGCGTTCAAGTATCCGGAGCTCTTCCGCGCGGTGTCCATCGCAAGCGGGGCGCTCCACACGCCGGAGCAGGTCCGCAAGGAACGGGCGGGGCGTTTCGTGGAGGTCTTCGGCGGCGACATGGACTACTGCACGGCGGAGTCGCCCTGGACGCTCGCGGAGAAGAACGCGGACACGATACGGGAACGGCTCGCGATACGCATCAGCGTCGGGCAGGACGACGAGCTCCGCCCCAAGAACGAGGCCCTCAGCATGCTGCTGTCCGACCTCGACATCGAATACACGTTCGGGCTTGTCGAGAGCGAGGAGCACAAGCTCGGCCAGCTGTACGAACGCATCGAGGACCCGTTCTCCTTCTACGCGGAGGTCTTCGCGGCGCACGCGGGGGAGATCGAGCCGGCACGGAACACCCGGATGCTGGGGAATTTCACGGACCGCCTGCGGGACGGCATGCGCGACGGGAGCCTGCACAACGACGCCGCGGGAGTCGAGGCGGTCAACTCACTCGTCGAGGAATTCAGACAGTCACTCGAATTCTGAGGAGGAGACATGTCGTACGGACACATGCTGAGGTGCTGGATATTCGTTCTCGCCTGCACCGCCGCATTCGCCGGAGCGGCTCCGGACAGGGTCGTCATCGAGGACTTCGAGGAAGAGAAGCCGCCCCTGTCGCCGAACCAGGACGGCGGGACGCCGCCTGCGTTTTCGATCGCCGACAGGGACGCGAAGAGCGGAAAGAAGTGCCTCCGGCTCGAGTACCGCAATCCAGACAAGGGCTACGGCAACCTCCGGATGCCGGTCTGGCTCTCCGGGGCCGAGGAGGCGGTGGAGCTGTGGGTCCGGCGCGAGAAGGCGGAAGGGAAGGCGACGCTTCATATATGGCTCTTCGAGGAGGACGGCGACGCGTGGCTCTCCCCGGGCACCGCGCTGACAACGCTCCAGAAGGGCTGGCAGGCCGTCCGCCTGAAGCTCTCCGATTTCAGGTACGACCCCCGTGGGGACAAGGTGAAGAGCATCGGCAGCGTCAGCAGGATGCTTCTCGGCTGTAACTACGCGGACTTCGTGATATTCGTCGACGGCATCACGTTCGTCGGCAAGGACCTCGTCGCAGGGAGGAAGAAGACGATGGAAGAGGTGGAGATCTCGTGCGAGGTGGACTCGAAAACGACGCTCTGCAGTGACTTCATCGGCATCGGCGCGGAGTGGAACCCGTACGTGTGGCTGGACGTTCCCGAGGAGCACTGGAAATCGATAGAAGAGCGCATCCGCTGGATGAAGCTGCCGGCGGCCCGCATCCTGATGCTCGCCAGGTGGTGCGTGCGGGAAGGCGGCACGTTCGACTGGGAGAGCCGCGAGATGAAGATACTCTACCGGCACCTGGATATCTGCCAGAAGGAAGGCATCACCGTGTTCCTCACCGACTGGGGGTGCGTGCGCGACTGGGTGAAGGCCCCCGGCATCGCGAACACGGCCGACCCGAAGTACGCCGGGACGATCGGCGCGTACCTGGACCACCTGATCAACAAGAAGGGATATTCGTGCATCAGGTACTTCATCCTGGTCAACGAGCCGAACTGCGAGGCCGGCGGCTACGAGGACTGGAAGAAGGGCGTGCTGAACGTCGCGAAGGAATTGAAGGCGAGAAAGCTCGATGGGCACGTGACGATCGCCGGCTCCGACGCGAGCCAGGTGGACGGCACGTGGCACCGGAACGCGGTGGACCAGCTCCAGGGGACGCTCGGGGCGTACGACCTGCACCTCTACGCCGGAGACGGCGAGGTGAAGGCGGGCCGGCTGGAGGGCCGGTGGCAGAACCTGTGGGGATACGCGCTGGCGAAGGACCCGAAGGCGAAGGGCAAGCGCTTCGTCGTCGGCGAGGCGGGGCTGAACGACGGCGCGGTCCATCCGCGGGGAAACAACAACATCGACAGCTACCACTACGGGATATTCATGGCGGACTACGCGGTGCAGGCCGTTCGCGCGGGGAGCCATGCGGTGCTGGCGTGGATGCTCTGCGACAACTCCCACAAGGGCTTCTTCTGGGGCTGCTGGTCGAACAGCGAGAAGGGGCTGGAGCTCCGCCCGTGGTTCTACACCTGGTCGCTGCTCTCCCGGTATATCCCGCCCGGCTCGACCATCCACGCCGTGAAGCAGACCTCGTCCGCGCCGCCGGCGCACCCGGCGCAGGTGCGCATCCTCGCGGCCAAGGCCCCCGACGCGGGCGGGAAGAAAGGCGGCTGGACGTTCTGCGTCGTCAACCGCGACACCCGCCGGGAGGCCTCCGTGACGCTTCGCGTTCCCGGCGCGGGAACCGCGAAGCTCGCGCGCTACGTGTACAGGGAGAAGGTCCGGCGGACGGACACGCGCGGGTTCCCCGTCTCCGAGGCAACGGAGAGCGCCGACCTGACGAAGGGGCACGCGGTGACGTGCCCGAAGAACGCGGTGGTGATACTCACGTCGGTGGAACGATGAGGTGCCGGGGAAGAAGATGAAGTACCTGTTCCTGATCACCGCCGCGGCGCTCGCCGCCTTCGGCGCGGCGCTGTACCTCACCGAGCCGCAGGCCCGGAGCGAGGTGCCGGTGATCTACTGGGTGATCGACCCGGCCCCCGCGCGCCCGGAGCAGATCGCGCTGTACCACCGGTGGCTCATCAAGCACGGCCACGGAGAAAAATATGACATCACCACGATGGCGGAGCTGGATGTGTTCCGCCGGAAGAAGTGGACCCCCGCCGTGCGGGACGCCATAGAGAAGGGCAACCCGGACGGACCGAAGGTGTGGGACGCCCGCACGAACGCGGCCGACCTGCCGCTCAGCGTTACCGCCCCCGGCGCGGAGATGCGGGTGGACGCATCGAGCAACGACCTGAGCAAGAAGCTGATACAGGGCGTCTCCGGCGTCGCCGGGGACGTGCTCGAGGCGTATAACGGCGGGCAGCAGATGCAGTACTTCGCCGCGGCCGGGATGCTGGCCGACGTCACCGAGAGCGCGAAGAAGTACGGATTCGAGCCGGAGAAGACGTACGAGGCGCTCCGGCCGGCGCTCTTCTTCGAGGGGCGGCAGTACGCCTTCCCGCGCAACCCGGCTCAGACCATGTACTGGGTGAACAAGGCGACCTTCGAGAAGCACCAACAGCCGCTTCCCCCCTCCCGGTGGACGATCGAGGAGTTCGAGAAGCGCGGGAGGGAATTCGTGAAGGCGGCGAACCCGCCGGGCGCGCGGCGCAGGGTGTTCTTCGCCGACCGGGCGTTCGTCGTTGAGCTGCGCCGGGGCCTGGGGCTTTCGATGTTCAACGAGACGCTCACCCGGTGCACGCTGGACGATCCGCGCAACGCCCGGGTGATGCGCCTGATCCACCAGTGGACGTACCAGGACCGGATACTCCCCAGCGCCGCCGATATGGCCGCGTTCGACACCGAGGGCGGCTGGGGAGGGAAGTCGTTCCAGCTCTTCAAGAACGGGCAGTTCGCCATGTTCGCGAGCGGGCGCTGGGCGCTGATGCTCTTCCGCAAATTCGGCGAGATGCAGCTCGCGGTCGCGGAGCCCCCCCACACCGGCATGCCGAACACCATACTGTCGGGCGGGCAGTCCACCGTGTTCCGGGGGTCGCGCCACCGGAAGTACGCGGAGCTCTTCCTGGCGTACATGGCCGACGAGGACTACAACATGCAGATCGTGCGCGACGGAGACGCCCTGCCGCCCAATCCCAAGTACACCGACAGCGAGCTGTTCAGGCGCCCGCCGGACCATCCCAACGAATGGGGATGCCACGAGCCGTGGGCGAAGGCGGCGCACGAGATAGGCACCGTGGCCAGCTTCAGTCCGTTCGTGCTCCCCGTCGTCGCCGCCCGGTACGACGGAGTGTCACAGCAGGAGGTGATGAACGACCGCGCCACGGCGGAGGAGGCGGGAAAGACAGCCGCGGACCGGATCAACGGGGAGATACGGCGCACCCTCGCGGAAAGCGCGGAGCTGAGGAAGAGATACGCGGAGCTCACCGGCCTGCAGGAGAAGATCGACGCGTACCGCGCGGAGGGCCGGAAGGTCCCTCTGGACTGGATAAGGAACCCGTTCCACCGCAGGTGGTATCTGGAGAAGGGATGGGTGGCACAATGATCTCCCGCGGCGGCCGCGAAGCGAGCCGGATGGCGAAAGGGCTGGCGTTCATCGCCCCGAACATCGCGGGCTTCCTGGTCTTCACCCTGTTTCCACTCGTGTTCAGCTTCGCCATGGCGTTCACCAACTGGGACATCCAGCGGCACAACATGTACAACAACGAGGCACTGCGCTTCGTGGGGCTCGAGAACCTGGTCCGGCTGTTCGGGGACCCCGACTTCTTCAAGTACCTCGGCAACACGTTCTTCCTGATGATGGGAATGCCGTTCGGCATCGCGGGGAGCCTGGGCGCCGCGCTGCTTCTCAGCCGGGACCTCTCCGCGGGCGGCAGGCGCGTGTGGGCGTACGTGCTTCTGTGCGTGTCGCTCACCGTCGGTATCGGGGCGCTCATCGCGGCGGGGGCGGGAGCGACGGCGATGACGATACTCGTATGCGGGGTCGCCGGCGCCATACTTGTCACCGGCTCCCTGGGGGGAAAGACCGTCTACCGGACCCTCTTCTACTTCCCCCACTTCACCGCGGGGGTGGCGACGTTCCTGCTGTGGAAGAAACTCTACAACCCGCACACCGGTCCCTTCAACAACGCTCTCAGACCCCTGCTGGAAAGCTTCGGTGGCGCGGTGAACGCCCTTCCCGCGGGCCTGGTGCGGAGCGGCGCGTGGGCGTGCGCGGCTCTGGCGGCCGCGCTGGCGCTGATCGGCGCCCGGAACCTGCGGAGGGCGTGGCTCGACGGGGAGATGGGGACCGTCTCCGTGTCGATCGGCACGTCGCTCCTGTGCGTCCCGGCGGTCCTCGCCGTTCCCTGGGCGCCGGACGCGGTGGTGCGACTCATCATCCCCGCGGCCGCGCTGGCGGCGGCGGCGCTGATCGTCCGGACCCTCGCCGCGCGGCGGGAGTTCGCCTGCGCGCTCGACGAGGAGCTGGGACACGCGGTGATCTCGTGCGGCGGCATCATGACCGCCCAGCTCGCGCTTCTGGGGCTCGGCATCGTGCTCTTCCGCCTGCCGGAGATGAGCGCGGCGGGCCTGGCGCCCCCCGAGTGGCTGACGCAGTATCACTGGTCGAAGCCGTCCCTCATGATCATGGGATTGTGGGCGGCCGTCGGCTCGAACAGCATGCTGCTGTATCTGGCCGGCATATCCAACATCCCGCCGGAGCTCTACGAGGCGGCCGACGTGGACGGCGCGTCGCCGCTCCAGCGCTTCCTGCACATCACCTGGCCCCAGCTCGCGCCCATCACGTTCTTCATACTCATCATGGCAATCATCCACGGCCTGCAGGGCGGCTTCGAGATGGCCCGCACCATGACGCAGGGCGGGCCCGCCGGCGCCACCACGACGCTCAGCTACTACGTCTACACCGAGGGGTTCGAGACCGGGCGGCTGGGATACGCCTCGGCCGTCGCGTGGGCGCTCTTCGCGCTGGTGTTCACCGTCACCGTGTTCAACTGGAAGTTCGGAAACAGATATGTCAACGACTGAGAAACAGGTGATACCCGCCACGCTGCTGCACTACGTGCTGGCGGCCGCGAGCCTGACGCTGGTGCTGCCCTTCGTCTGGATGGTGCTCACCAGCCTGAAGACCCTCGACGAGGTGGGCCTCGAGACGTGGCTGCCCCGCGCCGCGCAGTGGCACAACTACCCCGACGTGTTCGGGGTCGAGGGCATCCAGTTCGGCCGGTGGTACCTGAACAGCATATTCGTCGCCGCGTGCGTGACGTTCCTGCAGGTTCTGACCAGCTCGATGGCCGCGTTCAGCTTTTCGCGGCTCCGCTGGAAGGGACGCGACAAAGTGTTCCTGCTGTACCTGGGCACGATGATGCTGCCCGGGCTCGTGATGATGATCCCGAATTACCAGATCATGATAAAGCTGGGGCTGGTGGACACGTACGCCGGGCTCGTCATACCGGCGGCGTTCAGCGCGTTCGGCACGTTCCTGCTCCGGCAGTTCATGCTGGGCATCCCCACCTCCCTCGACGAGGCCGCCGAGATCGACGGCGCGAGCACCTGGCAGGTGTTCTGGGAGGTGATACTGCCGCTCTCCCGGCCGGGGCTGATCACGCTCGCGATCTTTACCTTCATAGGCAACTACCACAGCTTCTTCTGGCCGCTCGTGATGATGAAGACCACCCACCGCTACACCCTGCCGATAGGGCTGCTCTTCTTCGACAACAGCCAGGGGCAGGAGACCTGCCTGCTGATGGCGGCGATCACGATGTCGGTGGTGCCGATGATCCTGATATTCGTCTTCCTGCAGAGACACCTGGTCCGCGGCATCCAGCTCGGCGCGGTGAAGGGGTAGACGGAATACCCGCAAAGAGCCCGTGACGTCACCCCCCACCCCTTGACACCACACTGATTACGGGTATACTTCTACGGGGTGAGCGTGCGTTGTCCGATAACACTATTGGTGACTGAATATGCGTAGGAACCGACACAACCGGGCCGGAACCGGCACATGGAGCCATTCAGCTTTTACGCTCGTCGAGCTGCTCGTCGTGATCGCCATCATAACGATACTCGCGTCCATACTGATCCCCACGATGAACGAGGTCAAGGAAAGGGCCCGCGTCGTCGTGTGCATCAGCAATCTCCGGCAGGTCGGGGTGGCCCACATAGTGTTCGCCGGAAACAACGACGGCCAGCTGCCGTGGGCCCCGGGCACCGACAGCTTCCCTTCGATTCCCTGCAGGTGGGGCAATACCCGCTGGGTGGACGGGTATTCGCAGATGAGAGAGTACCTGGACCTGGTATGGGGCCTCTACAACTGGAAGCCGTTCCAGACGCGGACGATACCACAGCCGGGCAAGTACCTCACCGACTTCCGCGTATTCTACTGCCCGGGATGGATTCTGCATCTCGACAACAGCCCCGGCACGTACTACTACAACAACACTTCCCTGAGATACGTCCCCGACCGGCTCGACAAGGCTTTCATGCAGCCGATGGATTATCCGTGGAACTTCAACTCCCAGCGCATCGGATACGAGATATTCGCGTCGGGCCATCCCCGACCCAACGACCTCTCCAACGACGAGAAAGGCCTCGAGTGTTCCAGGCGCCTCCTGTCGAAACAGCGAAGGCTGAGGGCGTCGTCGCTTCCCACCTGCTGGATGGCGGCGGACATGGCGAGTGCAAGCTGTCACAAGGTGCCGCAGAACGTCAGCGGCTTTACGTTCCCCTACAACGTCATTCACGTGGACGGGCACGCCGGCACCCACCAGGTGGACCCGTACTCCGGGGCGTCGGGCGGCACGGTCCGCATGCCGGGGGGCGACTGGCAGAAGTCCTCCAGCCAGATGCCGTACGGCAACTCCGGATGGAACCCCACCATCGGACTGCAGAGAACCGGCCTGGACACGGATAACGACAGGAAGGGCAGATAGGGGCTTGACGTCCGCCGGACGCCCGGGTATAGTAAGCCAATTAAAACGTTTTAATTGGCCAATAGCCCATGAGCGTCACCCTGGTCCAGATCGCCCGCCGGGCGGGAGTCTCGCCCGCCACGGTCAGCCTGGCGCTGCGCGACGACCCGCGAGTAGCCGAGGCGACCCGCCGGCGTGTCTGCAGCCTGGCCGGGAAGGCGGGATATGTGCCGAACAACGTCGGCCGGGCCCTGCAGTCCAGAAGGAGCCGGCTTGTCGGGTACCTGCTTCCGGACGTCACGGCCTCCTTCTACAGCGACGTCCTCCAGGGAATCGGCGAGGCGGCGGACGCCGCGGGCTACAGCGTGCTCACCGCCATCACGGAGCGCTCTGCGGACAGCGAACGCCGCCACCTGCGTGTATTCCGGGAAAAGCGGGTGGATGGCGTGCTGGTCTCGCTCTTCACGGAGCGTACGTGCCGCGAGCTGAGGGCCCTCGAGAAATCGGGGACAGCCGTGATGGTCTGCTCTAACGAGACCTTCGACCGGCGCGTACCCTTCGTTATTATCGATAACAGGAGGGGCGGAGCGCTCGCCGCCGAGCACCTGATCCGACTTGGGCACCGGAGGCTGGGGTTCTGCTTCCCGGCAGCGGGGGCGGAGGCGCGCTACGCGGGCGCGAAGGGGGCGGCGCGGCGGCTGCGGTGCAGCGCGCCGGTGCGGTGCCGCGACGCGGGCGATCTCAGAGACCGTCTGCGAGCGGGCAGTCGACCGACGGGAATCGTTGCCTGCACGGATTTCGCCGCGCTGGAGGTGAAACACGTCGCGGACGAGCTGGGGCTCCGGATCCCGCAGGATCTCTCCGTCGTCGGATTCGACGATCTCTGGTTCACCGGCCTGCCCGAGTTCTCATTCACGACGGTTGCCCAGCCGAAGCGTGAGATAGGGCGGCTCTCCATGCAGCTGCTTCTTCGCAGGATCGAGGGCACACGCGTCAAGAGCAGGCGGCTCGCGCCCAGGCTCGTTGTCAGGGGGAGCAGCGGCCCCCCCCGGGGTAGATGAAAAGGAGTATCGGCCATGAATCGAGTGGGGACGATCAAGATCGGCATAGTCGGGCTGGGAGTCGGTTCCTGGCATCTGAGGAGCTTCCTCGAAACCAGGGGCGCCGAGGTGGTCGCGCTGTGCGACGTTGACGGGAGACGTCTGGCAGGGAAGGGCGCGGACAGCGGCGTGAAACGCCTCTACACCGACTACGGGGATCTGCTGGCGGACGGGTCGGTCGATGCGGTAAGCGTCTGCGTGCCCAACGCGCTGCACGGACCGATCGCTGCAGCGGCGCTTCGGGCGGGAAAGCACGTCCTGTGCGAGAAGCCGCTGGCGAACACCCTTGTCGAAGCGCGAAAGATTCTCCGGGCCGCGAAGAAATCCAGGAAGACATTCATGGTTGCCATGAAGCTCCGGTATCTCCCCGAGTCCGCCTACGTGAAATCTCTTCTGGACAAGGGCCGCTTCGGATTCGTCTACCACGGCTACTCTCACTACCTGAGGCCGTTCGGCGGCATTCCGGCCAGGCCCACGTTCATACACAAGAGATTGTCGGGCGGCGGCGCCCTGATAGACAACGGCGTGCACCTTCTCGACCTCAACTGGTACCTGATGGGAAATCCCAGGCCGGTTTCCGCCTTCGGAACGACGTCCATGCGCCTCGTCAGGGTCGGCAGAGGCTTCGGAATGTCCGCCGTGAAAGCGAAGGGCCTGAAATGCGACGTGGAGGATTTCGGCGCCGGCATGATCCGTTTCGCAAACGGGGCGTGCGCGTATCTCGATAACGCCTGGGCGTCGTTCGTGCCGCAGGAAGGCGTCGCCCACGTGCGGATTCTCGGTGACAGGGGAGGGGCGACCGTGTGGCCGTTCTCCGTGACGCTCTCGAAGGGATCGAAGGTCGCCGATGCCACGCCGGACCTGGCCGGGAAGAAGTTCCGTGCTCCGACACAGTTCGAGCACTTCGTGGACTGCGTGCGCCGCGACCGCCCGCCGCTTTCAACCGTGGAGCAGGGGGTGCAGATGATGCAGATGCTCGACGGGATCTACCGCTCGAGCAGGACGGGGAGGATGATCAGGCTCACCTGAGGCGCGAGGCCGCCTCTCAACAAAAGTCCATAAATTCCAACAAATACACCCCTTGTGCTTTGGTTAGCGGGAGATATACTCATCCGGATAGCATAGTCATTCGGAAACCACACCGGATCGGCGGGATTTGTTTCGTTCACGTTCGTCACACGCCTTGGGACCGCCGCAGCACCGCTGCGGATGAGAGGAGAACACGCTGCTTCTGAAGATCACCCAGGGCGGCGGCGCCCGTACAGCCGGCATTCGGACCCACCAGATACAAGGGGACGTGCGGCAGAAAGATCACGATCGTCGGCGACCCGAAGGCGTTCGAGAATCCGGCCGGGGCGAAGCTCACCGCCAAAGCGCGCGGCGGAACCGATCGTCACCCGGCAGCCGGCTTCTTGCCCGTATTCTCCTTACGCGGTAGGATTACCGCATGAACAGCTCACGCATCACGCCCAGAAGATTCCTGGGCTACTCCGCGGGCAGCGTGGGCATCGCCGTGCTCAGGCAGGTGATGGTGTTCTTCCCGATGTTCTTCTACTGCCCGCCGGCGGGAAAGGGTACGATATACCTCGACGGCGCGCTGGTGGGCACCGCCCTGCTCGTCGGACGGCTGATGGACGTGCTGTCCGATCCGGCCGTCGGGTACCTCTCGGACCGGACGTCGCACCGGTGGGGAAAGCGCCTCCCGTATATCGTCATCGGCGTGCCGCTGTGGATCGCCGCGACCGTGTTTCTCTTCGCCCCTCCCGGGGTCGCGGAATCGATGATGAACTTCTACTGGCTTGTCATGGTCTCCGCGCTGTTCTTCCTGGCCACGACCGCGGTGCAGATACCGTACACCGCGGTGCTGCCGGAGATCACCGCGTCGGAAGACGAGACGGTGCGGGTGTCCGCGAGGATGGGGAAGTTCTACATGGCGGGAGTGCTCGTCACCGTCGCGGCGGGCTGGCCGCTCGCGTCGTATCTCGGCTTCGTCGGAATGGCGCTCGCGTTCGGGCTTCTTGCCGCGGTGTCGTTCGCGTTCGCGATCGCGGAGCTCTTCACCGTAGAGCAGAGACCGGTGGTCGGCTACACGCAGGGCTTTCTCAGAAGCGCGATCACCGTCATCACCCAGAAGCCCTTCATCACGTACCTCGTCAGCCACAGCCTGTTCATGCTGGGTTATTACATGCTGCTCGTGTCGACGCCGTATCTCATCACGCAGATCGTGGGGCTCGGCACCGCGGCGGCCGGCGGGTTCTTCCTCTTGGCGATGCTGGTCGCCATCGGGGTCTCGCCCGTCATTACCCGGCTGGGGCTTCGCTGGGGCAAGAAGCCGGTGATGCTCGGCGCGATGGTGCTCTACGTCGTGATGTTCGCCCTGTGGACGTTCATCGGACGGATCCCGTGGCTGCAGGGGATCGGGACGATGGCCGTGGGAAAGACGACGGTGGACACCGGCGTGCTGATCGAGGCAGTCGTGTTCTTCGCGCTCGCCGGCGTCGGGGTGTCCGTGCAGATGCTTCTTCCGAACGCGATCGTGGCGGACCTGGTGATCTACGACGAGAGAACGGGAGGGGAACGCAGGGAGTCGCTGGTGTACGGCCTGCAGGGCGGCATCGAGAAGAACGCGGTGATGATCGCCACCCTGCTGGTCGGTTTCATCCTCAAGCTGGGCAACACCACGTCGAATCCGGCGGGGATTTACATGATCGGTCCGGTCGCGGCCCTGCTCACGGCCGTGGGATTCGGCATATTCCTCGCGTATCCGCTGAAGAAAGGGTGGCAGGAGAATGAAAACGTCTGATGATTTCACCGTACGGGTAAACGGTGCCGAGGTGTTCGTGCATCGGGCTCGGGTTTCCGCGGTGCCCTTGAACTGGCGGCGACCGGACACTGGTGAGGGATTTTCTCTATGAAAACATACGCTTCGAGATGGAGGACGTGTCGCTGGAGAACGTCCGCATCAACGGGAAGCTCGTCACGAGCCTCGAGGACGGGAATACCCGCACGAACGAGTTCGTGAAAGACGTCCGGTTCAGTTCTTTTTCAGGACCACCCTCACGGTCGTGATGCCCCGTTTCGGCACGCGTACCGTCACCGCGTTCCCGGAAACCTTCGCGGAATTCTTCTTCACCGGCCGCTCCAGGAGGTCCGTTTCGACCGCGCTCTTCACCCTGCCGCAGAACCGGTCGAAGGACAGCTTCGCCTGCGCGGCCCTGCCGGAGGGATCGTAGAGGCGTACCACGAGCGCGTCGCCTTCTTCGGCCCTCTTTATCGTGTCGAGAACGACGCTGTCGGGTGACACGGCGACGAACGATCCGGCGCCGGGAAGTGTTCCCTTGTGCGCATCCGTGTTTATCACCTTCAGCTCGTGGTTGAATGCGCGCGCCGATTCTATCGCCCGCTCGGGACTTATGCGTCCTCCGGTCGGGAGCAGGGCGAAGCGCATGTCGTGCCGCCCTATCTCCGGAAGCGGATCGGGAGAGTAGCTGGAGCGGACGAGGGTGACGTTCATCGTATTTTCGACGAGCGAGTGGCCGTGCTTACAGTCGTTGAGAACCAGGCACCCGGCGGCCTTCTTTCCCGCCTTCCCCCCCACGTGCGCCCACCGGAGCGCGGGCACCTCCTCGCCGTTCTTCATGTCGCGCGATATGGAGCCGAACGGTATCTCGTACTCCGCCTTCGGCTTCTCCAGAGCCAGCGGGAGCGACAGCCGCAGTACCGGCGTTCCCTTCTCAGGACTCCCCCGCTCGAACCAGGTGCCGGAGATGTCGACGTAGAGCGCCGGGTCGCCCGCCTTGAGCACGTAGCTTACGCTGAAATTCGAATCGCCGAGCGTGCCCTCCGCGGTGATGCCCGCCCGGTACGGGCCCTTCGAACCGCGCGATATCTTCCTGACGTTCATCGGCTGCCACGGGCCGGTGTGCTCCACCGTCCAGGCGCTCATGCCCCGGGCGCGCTCGACGGCGTACTGCAGGACCGGCGCCGGACGGTCGGGCGAGATCAGCGCGGTGCCGGTGGTGAGATCGACCAGGGAGGCGATGCCGCCCGTCGTCATGTCGAGAGACACGGAGACGAGCCCGTTCGACAGCCCTTCCGGACCGCGCTCGTACGACGTGTAGCCGCACTGATGCTCTATGCCGGTCTGTCCGGTTCCCGCGCTCTTTTCCTTCGCCGTCCCCTCCTCCACGTAGTACATCGCGTACCCGTACGGGCCGACGGAGACGGGAAACGCGAGATCCACGTGGTCGTGGCCCCAGTAGTGCCCCTTGCCCATCACCTGGACCGGCACCGCGGACCCGTCCGGGCCGACCGCCCGGAACGGTATCCCGGCGATGTCCCTGTCCTGCCAGCCCCAGCCGGGGTCCCAGAGCCGGACCTCGATCACCTCGTCGCGCCCGCGCGGAAGCGGGTTCCACACCAGGAACGCGCGCCGGTCGGAGCCTTTGCCGTGGCCGTACCGGGTGATGTCGCCCTCGGCGGTGTTCATGCCCATGCCGCCGCCCATCGCGCGGGGCACGGCCGACGGGGGAAGGTCGTCCTGGACCCGTATCGCGGCGGCCGACGTGTCGACGGCCCCGGCGAGCGTACGCAGCGCCTCGGCTTCGCGAATGGAGGTAAACGCCGCGATCTCCTGGAACAGGCCGTGGGTGTACGTTCGGGTGTCGCGGACGCCCGAGCCGGGGAGGATGTCGTGGAAGTGGGAAAACAGCGTGTCGCGCCACTTCTCCTCGAACCCCCGGGAGGGGTACGCCCCGCCGAGACCGCTCCAGACGAGCGAGGCCGCGGCTTCCGCGTCCTGGAGCTTCTTCTCCGAGAACCGGTTCGCCCGCTTGATGAGGGTCTGCGTGGTATAGCACCCGGTGAATTCGAAATTCAGCTCGTCGTCGATCACCGGCAGCTTCGCCGCGTCGAGCTCCGCGAAGAAGTCGCGCGCGGTCGAGCAGATGACGCGGGGGTAGACCGGCCACGCGTCCAGGTCACGCCGGGTGACCAGGTCTCGCCGCGTCGGCCCGCCGCCGTGGTCGCCCATGCCGTACACGAAGCACGCCGACTTCAGACCGGTTTCGTCACAGAAATCCTGCAGCGCCCGCTTCGCCATGCTCGGTCCTATCGATCCGTTGTAGCCGAGGTGCATGTCGTTCATGACAAGTACCCGGCTTCCGTCCGGGCCGCGCCACCGGAAGGCCCGGGGGCGGGGCTGGGGCGGGGTGTGCACGCCGGGGCGGTGCAGGTAGACGTACTTCACGCCGCCGCGGACCAGGTACGTGGGTACGGTGTGCGCGTGACCGAACGTGTCGGGCGACCAGTCTATGGCGACGTCTTCCGGCGCGAGGCCGAACAGGTCCTGCATGTACCGCCGGGTGTACAGCAGGTGGCGGCAGAGCGCCTCGCCGCCGGCCAGGTTCTTGTCTCCCTCCACCCAGTGACTCGCCGTCACCTCCCAGCGGCCCTTCTTCACCAGCTTCGCGATCTCCTTCAGCATGGACGGATTGTGCTGTTCGATGATCCGGTAGACCGAGGCCTGGCTCTGGGAGAACGTGAACTCCGGGAACTCCTTCATGAGATTGAGCACGGTGGTGAACGTGTCGTTCGTGGTGTTCACCGTCTCGGGCCACGACCACATCCAGTTCATGTCTATGTGCGCGTGCGCGATGCAGTGAATCGTATACGCCTTGGCCGCCTCCCCTATCGGGGACATCAGCCCCTCCGCCTTCCGGACCGCCGTCCGGACGCCGGCCGGGGCGCCGGCGGCGAACGCGGCGCCGACGAGGGTTTCGCCCTTCGAGATGAGTTTCTTCCAGGCACCCGCGTTCTTCCCGTTCTTTCTGCACAGGTAGTGCGCGAACCGGACCTGCGTGTCGAACCGCTTCCGCTCGTACTCGAGGAGCTTCTTCGCGCGCGCGCACCCGACATCGACGGAAGGATCACCTGACTTCTTCATGGAATATTCTCCCTGCTATATAGAGCGGATTCAGTGCGGGCATCCTACCGGCACGGTATCGGGGAAGCAAGATTCTCCTCGTGGCGGGACGGGGTATTGCGAGAGGGCCGGACGCCGGGGTAGAATGCCTCTCGCCATGAGACCGTCACGCGGATTTACTCTCGTAGAGCTTCTGGTGGTGATCGCGATCATCGCGCTGCTCGCCGCCATGCTGCTTCCGACCCTCTCGCGGGCCAGGGAGTACGCCTACTTCACCCGGTGCAAGAGCAACCTGAGGCAGATCACGGTGGGCTTCCTGGTATTTGCCGGGGAAAACAAGGGGCGCCTTCCCGAGGGAGAGAACCGATGCGCGGGCAGCCCGAGCGCCCTCCGGAAGATGGGATACGTCGAGCCGGTAGGGGCGTTCGCCAAGGGCAAGTCTCTGGTGGCCAAGATCTACGACGACTCGCTCTGGCCGACCGATGCGGGCTACGCGTACGACTGGAACATGAACAAAGGATACGGGATGATCGGAAAGCCGAAGCTCAAGGGCAAATACCTCCCGATAGAGGTCCTCTGGTGTCCGGCGGTGAAGCTTCGCAACTGGAATTACGTCAATATCGACGTGGGCGACTGGTCGGGCACGGAGAAGGGAAGGGACTACATAGCGCGGCGTAACGGGAATTTCGGCTACACGCTCTTCGTGTTCAGCGTCGGGTGCTGGCAGTACAAGACGACCAGGTGGAAGAATCACGTGAGTCCCGAGTACCGCGCCCTGTACGGCCTTTCGTCGGGCAGCGAGGACGCGTGGCGCTCCGAGGAGCCGTTCCGCTGGAACACCAACAACACCACCATCAAGACGTCGCACAAGCCGTCCGCCTGGATAGCCGCCGACAGCGTGCCGGGCATAAACGACGGCTGCTACGGCCGCGGCCAGAGATCGTGGACGACGCATTTCGGCATCCGGTCGGCTGTCGAGGGAGAGTTCCGGTTCAACGTCGCCCACCTCGACGGACACATCGACGACTCTCCCTGGAAAGAAGTGAGGGGCAGCATATGGAACCAGTACCGGGTGCCGGTGCAGGATTGGGGCCGCCCGTACGGCTGGGCGTACTACAACGGCTCGCTGACCGGCATAGGCGGCTCGATACGGAAGGAACCGTACATCGACGGCGCGTTCGACGAGAACCTGTAGCCCGTCGCGCCGGAACCGCACCCTTGCGGAACGAACGGCCGGTTACGTATAATCGAGTTCAAAATCAGACCCCGGGAGAACCAGATCATGAGGCGCATACTTCTCTCTGCTGTCGTGTTCGTGTCAATCGCTCTCGCCCCCGCCGCGCACGCCGCCGGATGGCAGAAACCGTACGGCCCTTCCTGCACCGAGCGGGCGAACGTGTTCGCCTTCACCGAAAAGCCGACGGTGAAGCTGGTCGCGAAAGACAGGTACCAGATTACGTTCGCGGTGAAGGACTGCTGCGACGTGACCGTGGCCGTCGTGGACGGGAACGGCACGGTGATTCGTCATCTGGCCTCCGGCGTGCTCGGCAAGAACGCGCCGGCGCCGTTCCAGAAGGGTTCCCTGAAGCAGACGGTTCACTGGACGGGAAAGGACGACCTGGAACGGTATCCGAAGTCGCTGGATGGATTCAAGGTGCGGGTGTCGCTCGGCCTGAAGCCCGAGTTCGACAAGCGGCTCGGGGGCACGAGCCCGAAGAACCTGCCGGGCTACGTGTGGAGCATCGCGATCGACGGTACCGGCGCGTACGTGTTCGCCAAGGGGCCGGGCAGCCACGGCCGGGTGACGCTGCGGAAGTTCGATCTGAACGGAAACTATCTGAAGACGCTCTTCCCGCCGCCCGCGAACAAGCCGGCGAAAGACCTCACCGGCACCGGGTATATCGAATACGAGGAGGGCATAAAGGCCTGGCACAGCCACGTCGTGAACGAGACGGTGGCGCGCAACGGGTTCATCTTCAAGGGCGCCGGAGGAAAGGGCGTCGGCGACTGCCAGGTGGCCGTCGCCGGGAACAAGCTCTTCTACGTCAACGCGGGCAGCTCGCTGATCGCGGCGCAGGGGGCGTCGTCGCTCCACTGGATACACACGGACGGCTCGACGGATCTGGCCGGGATGAAGGGCGTGCCGTTCGCGTGGGGAGCGCATCTCCTGCCGCGCCTGGCCGGCTCGCCGGACGGCAAATGGGTATACATGGTGTCCGACCACGGCGCGTACAAGTTCGGACCCGTCGTGGTGCGCGCGCCGGCCGACGGGAGCGCGCCGTCGAAGGCGTTCATAGGGGACCAGAAGAAGCCGGGAAGCGACAACACCCTTCTGAACGGCCCCACCGGGATAGACTGCGACGCGACGGGCCGGATATACGTGGCGGATTCCATGAACAACCGGGTGCAGATATTCTCGCCCGACGGGAAGTATCTGAAGACGATTCCCTGCGACCGGCCGCGGCTGGTGCGGGTGCACCGGAAAACGGGCGGGATATACGTGCAGCACGCGGCGCGGGAGCGGGGGAAATCCATTGCCCAGCTCACCAAGTACGTGTCGTTCGACAATCCGGCGAAGGACTACACGGTGAACGGCATCGCCACCGGTACGATGACGCTCGACTCCTGGTCCGCGAAGCCCCGTCTGTGGCTGGCCGGGGCGTCGCAGACCACGTCGCACATATCCGGCACCTCGAACGCGGGAAGCAGCGTGATGATCTACGAGGAGGACGGCAAAACCCTCAAGAAGATCGTGGACTTCGACGAGGAGGCGAAGAAGGAGGCCGGCGGGAATTACCTGGGACGCTGGAGCGGGTGCATATTCGATAAGGTGGTCTGCGACCCCACGCGGGAGCAGGTGTACTACAAGAACAGCCATTTCCTCGACCTGAAGACGGGGAAGCGGCTCGGCTCGTTCTGGCCCGGCGCGCACAGCTTCGACGACATCGCCTTCGATGAGCACGGGTATATGCACGTGCACTTCAACCCGGGCTTCTACATGCCCGGCGTCGGCCGGGTGGACCCGGCACAGCGCGTTCCCCACGGGAAGGGAGAGAACTCGTTCCGCTACCCCGAGGTGCCGTACGACTACGGTATCCCGAAGATGGGCAAGTGGAAGTCCGAATGGATCGGGATCCTGCCGACGAAGTGCCAGCCGGGGGCGAAGTTCTTCCAGGACGGCATCGGGGTGAACATGCGCGGGGACGTGGCCGTCGAGAGCAATATCTACTACGTTCCCAGGATGTCGGAGGAGGGCTGGGGACTGGCCGCGGCCGGCATACGAGAGCGAAGCAAGAAGGGGGAATACGTGGACGGCTCCATGGGCGGCACGGCCAACAACTACGCCAGGTACATGCAGCAGATACGGGAGAGGGAGAAGCGCGGCGACAAGGTGTACTTCATCCCCCGCCGTCCGGGGATATCCCTCGCCGGAGCGACGGTATGGACCTTCGACCGCACCGGCGAGCTCCGCGACGAGTGCGCCGTGGTGGCCGGCAGGCTGATCGCCGGCCTGCAGATGGACGAGGACGGGTACCTCTATTTCACCAACAATCGTCCCGCGCTGGTCGGCGGCACGCAGTTCCTGGCGGGCCGGGGAGGGCTGCACGGCACGGACGAGGGAAAGACGAGTCCGTTCACGGGAACCTGGATGAAGACGAAGGGCAAGGCGAAGATACTGCAGGCGAAGTCGCCCATACCGATGGACACACCGCCGAAGCGCGAGGCGGAGCTGGTGTACGGCGGCACCGAGAGCTGGGTGGACGGCGTGGAGTGGACATACGCGGGCGCGTCGCCCTGCGTCGCGGGCGGCTGTTCGTGCCCGTCCATGCGTCCCGCGCTCGACTGGTACAAACGCTCGTTCGTGCCGGAGGCGTATCGGCACTCGTTCGGCATCCTGGACACGAACGGAAATCTCGTCATGCACATGGGCACCTACGGGAACCTCGATAGCGGCAGCGGCCCGAAGAGCCGGGTGCCGGTCGAGGGCGGCATCGGCGTCACCCAGCCGCGTTTCATCTCGGCAAGCAACGACTACGTCGTCTTCGACGACTGGGGCGAGCGGCTCGCCGTCGTGAAGCTGAACTACCACGCCGAGGAGTCGGTGCCCGTCATCCGATAGCCGGTTGACTTGCCGATCCCTGAAAAGGGGCTGCAGTAAGCCCTACTCACACGTGTCCTGATATCGAACACCCGTACCGCACATGTGTCCCAAATCGGGACATCCCGTCTTCGTGAGACACGTTCGGACCGCCGGGACGCAAAATCAGTTTCGTCGTATCCCAAAACACTAAAAACACTTATATATCATTTCCCGCGGCCGGATGTGACCCTCATTATCTGGCACATCCGTTGCACTATCACTAGTATGAATAGCAGACTTTACACGATTCTGGTCACGGGAATTCTGGTGCTGAGCGCGGCTCAGACCGTCCTCGGGGACGGCGAGCAGGGGGACGACCGGGTGCTCCTTCTGGAGACCGGCCTGGCGCTCGACGAGTTGGTACCCTCCCTTGAGGCGGTCGAGGAGAATGCTCCCGAGCCGATGATACACACCCACGGAACGCTCCTCGAAGAGATTCCCGTGACCATCTCCTCCGTGATCGCCGCCAAGCTGCTCACCACGTTCACCCACGAGCTGGGCCACGTGGACGAGGCGCTCGATCAGGGACTGGACACCGCAATCAACATGGGCATACTGTTCGGCAACGGTGACTACGCCGCGCCCGGCGCGGTCGGCTCCTTCCAGTTCCAGGGAAGGCCGCGGGATCGGAACCGGATCTCCCTGGCCGGTATCGGTTCCAACCTGGACATATACCAGACGCTGAACGAGGAGATCGTCGCGGGGCACTCCGACACCAGGTTCGCGAACACCGTCGCGCTCTTCACCGGGCTCGAGCTGGCGCGCTACGTCATCTGGGACGCGGTGGCCGGCAACAGCGCGAGCGACCTAGTGGAGTTCCGCGACCAGAGCGGCACGGACGATCAGTTCATCTACGCGGCCGCGCTGATGAACGCGGTGGATTTCCTCCTGAGCGGCGGCACGTATCACGCGCGCCGCACCGTCGGCCTGGACGCGGAACGCCCCACGTCCACCGGCCTGTTCGGCACCGGACTTCGCCCCTGCTCCTGGATCGACGAGGACAAGATCTGCATCGGCATGCAGATGACCGTCAACTTCTAGCGGTACTTTTCGAGGGCGGCACAGACGGCTTCGATATTCTCCAGCGGCACGTCCGGTCCGCACTCTCCCCTCAGCCACAGCCCCCCTTCCGGGGAGCCCAGCGCCTCCACGGCCTCGCGCACGTGCGTGTCTATGTCCGCGGGGGAACAGAACGGAAACATCTGGCGGTCCAGGTCCAGGTCCACGCACACCTTTCCCCTGCAGACCCGCACCAGGTTATCCAGGCCGTTGGCGCGGAACTGCGGATTGACGACGTTCACTCCGCACTCCACCAGGTCCGGGATGATTTCATATATGTGCCCGTCGGTGTGCATGTAGATATGGTGCCCGGCCTCGCGGCACGGGCGGTAGATCTCCTCGTAGCACGGCTTCAGGTACCTGCGCCACTTCCCCGGGCTCATGGGAAGCGACGTCTGCATCCCGAGGTCGTCGCCGAAGTACAGAACGGCAGGCTCCGATCGTCTCGCGAGCATCAGCTTCACCTGCCGCACGTTGTAGTCGCGCACCACGTCGATCAGCATTTGCAGCTCCGGCGGCTCCTCCGCGAAATCCACCATCGCCTCCTCGAACCCCCTCAGGTCTGCCAGCCGCAGGTACATGAAGCCGTGCGGCAGGCCGGCGTCCTCCGCGGGAGCCTTGAGGGTCCGTACCGCCTCCCGGGTGGGCACCGGGTGACGGGTGACGATCGCCTCCAGCCCGGTCTCCACGTTGCTCCACACGCATCCCCAGGCGTCTACGTGCTCGCCCTCCTCGTACGTGCCCTTCCAGACCTCGTCGTAGTCCCGGTCTTTCTTCTGCTCCCCGAATATCACCGGGTGGCGGGCGACCAGCTCGTCCAGCGCCTCCCGGTACTTCATCCAGGTGCCGGGAAGGAGGCCGATCGACACCGGGATGTGCTCCGGACGGTCGAAGTTCATCGCCTTTATCCGGTCTTCCTGCATGCCCATGATAGATATGTCCTCAGCCGAGCCGGGGAAGCGTGGTGTATCCCTCCGGCAGTATGTGAACGAGGGGCCGGTCGGTTTCGAGATGCGCCGCGGCCTTCTCCAGTGCGTCAGCCATGTCCGAGGCGCGTTCCACCCCCAGGAGGGCCGCCCGCGCGTCGTCCATCTTCGTTACCATTATCGTGTGCACCGCCTGCGTCTTCAGCCTGTGCGCCAGCGCGGTGTGTCCGGATATCTGGAAGTGGTCCTTCAGCCGCTTCTCGTGCTCCTCTATGGACGGCACCGCCAGGTACTCCTCCAGGATCTCGTTGCCCAGCCCGTCGCGGCACTCGGCCGCGAGAATGACGACCCCGCCTTTCTTCACCGCGTAGAACGCGTTGTCGTACGCCTTGTGAGACTGTATGTAGTTGATGTCCTTCGGATAGCCGCCGGGCGTCGCGATCACGACGTCGGCGTGCTCCCCTATCTTCACCGCGAAGTGCGCCGTCACCGTCTCGCACGCCTTCCGATGCGCCTTCTCCCAGTCACCCGCGAATACGGCGGCGATCTCCCGCCTGTCGTTCAGCACCACGTTGACGAGGAAGTCGGGCGAGACCATCCGGGTCGCTTCGGTCATGTCTTCGCTCACCTCGTTGCCGTCCAGCTTCGCGGGCCTGCAGTGCGGGTTCCTGCCGCCCCCGGGATCCATCGTGAAGGCGTGATTCCTGACGATCGTTTCCTCGGCGCAGATTCCGGGCAGGACGCTCTTGCGCCCGCCGCCGAAACCGGCGAAGTAGTGAAACTGCGCGGTGCCGGTGATCACCAGCCGGTCCGCCTCGTGCGCCATCCGGTTGATCCGCACCGGCGTGCCCGCCCCGGTGGTGCCGACGCTCACCATGTCCTCCGCGCGGCAGTCGTGGTCCACCAGCCGGACCCGTGAGGTGACCTCTTCTCCAACGATGGCCCGTCGCTCCTCGTCCGTGTGCATCGCGTGGGTGCCGCAGGCGAACAGGACGGTGATGCCGGGATCCGGCACCCCCGCGTCGTTCGCCGCGTTCAGAAGGACCGGCAGCACGACGCCCGCGCCGGTGATCCGTGTCTTGTCGGACACGACGATCACCAGGCTTCCCGCCCCGTCGAGCACCTCGGTCAGCGGCGGGGAGGATACCGGGTGCGCGACGGCGCGCGCGACCTCCCCCGCCGGGTCCTCGAGTGACGGCATGCCCTTCGGCACCAGCAGGGACGGCCGCCACCCATCGGGCAGCTCGAAATCGACCTGTCCGTCCCCGTAGCCGATTGAGGGCATCATCTCCCCTTCAGCGCCGCGGAGTACGCGGCCCGGTAGTGACCGATCACCTCGGACCAGTCGAACAGGTGCGACACCCGCTCGACCCTGTTGCGCAGCTCGCGCCGCTGGCGCCTGTTCAAACGACAAAAGTCATATAGGAAATCGGTGAGGCTTTCGACCGTTTGTTTCGCGGTCCGGCCGTGCCGGTTGATGACGCACAGCCCGTTGGCCTCGTAGTCAGGAAGGATCTTGACCAGGTGGTTGCCGAACCCGCTCAGGTCACTCGCGACCGCCGGGATGCCGAGCGCGACACACTCCATCGGGGTGTAGCCCCACGGTTCGTAGTACGACGGGAACACCCCGAGATTGCAGCCGCGGACGAACTGCTGGTAATCCAGACCGAGAATCGGGCTGGTGCTCGCGACGAACTGAGGATGGAACACCACCTTCACCCGGTCCTTCTCCGCGTTCAGAAGGCCGCAGGCCCGCAGCTTCTGGATCACCGGGTCACCGTCCGGGTCCGTCAGGTCGTGCGTCACGTTGCGGGGGAGCTTCTTCGACTGCCACGCCAGCATACTCCGCCGTATCCGAAGCGCCTGCGTCTCCGTAAAGACGTCCTTCGAGTCGGGAATCCTTCCCTCGACTACCCGCTGGAAGAGCCGGGTGCCCATGTCGTGCTCGACCGAGCCGCAGACCTGGCGGAGCTCGTGGTACAACGCGTGCTGGCTCAACACGTCCACGTTGATGCTGCGGACGTCCGCGTTGGCGACGATGAAGCCGACCACGGTGAGGTCCATGTCGTCTTCGATCAGGCGACGGTTCAGCGTCGCGAGGCTCTCTATGAATATGTCTTTGCCCTTGTTCCGGTATTCGTAGCGGCCCGCCGTAAACAGGTAGACGGTCGTGTCCAGGTCGAAGGTATAGGAGCCGAAGAAGTGTCCGGTGACGAAGTCGTGTATCCGGGCCTTGTAGATGCGGTGGAGCGCCTGGAATTCATCCGGCGCCTCGAATTGGCTTATGCTCAGCCCGTTCGGGACGATGAAATCCGACTTCCGGCCCAGCAGCTTCAGGGCTTCTCCCGCGGACAGATCGGACACCGTGGTGAACACGTCCGCTTCCTGCACCGCGAGCCGCTCGAGCGCGTACCGGGAAGGAATGCCGAGCTGTCTCGCTTCCTTGACCGGATTCACCTTGTCGAGCAGGCCGTAGAAGTCCTCGCTGGCCGAGCTCATGTACCTGCCCAGCAGCGTGCCGTGCGTGGTGAAGATGGTCGCGACGGGTATCCCATGCTTCCTGATGAGGGGAACGGCCACGCCGCCCATCCACTCGTGGAAGTGCGCGATCAGCGGGGTCTTCTTCGAAACTTCAGCGAATCGATCCAGAAAGTCGGCGACCTGACAGCCGAACGCGACTACCTCGTCGACCATCGCGTCCCGCACGTGGGTCTCTACATCCAGTTCCTTCCACAGAAGAAACTTGCGCCTCTCCAGCTCCGCCTCCCTCATCTTCGGTTCTATGAGGATCGTCCTGGGGTGCCCGGGCACCAGCCACCGTCCATACCGGCACGTGACGCCGTCCCTGGTGAGCGCGTCCATCGTCAGCGCGATCGGCCCCTCCGGCATCAACTCCTCGAATTCGACGGCCGCCCTCTCCGGCACGTACGGCCCGATCATCAGGTACCGGTCGCCCCACATCTCCACCATCGCCGGGGCCTTGCTTCTCAGGACGGTGTAGATTCCGCCGAGCTGGTTGCACACCTCCCACGCGACTTCGCACAGGAAGGCGTCGTCGACGGACGGCGCGGATTTCCGCTTCTTCGACGGGGACCCTTTCTTCTTCTTCGTTACCATATCAGAACTCCTCTATCGCTCTACCGCTGTTCTTCACGCTGCAAGCGGAAAGGGCAAGTTGCTGAACGGGTTCGAGATTCGGCCGGCAGCCCGAACGGGCTATTCGATAAGCCGGTCGAAGCTCGCCCTCGGAGGCGAGCCCGTTCCTTATACGGGCCGAGAATGAGTGAAGCAACTTGCCCTTTCCGCCTCAAAATTCTATCCCTTTTTGCGCCTTCACGCCGCCGGCGTAGGCGTGCTTGATCTCCTTCATCTCCGTGACGGTATCGGCCGCCGCGACGATCGAATCCGGGCAACCGCGCCCGGTCAGCACCAGGTGCACCGGCTCCGGCCGGGCGGCTATCAGCCCGGTGATGTCGTCTTCGCTCAGGAGATTCTCCTTCACGGCCAGCAGCGCTTCGTCCGCGACCACCATGTCGTAGTCGCCGGAGGCGAGCCCCTCCCTCACGCGCTCCAGCGCCTTTCCGGCCGCTCTCCGATGCTCCTCCTCGCTGATCGCGGGGTCGTTCAGGAAGCCGAGACCGGCCGTCTCGACGGTGACGTCTTCCATTGCGTGACACGCCTTCAGCTCGCCGATGTTCGAGAAGGACTTGACGAACTGGATCACCAGCACACGCATTCCGTGTCCGGCGGCTCTGAGGACCATCCCGAACGCGGCGGTGGTTTTCCCCTTACCGTTGCCGGTATTGACGATGACGAGGCCGGGACTCACACAGCCTGGACCTTCTCTATCTCCGGCACTTTTTCCTTGAGCCGGGCCTCGACGACCTTCTGAAGCGTCATCTGGGCCATCGGACAGCTGCCGCACGCGCCGGTGAGCTTCACGTTGACCACACCCCCGTCTATGCTTGCGAGCTCCACGCCGCCGCCGTCGGCCTTGAGCACCTCGGCCACCTCGGCGAGGGCGGATTTGACTTTCTCTTCATCCATGTGTCACCTCCTGAGGTCACCTTACCACAACTCCGGGGGGTGACTCAAGAAGGATGTGGGGCGGGGACCGGGGACCTCTCTCCCTTGACACCGCGCCGCGGCGGTGCTAGAGTCCCACCCTCCAGATATGGAGCGGACGATGAATGTACGTACAGGAACGCGAATAACCATCATCATTACCGGCCCCATGTCCTGAGGCCCGTAGGCCGGACATGGGGTGTGCCGCTCCCTATTCGCTACTTCCCCGATTTTCGCAGTGAGGAATACGATGTTTGAAAAGGTAGAACCGACGGTTGATTTCGCCGCGCAGGAGCACGGCGTGCTGGATTTCTGGAAGGAATCCGGCACGTTCGAGAAGCTGGTTGAGCAGAACCAGAACGGCCCGATCTGGTCCTTCCTGGACGGACCGATCACCGCGAACAACCCGATGGGGGTGCATCACGCGTGGGGCCGCACGTACAAGGACTGCTACCAGCGGTTCCACGCGATGAAGGGACAGCGGCAGCGCTTCCAGAACGGGTT
>CAYMFW010000002.1:65808-104065 GCA_964389785.1 uncultured Planctomycetota bacterium
GGTTCGACTGCCAGGGGCTCTGGGTGGAGGTGGAGGTCGAGAAGGAACTGGGCTTCAAGTGCAAGCGGGACATCGAGACCTACGGGCTGGAGAAGTTCGTCGAGAAGTGCAAGGAGCGGGTGCGGAAGTACGCCGCGGTGCAGACCGCGCAGTCCGTCCGCATGGGCTACTGGATGCACTGGGACGACTCCTACTTCACGATGACGGACGAAAACAACTACGCCATCTGGGGCTTCCTGAAGAAGTGCCACGAGCGCGGCTTCGTGTACAAGGGCGCGGACAGCATGCCGTGGTGCCCCCGCTGCGGCACCGGGATATCCCAGAACGAGATGCACGAAGGGTACCGGGAGGTGGCCGATACGTCCGTGTACCTCCGGCTGCCGATCCGCGGCCGGGAGAACGAGTACCTGTTGGTCTGGACCACCACCCCGTGGACGCTCGCGGCCAACGTGGCCTGCGCGGTGGGCCCGGACGTGAAGTACGCCAGGGTCAAGCAGGATAGCGACATATACTACGTCGCCGCGGCGCTGGCCGGCGTGATGAAGACAAAGGGACCGGTCGAGGTGCTGGGCGAGCTCACCGGCAGGGAGATGATCGGCTGGACGTACGACGGCCCGTTCGACGAGCTGGAGGCTCAAGAACAGACGAAGGAGCATCACCGGATCATCGCGTGGGAGGACGTGTCGGACACCGAGGGCACCGGCATCGTCCATATCGCGCCGGGCTGCGGCAAAGAAGACTTCGACCTGTCCGGCGTGGAGAAGCTCCCCGTGCTGGCGCCGATAGACGACAGCGGCATCTACTTCGACGGGTACGGGTTCCTCTCCGGCAGGTACGCCGGCGACGTGGCCGACGAGGTGCTGGAGAGCCTGCGCGCGAAGCGCGTCTATTATATGAAGGAAAAGTACACCCACAGCTATCCGCACTGCTGGCGCTGCGGGACGGCGCTGCTGTTCCGGCACGTCCACGAGTGGTTCATCAACATGTCGTGGCGCGACGAGATAAAGGAGAACGTGAAGAAGATCCGGTGGATACCGGACTGGGGCGAGGCCCGCGAGCTCGACTGGCTGGACAACATGCGGAACTGGATGATCTCCAAGAAGCGGTTCTGGGGACTGGCGCTTCCTATATATGAGTGCGAGTGCGGCTGGTTCGACGTGGTCGGCTCGAAGGAGGAGCTGAAGGAGCGCGCCGTCGAGGGCTGGGACGCCTTCGAGGGCAACTCTCCGCACCGCCCGTGGGTCGACGCGGTGAAGATTCAGTGCCCCGAATGCGGAGGCGCCGTCAGCCGGATAAAGGACGTCGGCAACCCGTGGCTCGACGCCGGCATCGTCCCGTATTCCACCGTCGGCTACTACCGTGACCGGGAGTACTGGAAGCAGTGGATACCGGCGGACCTGGTGCTCGAGTGTTTCCCGGGCCAGTTCCGCAATTGGTTCTACGCACTGCTGGCCATGTCCACCATGATGGAGAACATCCCGCCCTTCAAGACGCTGTTCGGCTACGCGCTGGTGCGCGACGAAAACGGCGAGGAGATGCACAAGTCAGCCGGCAACGCGATCTGGTTCGAGGACGCGGCCGAGAAGATGGGCGTGGACATCATGCGCTGGCTGTTCTGCAAGCAGAACCCGGTGAACAACCTGAACTTCGGGTACGGCGCCGGCAAGGAGGTGGAGCGCAAGGTGTTCGGCACCTGGTGGAACGTGTACGCGTTCTTCTGCAACTACGCCCGACTGGACAACTTCGACGTCACCGCCCCGCAGGTGCCGGTGGCGGACCGGCCGCACATGGACCGGTGGATACTCTCGAATCTCAACCTGCTCGCGGCCCGCGCGGACGAGGCGCTCGAGAAGTACGACGCGGCCGCAGTGGTGCGCGCCGCCGAACAGTTCGTCGAGGGGCTGTCGAACTGGTACGTGCGCCGCAACCGCCGGCGGTTCTGGCGGGCCCGGTCCCACGCGGACACCGACAAGCTGGCCGCGTACCAGACACTGTACGAGGTGCTCGTGAAACTGTCGCAGATACTGGCGCCCCTCGTGCCATTCGTGTCCGAAGTGATGTACCGCAACCTGGTTGCGTCGCAGGACGAAGCCGCCCCGGAGAGCGTGCACCTGTGCCGGTTCCCACAGGCCGACGACGCGCTGATAGACAACGAGCTTTCGACCGACATGGACGCCGCGGCCGATTTCGTGTCGCGGGTGCTCAGCCTGCGCAAGGCGCGCCAGATACGGGTGCGCCAGCCGCTCCCGGTGGTGACGGCCGCCTGCGCCGACGACTGGCGGACGAAGGCGCTCCAGAGGTTCGAGGACCACGTGCTCGACGAGCTGAACGTGAAGGAGCTGGCGTTCGCGAAGGACGTTGCCGACCTGGCCGGCTGTACGGTGAAGCCCAACTTCGCGTCCATCGGCCCGAAGTTCGGCGGCGCCGCGAAGGCGGTGGCCGGCGCCCTGGCCGCGGCAGACCCGGCCGACGTCGCGGGTAAGGTCGCCGCCGGCCAGAGCGTCTCCGTTGCCGCGGACGGCGAGACGTACGAGCTGGCGCCCGACGACATCCTGGTGGAGCGCACCTGTCCCGACAATATCGCGCTTCACGAATCGTCGGAGATGACGGTAGCGCTTGATACCGCGCTCTCCGACGAGCTCGTCGCGGAGGGCATGGTGCGCGACCTGGTGCGGCACGTGCAGACCCTCCGGAAGGAACGCGACCTGGAGATGGACGACCGCATCACCCTCGGCTACGCGGCCGACGACGCCTCCGTGAAGAATGCGATCGCCGGCTGGACGGCTTACATCAGGTCGGAGACGCTCGCCGACGAGCTGACCGACACCGTCTCCGGCGAGCCGGACAAGACGGTGAAGATCAACGGCGTGGACATCTCCCTGAAACTTTCAAGGCTCTGACCCCCTGAAATGGCTTGACAAATCACCGCGTGACCGTATACCGTACTGACTGGTCAGTACGGTATAACAGGGGGTTATTATGGCAGATACGAGAGAGAGGATACTCAATGCCGCTATAGAGGCGTTCGCCACGAACGGCTACGCGCAGACGACGATGGACGATATCGCCGCCCGCGCCGGCGTGGCCAAGGGAACGCTGTACTGGAGATTCAAGGGGAAGGAAGAGCTTCTCTTCGCCGGCATCGACCGGGAGACCTGCAAGCTGGAGCAGTTCGCGTCCAGCATACTGCAGCTCGACGCCCCCTCTCTCGATACGCTCAAGGGCATCTTCAACATCGGCGCGTGGATCACCGACGACATGCGCCGCTTCCACAAGGTGATGCTTTCCATATGGACGGACGTGTCGAGCGGCGTACGGGAGAAGATCGAACACAGGATGAAGCAGGACCACGACAACTTCGTCGGGATGACCGCGCAGCTCCTCGACGGCATCAATGACAACGGATGCCTGCCCGGGGTGAGCAACCGCGCGCTCGGTGGGCTGATACACGCGACGATGTGCGGCATCTTCATGCACCTGCTGACGAACCCGGAGAGCGTGGACCTGGACGAGCTGGGACGGGCGATGGAACAGACATTCTACCAAAGGATCGAGCAAAGTGCGAAATAGGACGACGCTGCTTCTGACGGCCGCCGTGCTGCTCCTCGCGACAGGATGCAAGGTGCGGGAGTCCATCCACGGCGACGTCGGCCGAAACCGCGTGAAGGCGTACGAGCGGTGGCAGGACGCCCGCGACGGCAAGGACCCCGAGGCGGTACTGAAGGGGACACTGTCGCTTGCCGACGCGGTGAAGGTGGCGCTCGCGCAGAACAAGACGGTGCTGGCGGCCCTCAAGGAGAAGGACATCGCCGCGGGCAGGAAGCTCGAGGCATATTCAGTTGTATACCCCAAGGTGGAAGCGACCGCCGGCTACACGAGGATCGGGGAGCTGCCCGGGTTCAACGTGGGCGGGCAGACGGTGACCATGGGCGAGGAAGACAACTACTCCGCCGGCCTCACCGTCACCCAGCCGCTCTACGGCGGCGGCGCGGTACCCGCCGGCATACGGATGGCGGCCATCTACCAGCTGCTCGGCGACCAGACGGTGCGCGAGTCGGTTCAGCAGGCGGTGTACGACACCGCCAGGGCGTACACCGACGCGGTGCTGGCGCGGCACCTGTACCAGACCCTGCAGGAAGCGCTGAAATCCGCGAAGGAGCATCTGGATGACGTGACCCGGAAGGAAGCGCAGGGGGTCGCATCGAAGTTCGACGTGCTCCGCTCCAGGGTGGAGCTGTCGAATATCCAGGCAGAGATGATACGCCAGAAGAACGCCGTGGACCTGGCCGTGATCGCATTGCTGAAAGCGATGGGAACCTCGCAGGACAGCGCGGTGGAGCTCTCCGACCAGCTGACCTACTCGCCCCTCGAGCCGGAGCTGTCGAAAGCCGTCCTGATCGCCTACGAAAACCGTCCGGACCTGCAGAAGGCTGAGCTGGGGGTGCTCCTCCAGGAACAGATGATTCGGTACGAGAAGAGCGGGTACAAGCCGAGCGTGGACCTGTTCTTCAACCAGGACTGGACCCGGCCGGATATCTCCGGCGAGGATGAATGGGGTGATTCGTGGACGGCGGGCCTCACCGTCCGCTGGTCCGTCTTCGACGGCATGGCCCGCAGGGGACGGGTGACCCGGGAGACGGCGGTGCTGGAACAGAGAAAGATACAGCTCGCGCAGGCGGAGGAGCGGGTACTGATGGAGATACGCAGCGCGGTGCTCGGCCTGAAACATGCCGAAGAACTGGTGGAGTCGCAGAAGCTCAGCCTGACGCTGGCGAAGGAGGTACTCGACGTATCGGGCGTCGCCTACCGGGAAGGGGTAGCCAGCAGGATAGAGGCCGCGGACGCGCGGACCGCGTTCGTGAAGACCACCGGCCTGTACTACCAGGCGATTCACAGCCACGTGCTCGCGCGGCTGACGTATCAGAAGGCCGTCGGAACGCTGGGGCCTCACACACGAGAAGGAGAACGGTAATGGAAGCAAAGAAGAACCGAACCGGCGCAGTGGTGCTGGTTCTCATCATCGCGGCGCTCGCGTCGCTGGTGTACGTGAGGATCGTCCGCAAGCCCTCTGAGGGCGTCAGCATCGAGAAGATCGAGGAGGAGGAGGGGATCGCCGTTGCCACCGGGGTCCCTGTGCGGCGGGACTTCACGGAGTACGTGACCTGCGACGCGCGGATCGACACCGCGAACCGCTACATGTTCCGCGCCAGCACGCCCGGGGTGGTGGAGAAAGTGAACGTGAACGTCGGAGACGCGGTGGAGAAGGACCAGCTGCTCGTCGAGTTCCGCAAGACGGACCTGGAGGCCCAGGTGTCCGCGGCGAAGGCCGCGCACAAGGAGGCCGTCGACAACCTGCGGCGTTACACCGTGCTGCTCGAGAAGGGGGGCGCGTCACAGAATATGGTGGACGCGCAGAAGACCGCGGTGGAACGCGCCGCCGCGGCGCTGCGGCTGGCGGAGTCCGCGCTCTCCTTCGCGGAGATACGCTCTCCGGTCGGCGGGGACGTTCGGGTGGAGGCCCGCTTCGCCGAACCGGGTGAGGAGAAGGGCATGGGGAAAGAGCTGCTCTCCCTGGTGGACATGGCGACACTCGAGGTGAAGGCGAACGTGCCGGAATCGGCGATGCGCCTGATCCGGGAGGGGTTCCAGGCGGAGTACCGGCTGGAGGGTGAGCGCGACTGGCGCACCGGAACGATCGCGCGGATCAGCCCGTCCACCAGCCACCCGAACCGCTTCTTCGACGTGTTCCTCCGGATGAAGAATGAGAAGACGGGCGTCGAATGGGTGATGCGGCCCGGCATGTACGCGCAGGTGCGCATCCCGGTGAGGCGACACACGAACAGCGTCGCGGTCTCCGCCGGATCGCTGAAGAGGAACGGCGGGAGCGAGTACCTGTTCATCGTCGACCGGTCCGCGGAGGGCGGACCGCGCGCGAGGAAGATCGACGTCGAGACCGGACTCAGGCAGGAGGGCTACGTCCAGATCGTGAAGGGCGAGGTGGACGAGAAGAGCGACGTCGTCTCGACGCCGCGCGACGACCTGAAGGACGGCGACCGGGTGAGGCCAGAGGGGGCGTAGATGGGATTTCTCGACGCCATAGTGAAACGCAGGGTGATGACCACGGTCATCGTGCTGATGGCCGTCATCCTCGGCGTGCTGGCGTACCTGTCGATTCCGCTCAGACGGTTTCCCGACATAGATTTCCCGATGGCAACCATTACCACGGTGTATCCCGGCGGCAGCCCGGAGGCGATAGAGTCCGAGATCACCAAGCTGATCGAGGACGCGATCTCCTCGATCGACGGGATAGACGAGCTGCAGTCGTACTCCCAGCAGGGGATGTCCCTCATCCTCGTCCAGTTCGATATGGAGGAGGATATCAACGTCAAGGCGATGGATATCCGGGACAAGATCGACCAGGTGAAGGCGCAGCTGCCCTCGGACGCGGAGGATCCGATCGTCGGCAAGTTCGACATCTCCCAGTTCCCGCTGGTGACCGTCGCCCTGCTCGGTCCCCAGGATATCGACGAGCTGTACCGGATCGCGGACGAGGTGCTGGAGGACCGGATCGCGCAGGTCTCGGGGGTGGCGGAGGTGCAGATCGCGGGGGGACGGGAGCGGCAGATCCGCGTGCTGCTGGACCCGGTGAAGCTCCGCAAGAACAACGTGAGTCCCGACGAGATCGCGCGCGCGATACAGGGCACGAACCTGGAGATCCCGGCCGGCACGATTAAGGAGAGCGCGATAGAGTATTCCATACGCACGACGGGACGCTTTGATTCGGTAGAACAGATTTTGAACGTGGCCGTGGCTAACACCGGATCCGGAATCCTGCGGGTGAGGGACCTGGGAACGGTGAAGGACACGTTCGAGGACGAGACGACACGATCGAGAGCCGACGGCCGCAACAGCATCATTATGAGCATCATCAAGCAGAGCGACGCGAACGACGTGGAGGTGTCCGACGGCATCCTCGAGGCGCTCCCGGAGATGAGGAAACTCATCCCCGCCGGGGCCGAGCTGTTCGTGGTCTCCGACGACGCGGAATTCATCAGGGGGGCGCTGGCCAACGTGCGGCAGAACATGATGATAGGGATCCTTCTCACCGCGATCACGCTCTACCTGTTCTTCGGATCGTGGCGCGGGACGGTGATCGTCGCGCTGGTGATGCCGTCCGCACTGGTGGTCACCTTCCTGCTGATGCTGTTCTCCGGGCTCACGCTCAACATCCTCACGCTGACGGCGCTGGCGCTTTCCATGGGCATTATCGTGAACAACGCGATACTCGTGCTGGAGAACGCACAGCGACTGGTCGACGAGGGGATGGAGCCCGTCCAGGCCGCGATCGCCGGGACGAAGGACATCGGGTTGGCGATATTCAGCTCCACGGCGACGAACCTGGTGGTGTTCATGCCCGTCGTTTTCATGGGGGAGATGATAGGGGAGTTCTTCGGCGAGCTGGGTCTCACCATCGTGTACGTCACCGTGGTGTCGCTGTTCATATCGTTCACCCTCACCCCGATGATGTGCGGCGCGATGCTTCAGGTGTCGCGTTCGGACCGCGGCGACAGGAGACGCACCGCGCTGACCGCGCTGTGGGAGTTCCTCCCGGACCTGTGGGGAAGAGGGTTCGGCGCGGTACGGCGGGGATACCTGGAGCTTCTCGACTGGAGCCTGAGACGGCGGGCCGTGACGATCGTGACGACGCTCGCGATGATGGCCGTGTGCGCCGTCCTGCTGGTGACCGTGGTGGGTTCCGAGTTCTTCCCCGCGTCGGACGAGGGAAAGCTCCGGGTGTCCGTGGAAACACCGATCGGGTCGTCACTGGCGTTCACCAGCGACCGCATTCTGGACGTCGAAAAGGTGGTGGCGGAACATATTCCCGAGAAGTATCTGATCCACTACTACTCCCGTTCCGGCCGGGCCTCGGGGATGATGGGGGGGACCACCACCGGCGCGAACCTGGGAGAGGTCGGCGTGACGCTGGTCGACAAGGCGGACCGGGACAAGAGGCTGCAGGACATCCTGAACGACCTGCGCCCGCACCTGGCCCGCGTTCATTCGAGCAAGCTGACCGCCGGCGCCGCCGCCCACGGCCCGGGAGGGACCCCGATCTCCGTGGAGATCACCGGCCGGGACATGAAGGAGCTGCAGAGGGTGGCCGGCGAAGTCGTCGCGGTGGTCGCCTCCACGCCGGGCACCTCCGACGTGGACCAGTCGTACCGTGTCGGTCAGCCGGAGATCCGCATCGTGCCCGATCAGGAACAGTGCGCCCGGCATAACCTGACGGTGAGTTACCTGGCAATGACCATGCGCTCGTACATAGAGGGACAGGAAGTGTCGCAGTTCCGGGACCGCGGGGAGGACTACGAGATCGTCCTGAAGCTGCAGGAGGGGTCCCGGAAATGGGCCGAGGACGTCGGCGCGATGTTCCTGAAATCACCCGCGACGGGCGCAATGATCTCCATCGGTGACGTCGCCGACGTGAAGTACGAATCGGGCCCCACCGTCATACGCAGGAAGGACCGGCGCCGCCTGATCGCCATCGAGTCCGAGCTCTCGGGCGATCGTCCGCTCGGAAACGTGATGGCGGACATCCGGAACGGCGTGGATACCCGCGTGACCCTGCCGGAAGACGTGCGGGTGGGATACGGCGGTCAGTCGGAGATGATGGCCGACAACTTCAGGGAGCTGTTCAAGGCGATGGCCACCGCCGGCGGGCTGACGTTCCTGTGCGTGGCCGGCATCATCGAGTCGGTGCTCTACGGCATATTGATTCTGATGGCCGTCCCGGTGTGTCTCATCGGCGTGACGTTGGCGATGCTCATCGGCAACGTGATGATGAACATCTTCTCGCTGATGGCGATGATCATGCTGGTCGGCATGGTGGTCAACAACGCCATCATCCTGCTTGACTACGCGATGAGGGAGGTCCGGAAGAATCTCCCGGCGGCGCAGCGAATACGCGAGGCGTGCGCGGTGCGCTTCCGGGTGATCCTGATGGCCAATTTCACCACCGTTATCGCGATGATACCTCTGTCGCTCGGCCTCGGCTTCGCCGGCGAGATATTCAAGCCGCTGGCCGTGGTCCAGATGGGGGGCGTGGTCGCCGCCGCCACGCTGACGATGGTGGTGATACCGGCCATCTACACCGCGATAGAGAGCCGCAGGGAATAAGCGGAGTCTTCCTACTCGAATCGTGTTCTGAGATCGGCGAGGAGGCGGAACACCTTCCCGGCCTGTTCGACGGTGAGGCTCCCGGTGCCGCATGACGGGGTGAGCATGGACCGCTCCTTCACCTGCGTCTCGGAGAACCCCTTCCCGCACAGTGCGTCCAGGCACTCCTGCAGGCGGGGCGCGAGCGATTCCAGCGTTTCGTTATCTATGGCGTCCGTCGTCGGAACGATGCCCCACGCGACGCACCCGCCCCTGTCGAAGAGCGTCTTTATGTCGTCGGCGTAGAGCGCCATCTTCGTTCCGTACTGGTACGCGTCGAAGTTCACGATCTGTACGCCGCTCCGGATGATAACGCCCCAGTCGCTGTTGCCGCAGACGTGGATGCCGCTGATGCCGCCCGCGTCCGCGATCGCCTGGAACAGCTCGCCGCCGAGACGGCAGACGTCCTCGTCCGATATCCCGATGAATGCGCTGGAGCCGAACGCGGAGAGCACCGGCTCGTCCACGAATATGATCACCCTCTCCGCGCCGACCGCCTTCAGCCGGCGTATCTGCCATTGCGCCTTCCGGGACAGCAGCTTGACGGCCGCGTCCAGAAGCTCCGGGTCCGAATACAGCGTGGTCTTCTTCGCGTCGGTGATGCCGGTACCGAACGTGATGGGACCGGTCACCTGGCCTTTCGCCGTCGTGCATTTCCGTTCGCCGCAGGCGCGCTCGAACGCGTGGAACCCGGCGGCGTGGTCCTCCCCGAGCGGAAACAGGTCCGGGTCCTCCGCGAGGAATTTCTCGTAGAACGCCATCAGCTCGTCCTGCTTCGCTTCCGCATCGTAGGACGTCCGTTCCTCATCCAGGTCCACCGACACGCACGGCATGCCCTCGGAGTACTGCGGGATCATCTGCTCCAGGAAACCCTTCTTCGGAAGCTGGGGCCAGAACGGGGCGGACAGCCCCGCGTCGAGAATGAACGATGCACCCTCGGCGGCGTCCGCGTGGGGCACGCTGCCGATACCGGTGGTCATCATGTTCGCGCTGAAATCCATGGAAGTGCTATTCGCCTTCGGCTTTCTCTTCCTTCTTCTCTTCCGGCTTCGGCTCCACTGCCGCAGGCTCCTCGACCGGCTTGGGTTCCGGCGCGGCCTCCGGTTTCGGCTCCACCGCCTCCTCCGGCTTCTCTTCGGCCTTCGGCTCTTCCTTTGCCTTCTCCTCCGGCTCTTCGGCGGGCTTCTCCTTCGCTTCCGGCTTCTCTTCCGGCGTTTGTTTCGGCGCTTCCTTCTCTTCCGGCTTCTCTCCGGACTCTTCCTCCGCCTTCTTCTTGGGCGGCGGCTCGTCACCCTTCCGTCTCTCGACCATCCCGGTAACGTCCTGCGCCATCTCTATCTTCTTGACCTCGGTCATCTCGATCCGCTTCTCCTCGCCCTCGACCATGATGACGACGAGCTTCTCGGACTTGAACACGACGGTGCCGACCAGCTCCTGGCCGTCGTTCATGATCACCTTGTCGTCGCTCTTCAGGTACGTCACCGCCTCGGCGGCGCCGGCCGCGAGCAGGAGCAGGATGGACAGATACAGGACCCTTTTCATGGTCTCTCCCTTCGTGGAATGGACTTCGAGTACACGATACCGCATTTTCCCCCAACTTGCCAGACATCCGCGATTGTCGTATAGTGTCGTTTCGGCACATTTCCCGAGGAAAGGAGCCACTATGCTGAAGCTCGAGCGGTACGAGGGTAATCCGATCCTGAAGGGCATCCCGGGGGAGCCGTTCCACTCCAAGTACATCTACAACGCCGGGGCGACGATACACGACGGCAAGGTGAAGCTGGTCTACCGCGCCGAGGGGGACTACCCGCGCCCGGACGTGGAGTCCAAGTGGCCGCTCACCATGCTGGGGCTGGCGGAATCCGAGGACGGCTTCAACTTCACCACGCATAAGGAGCCGTTCATGAAACCGGTGGGCCCGGAGGAGAAGCGGGGCATCGAGGACCCGCGCATATCGAAGATAGACGATGTTTACCATATATTGTTCGTCCAGGTCGGCGCGGACGATTCCGGCAAGCAGGAGGAGTCCCTGGCGCTCGCGACCACGACGGACTTCAAGACGGTCGAGCGGAAATGGCGGGTGATGCCGGACGTGGACCAGAGAACGAGCGGGCTTCTCCCTGCCAAGGTGAAGGGCAAGTACGTACTGATCCACCGGGTGTCGCCCAACATGAATATTGCGTACAGCGAGGACCTGAAGACCTGGCACGACTCGAAGGTCCTGATGGAGCCGCGCCCGGACGTCGCGTGGGAGAGCCACAAGATCGGTATCGGCGCCCAGCCGATATGGACGGAGAAGGGCTGGCTGCTCTTCACGCACGCCCGGGACAGGGACGGGGCGTACCACCTGAGCATCGCGTGGCTTGACCTGGACGACCCGTCGAAGGTGATAAGCCGTCCCGACTATCCGATTCTGGAGGCGGAGGCGGAGTACGAGCGGGTGGGACTCACCAAGAACGTGGTGTACACCTGCGGCGCGGTGGAGTGGCAGGGACGGTTCCTGGTCTATTACGGGGGCGCGGACACCGTGCTGGCGGTGGCGTCGGCTCCCGCCGACGAGGTGATGGCGACGCTGTAGGAGCGATCTATGAGCCGGACGAAGATACAGATGGTACGCAAGGCGGCCGCGCGCGACGCGAAGGCGGCGGCGAAGGTCGCGGGGAGGATATGGGAGCTGGCGGAGCTGGGGTTCCGGGAGAAGGAGTCCTCCGCGGTGCTGGCCGCGTTCCTGAAAGAGCGCGGCTTCAAGGTGGACTTCTGCATCAAGAGCGTGCCCACCGCGTTCCGCGCGGTGAAGGGCGCCGGCAGGCCGGTGATCGGCATGCTCGGCGAGTACGACGCGCTTCCGGAATGCGGGGAGAAGCCGGGCACCAACGGTCACGCCTGCGGGCACAACCTGCTCGGCGCGGGCGGGGCCCTCGGGGCCGTCGCCGCGGCGTGCCTTCTGGAACAGAAGAAGAGGCCCGGCCGGATCGTGTTCTGGGGCTGTCCGGCGGAGGAGCTGCTGGCAGGCAAGGTGTACATGGCCCGCGACGGGGCGTTCCGGGGGCTGGACGCGTGCCTGGCCTGGCATCCGAGCGGAGGCACCGGCGCCAACAACGCGGGGGGGTCGTCCCTCGATTCGCTGGTGTTCGAATTCTTCGGAAAGACCGCCCACGGCGCGTACGCGGAGGGCGGGCGGAGCGCGCTCGACGCGGCGCTTCTGATGGACGTCGCCGTCAATTACCTTCGGGAGCACACCCCGGACAACATACGGATACACAGCGTGATACGGGAGGGCGGCAGCGCGCCCAACGTGGTCCCCGAGTACGCGAAGATATGGTATTACGTCCGCGGCAGGGACCGGGAGCAGGTGGACGAGATCGCCCGGCGGCTCACCCTCTGCGCAAAGGGCGCCGCGACGGCGACGGAGACGAGGGTGAAGCGGACCAGGATAGCCGGCATCCACAGCCGGCTGCCCAACGACGTGATGGCGGAGGCGGTGCGGGACAACCTGGTGGCGGTCGGCGCCCCGAAGCCGACCGCGGCCGACCTGAAGACGGCGAGGAAGCTCGGTAAGAAACAGGGATTCGCGACGAAGGCATCCGACAGGATCAACACGGTGCAGGGGATGGGGTCGAGCGACGACGACAACGTGTCCCGCCTGGCCCCGTTCGCCAGCTTCTCCCTGACGTGCGTGGCGAAGGGCACGATAGGCCACAACCGGGATTACACCCGGCAGAGCAACCTTCCGTACGCGTACCGGGGCATGACGCGCGCCGCGGAGGTGCTGGCGGGCGCCGCGTGGGACCTGGTGACGAAGCCGAAGCTGCTCGCGAAGGCGAAGAAGGAGTTCAGGAAACGGACGAAGGGGTTCCGGTACGATCCCCTGATTTCGAAAACACAGCGTTACCCGATACAAGGAGTCTGATACCGAGATGGACATTACACTGACGTTTCACGGGGCGGCCCGCACCACGACGGGCTCGATGCATCTTCTCGAAGTGAACGGCACCCGCGTGCTTCTCGACTGCGGCCTGTACCAGGGGCGGCGAAAGGAAGCGTTCGAAAAGAACCGCAACCTGCCGTTCGACCCGACCACGGTGGACAAGGTGATACTGTCTCACGCGCACATAGATCACAGCGGGAACATACCGACGCTCGTCAAGCGGGGATTCAAGGGCGAGATACTCGCCACCCCGGCGACCTGCGACCTGTGCGACATCATGCTGCGTGACTCCGCGTACATACAGACCAAGGACGTGGAGTACGTCAACAAGAAGAGAAGGAAACACGGCAAGAAGCCGTTCGAGCCGCTGTACGAGCCGGAGATAATAGACGAGGTGATGGACCGCTTCCAGCGGATCCCGTACGAAACCGAGGTGGAGATCGCGCCGGGCGCGAAGGCGACGCTTCACGACGCGGGGCACCTGCTGGGCTCGGCGAGCGTAATGATCGATTTCGCGGGCAACGGAAGCGGCAAGCGCCTGCTGTTCACCGGCGACATGGGCCGGAACGAGATGCCGATACTCCGCAACCCCAAGCCGGTACATGACGTGGATATACTCATCACGGAGAGCACGTACGGCAACCGGACCCACCCGCCGAAGGCGGACGTGCAGGCCCGGCTGAGAGACTTCGTGAGAGAGATCCACGAGAAGCGGTCCAAGCTGATCGTCCCGGCGTTCAGCGTCGGACGCACCCAGCAGCTCGTGTTCTTTCTCAACGAGCTGCATGCGGCGGGCGAGATCCCGCCGGTGCCCGTCTTCGTGGACAGCCCGCTTTCCACGAAGGCAACCGAGGTGTACGAGAAGCACCCGGAATGCTACGACGGGGAGGCCTTCAAGCACATGATAGAGGGAGACGATCCGTTCAAGTTCAGAAACCTGAAGTACACCGCGAAGCTGGAGGACTCCATGAAGCTCAACAGCATGCGCGGCCCGGCGATCATCCTGTCCGCGTCAGGCATGTGCGAGGCCGGGCGGATACTTCATCACCTGAAGCACAACATAGAGAACCCGAAGAACACGATACTGATAGTCGGCTACCAGGCCGAGCACACGCTGGGCCGGCGGCTGATCGAAGGCGTCACCCCGGTGAAGATATTGGGAGACAAGTACGACGTCCGCGCCCGGGTCCAGAAGATAAACGCGCTGAGTGCGCACGCGGACCGCAACGAGCTTCTGGGCTTCATCAAGGACATCGGCTCGACGCCCCAGAGGGCCTTCGTGGTCCACGGCGAGGAGGAGCAGTCCATGGCCTTCGCCGGTACGCTCTCCGAGTACGGCATACCCGACGTCGAGATCCCGCATCCGGGCCAGTCGTTCGAGATCGGTCTCTAGCGGGCCCGGTCCTCCGCGGCAATCTGCTTCAGAAAGTCTTCCGCCTCCTGCGCGGTCATCCCCTTCTCGATCCAGAGCGCGAAGCCCTTGCCGCCCAGCTCCCGGACCACGCTCAGCGCGCCCTCCGGGGAGCAATATATCTGGCAGAGCTTGCCGCCGTCGCGGAACCTCTTGAGGAGGGAAAACCATTCCGCGGCGGGGGGGTGTCCCGCGCCCGGTATCCACTGTATCCCGCGAAGCCGCTCAATGCCGAGAAGAAGGTCCACGTGAGGTATCTGCCCCACACCGTCCATGTGGTAGAACCCGTGGTCCAGTTTCTCGCAGCAGGCGGCGAGGTCCGGCACCACGAACCTCTCGAACATGGCTGGGGATATCATGTACGAGAAATCGCACTGGAGCATGTAGCACCTTTCGGGCGACAGTATCGGCGCCCAGGGCGACGTGCCGCAGCCGGCGGGCGCGATGATGTCGTACAGCTCATCGTAGTAGCGGAGCCACAGCGCGGTGATCTCCCCGATCAGCCGGTCCACCTCCTCCGGCGCGTCCAGACAGTCCATCAGCAGCTGTTCCGTGGTGAGGAGCGACGCCAGTATGTCCAGGTTGCCGCCCAGATCGGTGTGCCCGACCAGTATCTGCCCCTGCCACTTCTCACAGGCGGCGCTCGTCACTTCCAGAACGCGGCGCCACCATTCATTGTCCGGATCGTATGCGGGACGCAGGTCGCCGATCGGGATCCGTTCCGCCGGCTCGAACCACACCGTCCGGGGCTCGGCGTAGAGGTGCGCCCCGAGAAAGGCGCCGATGGCGCCGGCGCCGAAGTTGACCCACCACTTGGGCCACGCGTCGCCGTAGAACCGGGTCATCTCTACCGGAGCCCGGTAGGCATCCACGATCTCTGCCGCGGACAGGTCGTCGGGCAGGTTGGGAACGAACCGGTTCACGTCGGGAAATGTCGTGTCCGGCGGAACCTGGCGCCCCTGGATCATCACCATCGGGCGGTCCAGCTCGCCGGCCCACCACGCGCTCCAGTCGCGGGTGACGCGCTCCCAGTCTTCTTCCGTGAAGTGAACCTCCATCACGGGATGATACCAGCGGACGAGGGTAAGTCCAGCGTTTCTTGCGCCAATGGGGCGCAGCGGTTAGAATCATCCCATGAGTCCCCCCGACAATAGACCCAAGACCGGCGGAAAGCGAGAGACGCAGAACGCAGGCAAGAAGAAGACCCAGCCCCTCTACACGTACTGTCCTCACTGCAGAAAGCGGGTGAAATATCACGCCCGGCACCGCGGCAGTATCGTCGGGTGTCCGTACTGCTCCACCCGGTTCCCGATTGCCAGCGAGCGGTCCGAGGAGAAGACGGTCGAGGTCTACTACCTGAAGAACAACCGGCTTCACGGCCCTATAGACCAGAACGAGCTGCGCGATCTGTCCCAGTCCAAGGCGGTGAAAGACGACACCCCGGTGTGGATATCCCCGTACTCGAGCTGGATCGCGTGCGGCTCCCTGCTGGATTTTCCGGAGGGCACGCTGGCCGCGCTGTCCGACCCGCACCAGTCGGTGACCCCCACGATTAACATCCATCCCAAAAATTCGGAGCTGCCCTCGCCGAGGAGCCTGCTGGCGCTCCGGTTCGCCACGGAGCAGGAGTACATCACCAAGGCGCAGGCGACGAGGTTTCTGAGACAGCTGCTGGAGGCCAATGACGTAAGCGCGGAGGTGCCGCAGACGCTGAGCACCAAGGGATGGATCACCGCCGCGCAGAAGGAGATACTGGAATCGGTCATGGACCGGGGCGCGATCCCGCGGATGATCGGCGGGTACGAGATCCTGGAGGAGCTGGGCACCGGCGGTATGGGCACCACGTACCGGGCCCGGCAGGTGAACATGGACCGCATCATCGCGTTGAAGGTGCTCTCTCCAATGCTGAGCCAGGACCCGGAGTACGTCGCCCGCTTCGAGAGAGAGGCGAGGATGGCGGCCCGCCTCAACCATCCGAACATCGCGACCGCGTTCGAGATCGGCTCCGTCGGCGACCGGCACTTCATAAGTATGGAGTACATCGAAGGGCCGACGCTCGGCGACATGATAGACGGGGAGGGCGCGTTCGTCGAGAAGCGCGCGGTGGAGATAGTGCTGCAGATGTGCCGGGCGCTGGTGCACGCGCAGGAGCACAGCCTGGTCCACCGCGACGTGACGCCGAGCAACATCATCATACAGCCGAACGGTCAGGCGAAGCTGATAGACGTGGGGCTCGCCAAGAGCACCCACCCGGAGCCGGCCGACAACATCACCGTCGGCTTCGCGATAGGCACGCCGGCCTACGCATCGCCGGAACAGGTGCTGGGCAGGGATGACCTGGATATCCGGTCCGATATCTACAGCCTGGGCTGCGTGTTCTACGAGATGCTGGCGGGCGACCAGCCGCTCCGCGGAAGCAACCCGCAGGAGACCTTCACGATGCACGTGGATACCCCGGTGCCGTCCGTAAAGGACCGCGTGCCGTCGGTGAGCCACACCATCGCCGTCGTGATATCGAAGATGACGGCGATCAACCCCGACGACCGCTACCAGTCGCCGCTCGAGATCATCGAGATACTTTCCGCGCACCTCCGACACCTCCGCTCGCCGACGGACACCGCCGCGCCGATACCGCCGATCGCGGAACAGCTGCGGCTGTGGGAGAAGGGCAAGCCGGTCGAGCTGCGCATTCCCCACGACAAGCGGGAGTACGTGCACGTGGTGGCGCGCAAGCTGGACGACTATCTGTCCTCGGAAAACGCCGACCCCGAGTTCCGCGGGTACGTGCATACGATGTACACCGAGCTGACGGCGAACGCGTTCGACCACGGGTGCAGGGAGGTCTCGGAGGGAAGCGTGGACGTCGTGATGGAACTGAACGACGCGTTCTTCAGCATCGAGGTGAAGGACCCCGGACCCGGCTTCGCGGCCCGGGAGATGCTCGAGAAGATCAAGAAGGAGCCGCTGGACCGGGAGAGACGGCGGGGCATCATGCAGGTGGTGACCATCGCCGACAGCATCACCTACTCGACGCGCGGCAACGACGTGAAGGCGATCCTCTACCGCAAGGGAGAGGGGAGCGGCATCGTCACCCGGACCGCCGGCGACATCATGTACGTCGAGATCAAGGGGAAGGGGGACCTGACGCTCTCCGAGACGTTCGCCCGCTGGACGAACGAATTCGACCCTGAGAAGTACAAGCGCATCTGCCTGGTGGTCCATACCGAATGGGTCTCATCCACGTTCGTCGGCGACGTGGTGAAGCTGAGCGAGCGGCTGAAGCAGTCCGGCCGCGCGCTGAGCGTGTACGTGGAGCATCACAGCTGCTTCCGGATCATCCAGCAGCTCGGGCTGACGCGGCTGGTGCACGTCAGCGAGGCGCTGAGGGAAGCGGAGACGGCGCTGCGGTACGCCGAAGTGAAGGACGGAGACACTCCCGCGCCTCCGACCAGGGACGGCGAACACGACAGCGGGGAAAGCGAAGCGTACGACGAGAACGAGGAAGAAGACGATGAGGAGAAACGTCCCAAGCAGAAGAAACGGTTCCGCTGGTTCCGTAAGGACTAGTAGCTTCCCAGCTCCCTGGCGAGCGCGACGAACGCCCTGAACCCCTCCAGGCTGACGGATTCCGGAACGGAATGGTCCGAGCTTATCATGTACCCGCCGTTCTCTTTCATCACCGGGATCACCTGCCGCATCTGCTCGTAGAGCTTTTCCGGCTTGTCGAAGAGTACCGCGTTCAGCCCGCCGTGGAAGGCGATCCGGTCACCGTATTCCTTCTTGAGGGCGACCGGGTCCATTCCCGCCTTCACTTCCAGCGGGTTGAGCATGTCCACCCCGATCTCGATCAGGTCGGGTATCAGCGTCCGCACGTCGCCGCAGGAGTGCAGCCGCACCTTGCAGCCTCGCGCGCGGGCCCAGTCGCACGCGCGCTTGTGGATCGGCTTTACGATGTTCCGGTACATATCGAGCGAGAAGAACGGCTTGCCCTTGTAACCCATGTCGTCCGGCCAGCCGATGGAGTCGAATTCGTAGCCGGCGTCCCAGACCATCTCGAATAGCGCCAGGTGCACGTCCAGCTCGTGGCTGAACATGTCGGCGACCCACTCCGGCTGCATCGCCATCGCCATCAGGAGGGTTTCCGTTCCCACCATGTGGGAGTGGGTGACGTCGAAGCCGAACCAGAATCCGGCGCCGATCCACCGGCCTTCCTCCCGCCACGTCCGGTAGTTCCTGTCGAGCTTCTCCCAGTCGACCCGGTCGCGCTCCGGCTTCATGCGGGATTTCGCATCCGCCCACGCCTCGGGGGTGGTGACGGTGAAATCCAGGAACTCCGGCACGCCGCCGCGGTGCTTCCACGTCTTCTGCGTCACCCCCCATCTCGTGGTCTGGACGATGTATTCTTCCGTCTCCTCGAGGGTCTTCACCGGATAGCGGGGGGAGTTGTCGGCGCCTATGGTGGCGAACTTGTCGAGACCGAAGAAATCGCTCAGGTTCACGCCCTCCGGCATGCCCTCGCGGCGCCAGCGCTCGATGGTGGCGCCCCAGGGGGAATCGGTCACCGGCACCCGGTCGGCCGTCCGATGTTCGAGCATTCTGGTCATGCGTTCGCGGGTCGTCATCTCTGCCATCGTCGCACCGTTATTTCTTCGACTCCTCGTCGTCGGCGTCGTCGAGCTCCTCGATCTCGTCTATCTCCTCGAGCTCGTCGTCCAGCTCCTCGACCTCCTCTTCGACGAGCTCCTCCGGGACATCTTCTATCTCTTCGGGAGCCTCTTCCATCTCCTCGGGCGCCGCGTCCAGCTCTTCAGCGGCCTCTTCCGCCTCTTCGGGCGCCTCTTCCATCTCCTCGGGCGCTGCGTCCAACTCTTCAGCGGCCTCCTCCGCCTCCTCGGGGGCCTCCTCCGCCTCCTCGGGGGCTTCCTCCGTCTCCTCGGGGGCCTCCTCCGCCTCCTCGGGGGCTTCCTCCGTCTCCTCGGGGGCTTCGTCTATCTCTTCAGCGGGCCCTTCCACCTTCTCCGCCGGAAGTTCTTCCTCAGCCCACTTATCTTTCAGGTCCTTCTTCTCTTCCTTCTTCTCCTTTTTCAGCGCTTCCCCGGGGGTCTCCTTCTTCTCTTCCTCTTTCTTCGCTTCTTCCCTCTTCGGTTCTTGCGCCTTCTTCTTCTCTTCCTCTTCCTTGCGCTTCGCCGCCTTCTCCTTGAGGCCCTTCACCCCCTCGGACGCCTTGCCCGCGGCCTTCTTGAGGCCGCCGCCGGCCAGAGCAAGCCCCGCCATCAGGCCGCCCCCGATGGCACCGAGCAGGCCCGGCTTCTTGTCCTCATCGTCTACCTTCTTTTTCCAATCCTCGTCGTCGTCCTTCTTTTCGTCTTTCTTCTCGTCGCCGGAAGGCTTCTCGTCTTTTTTCTTGTCCTCTTTCTTCTCTTCTTTCTTCTCTTCCTTCTTTTCGTCTTTCTTCTCGTCGTCCTTTTTCTCGCCGGCTTCCTCTTCCTTCTCTTCCTTGCGCTTCGCCGCCTTCTCCTTGAGGCCGACGAGCTTCGCGGTCAGCGCGGCCTTCCCCCCCGCGAGCGCGGGGACCACCTTGTTGGTGAAGAGCTGCCCGAACCAGCGGCCGGCGAGCGCCGCCCGATCGCCGATGGTCATCGGCATCTCGCTGTCCTTCAGCGCCTCCAGCTCCTCGCTCACCTGCACCGTCGCGGGCGGCGGGAGCTCTATCTCCATCTCTTCCGCAATCTTGTCCACCAGCCCCTCGACGCGCGACAGCCGGGTGTCCGTCATCCGTACCGTCTTCATCGACTGCAGGTGCTGTGCCCTCAGGAAGTCGCGCCGCTTCGCCCACAGCTCGGCGCGATGCTTGCGGAACGCCGCCCATTCGGTCCTGATGGTCTTATTGCGCTCTCGAACCCCGGTGAGCCACATCCGGAGCCATTCCGCGTACGGAGGCGCCTCCTTCGCGCCGCGCGCCATGCCGGCGAGCATCACCGGAAGGAACAGAACCAGGCTGAGGAGCAGCGCGGACTTGTAGACCTTCGGGCTGGCGCAGAACGCCCCGGCGGCGGAATGCCCGAACGCGATGACGATGCTGCAGCCCTTTTCGTACCAGTCGGGGACCAGGTCGCCCCAGTCCTTCTCGAGCGCTTTCCCGAGCGTCTCGGTGACGCTCAGCACGTTTCTCATCACGCCGAGCGGGAAGTTGAGAGTGTGCCCGGTGATGGCCTTGGCGGTATCGGAGGCGGTAATGGCAACGGGATCGGTACCGGCATCGGGCTGACTGACGCTGATGGAAATGAGCGCAAGGACACCCGCGATAACGCCCCCGATGAGCACGTTACGGGCCGGGACCCCGAAGTGAAGCCGGCTCTTCCGCGCCCACAGCAGCTTCCTGCCGAATCCGTGGAGGAAGAACAGCAGCAGTCCCGCGCCCAGCATGACGACGGCGAACACCCAGTTGCTCATGTCCCAGGCGGTAGGGGTCCCCCCGCCGGTCTGGCCGGACAGGTCCAGACTCTTCCCGAACGCCTGCGGATCCCCCTCCTTGGCGAGCCAGCAGACGACCGCGTCGAGCGCGAGAATGACGATCACCGTCCACAGCAGGATGCCGATCAGCCCCAGGTACAACCGTATCCCGGCCCACGCGCCGAACCACAGCCCGCCGAAGAACCCACGGTCGATGGCCGGCCCGTACGCGTCCGCCATCGAAAGGAGCGACAGCAGGATGAGCGCCGGCACGCCGAGGCCCGGGTTGTACGCGGTGACCGCCGCGCATACGACGAACAGTATGCCGAAGAGCCATGCCTTCTTCAGGTGAAGGTTGTACGCCTGGCCGAGGCCGGGAAGAATGGAAAGGACCGGCGGAATGATCTTGAGCGCGCCCGGCCGCTCCGCGTCCTCCAGGTCCAGGTCATCGTCGAACTCATCGTCGAATTCGTCGTCATCATAGTCGTCGTCCGCCTTCGGCGCCGGTCTCGGCCGGCTGGTACTCGCCATCCGCTTCTTCGCGGCCGCGGCCTTGGACGCGGCGGCGGCCCTGGCCGAAACGACCGGCTTCGCCGCGGGAGGTGCGGGCTTCGCCGCCGCGGGAGCTGCGGGTTTTGCCGCCGCGGGAGCTGCGGGCTTCGCCGCCGCGGGAGCCGGCTTCGGCTTGGCCTCCGGGGCCCTCGGGGCCGGCTCTCCCGGCACCGGTATCCGCGCTTTCGGTTTCGGCAGCGTCTCCGGGGCGATCGGCTTGGACCCGAGCATGTGTCCTTCGATGGCTGACTGCAGCTTGGGATCGGATTTCGGCCGGGAACCGGACGACGGCATGGGTGCGGTCCTGCCGAGCGAGGCCTTCTTCTCCTCCGCCTTCCTGGTTTTGATTCTCGACTGGCTGCGGCGGCGATTTCTCCGCGAGAACCTTGACTCCCTCTTCCCGGGCTCTGGCTCTTTTTCCCCGGTCGGCTCTTCCGGCGCCTTTCTTTCGAAAAACGCGACGAGCTTCGGCACCTTTTTGATGGGCACCCAGGTTTGCTTGCCCGGCGCGAGCACCTCTCCGTCGACGTCGATCAGCTTCTGATCGATCAGCCGGGTCAGCTGGTCCCATTGGGAAAAGATGTACGTCTTGCCTTCCTTGGTTCGAACTCGGTACTTCTTCTCTTGCTCGTCCGGCATGGCGAAGACCTCCAATAAGTCGTTACTCGACGGACAGAAGCCTTTGAATGGCTATAGTTGCTCTCCCTTTCCGTGGGGGCCTGCAGTATGGTTTTTACCGCGAAATCCAGCCCCAGTCAAGGATTCATTGACTGCCGTGAACGACGACCCTATACTGCCCGTGCGGACGGTCCCCGCACAGGAAATCCGTAGAAGGAGGGCATATGAGAAGAATGATTCTGCCCCTGGTCCTGCTGGCTTCGGTCGCGATCTCCGGTTCCGCCCTGTCCGGCCTGCTCGATCCCGAGGACAAATGGGACCGGCTCGGCAAGCTTTCCGCCAAGGAGTACAAGGAAGCCCTGACGGCGTTCAAGGAAGGGCTCCAGAAAGAGAACGCGAAGGACAAAACGACCGCCATCAAGACGTTCGGTGCGGTGGAGGATTCCCGCGTGATCGACGAGATCGGAAAGCTGTTCAAGGACCGGGACGCCAACGTCCGCCTCGCGGCCGCCGAGGCACTGGTATCCATACGGGACCTCCGCTCGGCCACCCTCCTCACCAGACAGATTCGGAAGTTCGAGAAGAGCAAGCCTGACGCGAAGGCGCTTGCGGTGATACTCATCGGCCTGGGCAGGCTCAACTACAAGCCGGCGTGCGGAAAGATCGTGGACATGCTGGACAGCGACGATCCGATGGTCAAGGAGGCCGCCTGCTCGTCGCTTTCGGACACCGTCCCCCTCCAGTACGTCCCCGAGATCATGAAACACTACGAGAAGGACAAGGAAGAGCTGGAGAAGGCGGAGAAACGGAAGGACGACAGCAAGAAGACCGACCTGCAGAAGATGATCAACGCGGAATTCAGGGCGCTCCGGACGATCACCGGGGAAAGCTTCAGCGAGCCGGAGGACTACAAGAAGTGGTGGCGAATGAACCGCGGCCTGTACAACCCCTACGGCGGCATGAAGGAAGGGGTGACGCCAAAGCCGATCAAGACAAAGAAGGCCGCCGACGAGTGGTAGCGCGCTACCCGGCCTCCGCGATATAGGACGCCAGCGTATTCCGTGAGATCCCCAGCGCCCGCGCCGCGGCGGCCGTGTTGCCGTTGTTCAGCTTCCATGCCCGCAGCGCGTACTCCCGCTGGACGTCCTTCAGATGCCGTATCTCATCCGCCTTCACCGGCAGCATCCCCTCCTCCTCACCCTCCCCGGTTTCCCACGCTCGCCGTTCCTCCTCCAGGGCTTCGTCGAGGGCCATCCCGAGATACGCCGCACGCCTGACCACCTTCACCAGCTGGGGCACCCCGCCCGGCCAGTCCCACTTCCCGAGCGCGGCCGACTCCTCCCGCACCGGCGTTCCGACCAGACTCTCGCGCCCCATGTCCCGCACCACCCTTTCGGCAATCACCGCTATGTCCTCGCCCCGCTGCCTGAGCGGCGGCACCACCACGCGAAGCGCACCGATCCGGTGGTACAGATCCTCCAGGAAGTACCCCTCCCGCACCATTCCGGCCAGATCAAGGCTGGACCCCGCGATCACACGCGCCGGCACCCCTCTCGGACTGCCGGCGCCCTCGGGAACCACCTTGCCGCACTCGAGGGCCTCCAGCAGCCTTCCCTGTACCTCCAGCGGCACCACGCCGATTTCGTCCACGTACAGCGTTCCGTCCGCCGCCGCCGCGAAGGCTCCCGGCCTTCCCGAGCCCGCCGCTCCGTGCGCTCCCTTCACCCGTCCGAAAAGTATCTCGCCGGCAAGCTTCGCGTCCCCTCCCATCCTTCCCGCGCTCACCAGTACGAACGGCTCCAGCGCACGGAAGCCGCTCTCGTGCACCAGCCGCGCGCACTCCTCCCTCTCGATACCGCTCTCGCCCTCTATCAATGCCACGTCGGTTGCCTGGCCGATCCGGACCGTCACCGACCGCAGCAGCTTCATCCCCTCCGACGCTCCCATCCTGGCGTACTTGCCCGTGCAGTGACGATAGTGCTGGACGGCGCTCTCGCTCGCCGCGTCCCTCTTCTTGTTCAGCAGCGTGCGGATCGCCGCCCCGTACCGCTCCCGCCCGCCGCCTCTGAAGAACTCCCGCCCCGCGGCCCGTATGAACTCCGTCCAGAACGAGGTTTCCTCATCGATTGCCCTCTCCCCGGCTTCTGCCGCGTCCGCCTCGGCGATCCGAAGCAGGTCCACCATCCGCCTCTCTTCCGACAGCCGCAGGGTCACGCACACCGCTTCCGTATTCGTCCGGCAGTCCACGAACGCGGGTATTGAAATGCTCTCGAACCGCTCCCGATCCTTCTCCAGGCGCCCCAGCCCGGAGTGCCAGAACACCGCGCACCCCTTCTCTCGAAGCTGCACCGCCGCCGCCGCAAGTGCTCCCCACCTGTTCTCCACGTTCATCCCGCACACGTGGATCTCCCCAGGCGGCTCCTCACGCCCCGCGAACTCCGACATCGTCGCATGGATGCATCCCGGCGTGCTCGGCGCCACCTCGGCGCCCGGGTTTCTCAACAGCACCGCGGCCGTGCAGCACGCGTCATCCACTCCCGTTCGCGACACCACGGCAACCTTCTTCGTTTCCACGACGGATGGGCTCCTTCACGACGGTATAGCGCGATTTCCGCGGACTCTATCAGCGCACGAAGAGAATGTCAATAGTTGAACGATACCGCTTAATTATTAGGCTTGCGTCACGTCCGATCACCATCAATCCACGTATTGTGTTCCAAAAACCGTAATGACTCGACATAGTGTATCGACTGAATGCAGCGCCGCGATCAACGATATTGACTGCTCAAAATAGATGCAGCACCGCCCAGCAATCAGGCAGGTGGACTTTTCTTTTTGTCTATAATGGGGTTATATGGCTCCCCGCCACGCCAGGTCCAGACCACGACGAAATGCGTCAGCGGGACCACTCACGCCCACCTTCCCGTCCAGCAGGCACTCAAGCCCCCTCTTTCCCTCGCCCCAGTTGGTGTCCAGATGGCCTATCCACCGCCTTCCGCCGTGTTCTGCGGCGTATCTCATGAAGGTCCCGACCGCCCGCGGCTTCTGGTAGCTGCAGGTGACGAAGTCGAAGCCGGCCTTCCTGAAGCGCTGAACGGAGGGATACGACCGGTGGGTGTGGTAGTGCCAGTCGCATATCAGAATATCCCGGGGAATCATCCGGAGCGCGGGGTGGGTGCCGTTCCGGGCGCCGTTCATCCGATTGTAGGGGGTCCTGGAGCCGTCGATCAGCCGGTCGCCCCACATCAGCATCTGCTTCCGCCGCCTCCCGACGACGTGCCGGTACATGTCGTTCACCGCCTTGGCGAACAGCTCCGCCGCCCCCTTGCCCCGGCAGCGGGGGCATTCGCCCAGCTCGAAGACCTCGTCCATGCCGACGTGGAACGCGTCCGTCTTGAACACGTCTATAAGCTCGTCTATCAGATCAAACACCACCCGGTACACGCGCGGGTCGGACGGGCACCAGCTGTAGCAGTACGTGATGTTTTGTTTTCCCGGCGTCTCGTTGAATTCCGGATACGCCCGAAGCAGCGCCCCTATCCGTTCCGTCCGCCATGACTGGTGGCCGAGGCAGTTGAGTTCCGGAATCACCCGTATGCATCTCTCCCGGCAGAGCTTGACGATGCGCTTCACCTGGGACGACGTGAACGGCTGCGCTGACTTGAGTTCCGGATGGCTCTTGAACCGGTAGAGGTAGCCGATACCCAGCACCAGCGTGTTGACCTTGTAGACCGGGAGCACCTCCTCGATGAGCCGGGTGATCTTCGCGTACGATTTCGCTCCCCCGGTGGAGATGTGCATCCCACGGAATTCGTTCACCGGCACGTCCGCGACGAGCGCCTTCGGCACCGCTCCCCCGGTGACGAGCTGGACGAGCGTCTGTATCCCGTAGAACGCGCCCCGCACCCCGTCGACGACGATCCGGATTCCATCCGAATCGGATACCAGCACGTACCCCTCCTCGCCGAGCTTCCCGCCGGGCAGCCGCGTCTTCCCCTTCCTCCACGCGTGCGCCAGCTCCGGGGCGTCCTTCCGCGAACCGATGAGGAGCCGCGCATTCCCCCCGGTGCGGATGCCCAGCTTCGCCAGCGCCCCGGCCACGATCTTCCGCTCCCCGGCCAGCGTCTTCCCTGTACGCGCGCGCAGACCTTTCACCGGCACCGCCTTCTCCGGCCACACCCTGGACCACCGCGGTTTCGGAACGATATCGCTCACTGGGGTACGCCCTCCTCCGACAGCCGGTTCTGGAACCGCATGATGAAGTCACCGTTTCCCTTCTGCTCGATGAAGGTCATACCGGTGTTGCCGTGCTGGAAGCGGCCGTCGAGAGGGATCTTCATCAGCGCCTCCAGGAAACGGGCGCCGCTGCAGGCGTGACCGACCACCAGGAAGGTGATCTCCTCCATGTCGTGCTTCTCCAGCAGGTTCTTCCCCGCCACCGTCACCCGCCGCTGGCCCTCCTGATAGTTCTCGTCGCCGGGGGCGAGGTGCGTGCCGTATTCGTCGTCGCGGATCTCCAGGTACGGCAGCGCTTCCTCGGGTAGGCTGATCGGCTCTCCCATCCGCATCACCTCCGGCACCTCCTTCTCGATGTCCTTGCGGCCCCGCGCCTCCACCAGCTCCGGCCACACCTCCGCCTTGTGGTCCGTCTTCTTCAGATAGGGCAGGATGGTTCTTACCGTCCTCTCGAGCGGGCTGACGATGATCTTGTCGAACTGATAGCCCATCAGCCGTTCGGCGAGTATCTCCGCCTGCCGGAGCCCCAGCTCGGTGAGTGCGCTCGCGTTCGAGCGATCGTACTCGCCTCCCGCGTTGCCGACGGACTGCGCGTGACGGACGAAATAGATCTTCATGACTATGCTCCTTCCCAGAATGCCCTGCCGCTTTCGCGGATCGAATCGATGATGAACTGCTCCCGCTCCTTCTGGAGCGGCGCCCAGTGCGTGGAAATCATCCCCATGATCCGCTGCTCGGCGGCGCGCGCCGCCATGGCCCGGCTCGCCGGATGGGTGTACCCGCCGGTGGTGGCGAGCACCGGGTAGCCCCGGCGCTTCAGCCAGCCGATCTCGCTGAACTCCCGACCGAAATACTGCCAGTGGCACAGGATGACGTCCTTCGGAATCCTGCCCACCGCCCAGCGCATCTTCGCCTCGATGTCCTTCTGCCACCGCTTGCCGATGTCTATCCACTGTATCGTCTTCACTCCGCGCTTCTTCAGCCAGCCGCGCAGGTTCACGATCTTCTCCACGTATTCCTCGGGGGTGTGCTCGTGGTCCTCGTCCATTCCGATATGGAAGTATTTCGGTTTCGTCGCCCGTATCAGCTCGGACATCAGCGAGAACGCGTGCCTGTAGTACTCCCGGTCGTCCTTGAGTTTGTTGTACGGCCGCATCCACTCGTTGTGATGGTGCCTGTGGAACGACTTGGAGAAGTTGAGCTTGGGGATGATCTCCATGCCGAGCGACCGGCCGAGCTTCACGAATTCCTTGAACTTCGCCATCGTGATGGAATACTGCCGCTTCAGCTCCCGGTGATTCCTGAATACCACCCCGTCGGCCACGTCTATCATCAGCGCGTTGAGCCGGCACCGGGCCGCTTCCCGGATGACGCGCTCGGCGACCTTGTAGTCGATCCTCTTCTCCCACCGCTTACGCTTGAACCACTTCGGGTCGTAGTGGGTCATATGGATAAGAACCGCCCGAAACGGGTGGGCCGGCGCATCATCTATGCTGCCGCCCGGGAAGAACCCGGCCGGATCCAGGTACTCGCCGAGCGCCTGTCCTGCCCAGCGCATCCCTTCGGCACCGGCGGCCGCGGTGACACCCTTCTTCGTCACGGTGATGCGGAAGCCCTCCTTCGCGCCGCCGACGGCGCCTCTCCTGAGCACGATGGCATCGTCGGCCCTGGAGCCGCGCGCCACCGGGAGCTTCCGCTCCTCCCGCTCGGATGCGGCGCTCGTGAGCTGCTGTATACGTTCCGCAAGCAGACGGCCGACCTTGAGGTCTTCTTTTCTCGCGCAGAGGATCTTCGTTCTGGGTCCGATCCAGAACGAGGCCCGGGGATTCTTCCGGAGTGACTTCGGCGCCGCGAACAGGGACATAGCTTCATCCTTTCTCTAACGGAAAGAGTACGGCCTGACCTGACCATTCACCTTACCCCAACCCGGGACGGGACACAATAGCCCCACCCTGGTAAAATCGTCGATTATGAGCATTCGAACGCCTTGACACCCGCCTTTCCGGGGGTACAGTATTGGATAGGGCTCGGGGTATTGTATGATGAAAAGGGACAGGATCGCACACGGCCGGACCGGCTTCACGCTGGTAGAGCTTCTGGTGGTGGTGGCCATCATAGCCATCCTCGCGTCCATCCTCCTTCCCGGCATGGCCCGCGCACGTGAGTACGCGTATCTCTCCGTGTGCAAGAGCAACCAGAAACAGATCGGCGTCGGATGCCTGGTGTATTCCGGAGACAACCGCGGCGCGCTCCCGGAGATCGGAAACCGGTGCCCCGGCGATGGGTACCGCGGCGCCCTGTGCAACTGGACCGGCCGCAAGATCAATCTGCCCAGCATGAACAAGTGGGCGTACTACGAGCCGGGCGGGGTCAAGTTCACGAGGCTGGTGTATTCCAGAACGTATCCGGGGGAGAAGTGGGACGGGACCCCGAGCGGCGGCTGGCCCGGCAAGCCGCGCGAGAAGGGCCTCTATCTCCCCATTGAAATCCTCTGGGACCCCATCGTCAGCGTGAAGAACTGGCAGTGGCAGTATGGAAGCGGCACCGGCAAGCCGCGCTATTACGCCGGCACCGAGCAGATGCGGGATGAGTTCAGCCGTTACAAGGGATTCTTCGGCTACCGGTACTTCCTCTGGAGCGGAGGCTGCTACTGGCAGCGTCATGTAAACCCGAGCTACGTCAAGCACACTCTGCAGGGCTACGGCGGCACCTCCGGCTCCGCCGCCGCGGACCTGTACTTCCGTCCGGCCGTCAAGCACACGTCCACACGCGCGGATCATCTGCCGTCCGCCTGGGTTGCCGTCTGCCTCCCGCCGATTACCGGCCAGGGAGGCACGTGCGCCGATTCGGCGCTGATGTCCCGCACCAACCGTTCCCACTTCGGGGTGGGAAGAACCACCGCGGGCCTGTTCAGATTCAACGTCGTCCATCTCGACGGCCACGTCGGAGACACGATATGGAACATACCGGACATCGCCAACGACTGGCTGTTCAACGGCTACTGGGCCAAACCCTACGGATGGCAGTGGCAGTCGGATACGACGAAAGGCTGGGAGAAGACCCCCGGCCTGGACGGACGCTTCGACGAAAACCTGTAGCGGTATCTACGGGAGGGTCTCGCGCCCCACACGCTTCCTGCTCCAGGCCAGCACCCCCCCCCGATAACCAGGATCAGCACCGCGCCCAGCGTGAATTCCCGGAGTCGTTTCCGGGCCATTTTTCCGGTCTCGATCGCTTCGGGAACCGGTATCGGTTCGGGAGGAGTCCAGTCCGGGGAGTCTCGCTCGTTGAGTGATTCCTCCACTATCGCCGGCAGCCACTCGACGATGGTCGTGATGTCGTCCAGCGGCCGGCGGTAGTCGATTACCAGCAGCACCGATGTATTCTTTGTTATCTTCAGACGGTCCTGGTATGCAATCAGCCGGCGGGCATTGACCTCTTCCGTCAAAGGGTATCTCCTCAGAACGTACCGCCCGGGGAATTGGGCAGCCATGTCCGGCAGCACCTCGTACTTTATCCGCCCGCATTCCGGACAGCCGGGCTCGTAGAAGTATTCGATGACAGCCGGGTCCGCCTGGGTTATCGAGAACGGGACTTCGATCGTCTCAATGTGCGGAACGTCGGTAGCGATCGTCAGGAATTGCCCGTTCAGCGCGAGATCGGCCGGAACGGCGGACAGATCGATCCGGTATTCACCGTCTCCGCGGGGCGTCACCGCGGACGTGATTCCGGCTTCCGGCGTCCGGACATCCTTTACGACGAACGGCTTCCCGCCCCGCCGACGCACGGTGACGTGCCGGGTGGATGCGGTGATCTCGCCGGGTATCACTTCCAGCGGGCCGTTCACCCGGGCCGAGACCGCGATCTCGAGCTGCGGATACCATTCGCTGTCCGTCCGTACCGTGATCGTTTCCCGCAGCACGCCGTCCGGCAGGGGCGGAAGACTGCGTACCGTCAGCCGGTACATCCGTCCGGCCTTCACCGCGGCGAACTCCACCCCGAAGCACTTTCCGTCCGAGCGGGCCCTGGTGATGGCGAAGTCCGTCCCTTCGCCTGCCGTGATGACGACTATTCGTTCCGCCCGGTCTTCGGACCCGAGGTCGCCCAGCACCACACGCGAGGGCGCTATCTGCATCTCCGCGGCGGCGGCGGCGGAAAGCAGCAGCGCGATGATGAGAGGACACGCCGCCCTTGCCCGCCATCGAATCCTCGTCTCCACCACGCATACCCTCCTGTATTGTCGCACGGCGATTATAGCAGTCGAAGATGAGGGCGGGACACCATACTCCGGCTCTGGTAGAATCGTGGACTATGAGGATTCGTCTGAAACGGGCGTACGACGCGCTTTTCCGCGCCTTCGGGCCGCAGCACTGGTGGCCCGGGGATACCCCGTTCGAGGTGTGTATCGGCGCGATACTCACCCAGAACACCAACTGGACCAATGTAGAACGGGCGATAGTCAACCTGAAGGGAGCGGGTATGCTGGACGCCGCGCCCCTGCGGAAGGCCCGCGGAGACCGTCTGAGGCGGCTGATACGGCCCGCCGGCTACTTCAACCAGAAGGCGAAGCGAGTAAAGATATTCGCCCGATGGTTCGGAGACTATCTGGGCGACTCGTTCGAGAACGCGAAGGGCATCGCCACGCCGAAGCTTCGCGGGGAGCTTCTGGCGCTGAACGGCGTCGGACCGGAGACGGCGGATTCGATGCTTCTCTACGCGTTCGGCCGGGCGGTGTTCGTGGTGGACGCGTACACCCGGAGGATCGTCGAGCGGCACGGATTCATAGAAGAAGGCGCGACGTACGACGAGATACAGCAGCTCTTCACGTCGAATCTTCCCACGCGGAGGAAGCTCTTCAACGAGTACCACGCCCTCATCGTCATGGCGGGAAAGCACTACTGCGGACCGACACCGCGCTGTGACGGGTGTCCGCTTCGCGGGAAATGACCGTCCCGATGAATCGCCGTCGCGTCCGGACGGCATTTCATGTAACCTTATGGACGCCTTTCAGGATGATTACCGCAGGGAAGCACAGTCATGGATATGAATGAGTTCGGCAGGCTCTGCGAGGACCACCGGCGAGCGGTCCTTTCGTACGCGTACGCGTGCTGCCGGGATCTCGCCCAGGCCGAGGACATCGTGCAGGAGACCATGCTGATCGCCCTGGAGAAGAGGGAACACTACTTCCAGAACGCGGATTTCGGGGCGTGGCTCGTGTCGATCGCCCGCCACGTCTGGTTCAGGGAGCGGGGCAGACGGAAGCTGCAGACCGCCTCGCCGGAGTTCGTGGAAGCCAACGCGATGCTGGTGTTCGAGCCGGAGCTGTACAAGGACGAGGCCTGGGAGGAAGAGCGGAAGGTGCTGGAGAAGTGCATCGAGAAGCTCAGCGGCCCGGACCGGACCATTATCCGGAGCCACTTCGACGGAAACATGAAGTACGCGGAGATCGCGGACGCGATGAAGCAGGGACTGTCGTGGGTGAAGGTGCGCATGCACCGGGCCCGGCAGGCGCTGCGCAGGTGCGTGGATGCCGGGCTGCGAAGGGAGCGCTTTCGTGAAGCGTGAGGATCTGACCGCCTACGTGGACCGGGAACTGTCTCCCGAGGAGGAGCAGGCCCTGAGCCGGGAGATTGCCGACGATCCCCGTATGCTGAGGGAGGTCTCCCTCCTGCTCCGTCAGCGTCTCATGCTCGCGGAGGTCATGTCTTCCGAGCAGATCTCCGCCGCCCGGACGGGACGGGCGCGCCGGGTGTTCCGGGTGGCCGTCCCGCTGGCCGCGGCCGCCGCCGTTCTCCTGGGTATCGGGGCGAACCTCTGGTGGAAAGGGACGGGGGGCCCGGCGGCCGCGACGGTGCTGCAGGCCGAACGGGCGGAGCGGGCGAGAATCATCGACGGGGCGAAGACGCGCCGCGCCCTGGCCGAGGGCGCCCGGCTTGCGCCGGGAGATTCCGTGGAGGTCGCGCGATCGGGAACGCTCCGCTTCAGATACGCCGGGGAGGAGTCCTACGTCCAGGCCGGGGAGCAGACGATCCTGCGCATGGAGGCGTCCCCCGAGGGGGCCAAGCGGCTGTACGTGACGTCCGGTACGCTGAAGGTCACCGTCGCTCCGCAGCCGGAGGAGTCACGGATGGTCGTCACCACACCGCACGCGGCGCTGACGCTCGTGGGCACCGAGCTCTCGCTCGACGTCACGGGAAACAGGACGCAGGTGGACGTCACGGACGGAACGGTCGACGTGACGGGGCCGGACGGCTCGAAGAAAACGAGAGCGCACGCCGGACAGCACGTGACGGCGACGGCCCGTTGTATCGGGCCCCCGTTCTGGCGGGCCGGCGCCACGGTCGGACAGGTCCGCGTCCTGCGCTGCTTCTCCGTGCCCGTTCCGCGTCCGACGAGCGTCGTGTTCGACGGCACCGCGCTCTGGCTGAGCAGCGCGGGGAACAGGAAGCTCTACCGGGTCGATGCGGTAAGCGGTAACCTTCTTCGCACGATAGAACTGGACAAATCGGCCGGCAGGGCGGATTGTCTCGCCTGGGACGGGAAGCTGCTCTGGGGGGCGTACCGGGAACGCGCAGGCGAAAAGCACGGCGTATGCGCGATCGATCCGGCCACCGGCGACATCGTGGAATCGATCGATACGGCCCGTGGAATCACCGGCCTTGCGTTCGGCGACGGGAAACTATGGGGCGCGTTCCACCGGGGGAAGTACATGCACATCGCGACGATACGGCCGCCGCAGGATCCCGAACGCCCCCTCCTGAAGGTCGGCTATCCGGAGTCGTTCGTGTTCGCTCACCAGGACGGGTCGCTGTGGATGAAGCGGGTGGGAAAGTTGCTCGTGCGGGTCGATCCCGGAAGCGGAAAGAACCTCGGGGCGTTCGTGGTCCTCCCCTTCGGAGGTTCGTACATGGCGGCGGGGGGCGGCGGCACGTTCTGGCTCCTCCACCGACACGGCTACCACGTGACGCTGATAGAAAGGCCGCAGACACTCCTGCGGGTACGACTGGAACAAAGGAGATGATCATGCGCGGTGCAATGCTGCTGCTCCTGCTGTGCACTCTCGCCGCGGCCGCGGATGCCGCGGGGGAAGCGCCGACTCCCGACCCCAACAGGACATGGGCCCCCTGGAAGCGAATGCCGTTCGATCTCAGCTATCCGATGGTGCTTCGCACCGGCGAGAAGGAGATCCAGTTCTGGTTCAGCGCCTCGAACAGGGGCATGGACCGGACATTCGGGTTCGCGGGTCCGGACCTCGGCGTAATGAAGTACCGCAGCGATGCCCTGCGGTTCGGCGCCGACATCATCAGGGGATACGATCGTCCCCTGAACGGCATCAAGCATCCCATCATCTCACGCTCCTCGTGCACCATCCTCAAAGACGGCACCCACATCGTGCTCGCCGCGATAGGGCCCAGGTATCAGGGGGGCTCGGAGCTTTTTCCCGCGCTCTTCGTCAGCCCGGACGGCAGCGCGGGGACGTGGAAGCACCTCGGGCCGCCCCCCGGCGACCCGGCGGAGTGGGTAAAGAAAGCGCGCGCGATAGAGGGAAGATTCCGAGTCGAAGGCGGAAGCATAATAGAGCTGGAAGACGGCACGCTCCGGATGTACATATACGGGTTCACGGACCCGAAGGACCTGGCCGGGAAGAAGCCGAAGCCGGTCAAGAAGAAGAGCGGGAAGCGCGGAAAGCCGGGCGGCGTGCCGCTCTACAACAACAACATCTTTATCGCCGAGGCCCCGAAGCCGGAGGGGCCCTGGAAGTTCCGCAAGGACGTCAGGGAACGCTGTGTCAATATCACGGAGAAGCTGTCGCCGGACTGCAAGTGGCTGTTCCCGAACGTCATGAAGATAGGAGGGCACGGTTACATGCTGACCGGTGTGGACAAGTGGCCCCCGTCGAGCACGTGGGCGGCCGTCAGTCTCGACGGCGTGAAGTTCTCTCTGCGCAGAGGACCGGACGGCAAGCCCACCGGGCCGATACTGGTGCCGTCCATGGTCGCTCCCGGAATGGATTCCATCAAGGGGCTGCGGGGCGCCTTCAACCCGGCCAACGGCATGTTCGAAGCGGTGGCGATCGTGTCTCCTGAGAAGAACCCCAACTGGCACGTCTACCACAGCAGGATTCTCTTCCCGCTGGAGATATTCAAAGGCCTGACGAAGTAGGCGGGAAGAATTCATCCTCGAGGAAATGTAACCCTGGGCCGGGGAACCCTGATAGTATACTGTGGTGACATTCCTGAGTTCATTCGATTCGACACGGGAGTACAGATCATGAAGATATCAATGTGTGTGTCCGGGATTCTTGTGGCCCTCGCAGCCGCGGCGTGCGCCGGGGACGGCTTTCCCAAGCCGTACGACCCGGGGTGCACCGAGCGGGAGAACGTGTTCGCGTTCACCAGCAAGCCCACCGTGAAGCTGGTCCAGAAGGACCGATACGAGATCGCGTTCGCGGTGAAGGGAATGTGCGACGTCACCGTCGGCATCGTGGACGGGGAAGGGAAGGTGGTCCGCCACGTCGCCTCCGGCGTGCTGGGAAAGAACGCGCCGCCGCCGTTCCAGAAGGATTCGCTTTCGCAGAAGGTCTACTGGAACGGCAAGGAAGACCTGGGCACGTACGTGAAGGAGCCGGAGAAGCTGAAGGTGCGGGTGATGCTCGGGCTCAAACCCGAGTTCGACAAGTGCCTCGGGGGAGTGAGCCCCGGCAATCTCCCGGGCAGGTACGTCTTCGGACTTGCCGTCGACCCGGGCGGCGTGCTCGTGGTGACCAAGGGAGGACGCGGCCGGATCCACATCCGCCGGTTCGACCACGACGCAAAGTACGTCTGCTCGATCCTGCCGCCCCCCGCGAACATGCCGGAGGAGAAGCTGGGAGGGATGGGCTACATCGAGTACGAGAAAGGCAGGCGCGCGGTGCATTCCCCGGACGTGCTCCAGACCGTTTCCGATCACGGAAACTATCTGCAGAGCGGCTGTACCGAGATCCGTCCGGCCGTCGTGGGTGACCGAATCTACTTCGCATCGAGCGCATTCCGATGTCCGTCCCGGCTGTTTTACATTCACACGGACGGGTCCACCTCGCTCAAGGGAATCCGGGGAAGGGGAACGGAAGAGAAACCGTTCTGCCGCTGGAAGCCGCACTACACGCCCCGCTTCGCCCCCTCCCCGGACGGCAAGTGGCTCTACATGATCAACAACATTCCCGGAAAGGGCCCGAAAGCACAGCCGTGGCACATGGTGCTCCGCTGTTCGACCGACGGGAAGGACTCCGCCGAGCCCTTTATCGGCACACCCGGCAAGCCGGGCCGCGACGACACGTCGCTCAACTGGGCCAGCTCGGTGGACTGCGACGGCGCCGGGCGCATCTACGTCGCCGACCGGAACAACAACCGGATGCAGATATTCTCCCCGGAAGGCAAGTGCCTGAAGACGGTCAAGGTGGATCGTCCGGAGTTCGTCTTCGTCGACCGGAAGCGAGGAGGCATCTACATCCTGCACAGAGGCAAGGTCAGCGGAAAGAGCGTCAACCGGCTCACCAAGTTCGCCTCGTTCGACGATCCCAAGGAGGTGTTCCACCAGGACGGGTTCTTCGGGGCGATGGTTGTCGATTCATGGGCCCCGAAGCCCCGGCTGTGGATCACCGGCACGCGCGCCACGAAGGGGACCCACGAGGACTACGTGAGCGGAGAGATGAACCTGACGGTGTGGGAGGAGGAGGGAAAACGCTTCCGCAAGATCCTCGATTTCGACGAGCGGGCCCGGAAGGAAGACGGCGAGTACTACGCCGGACGGTTTACCTGCGGCGCGCTGGGCTCCAAGTCCGCGTGCGATCCGGCGCGGGAACACGCGTATTTCGGCAACTTCCGCCCGGGAGCGGGGACCGCCTTCGACCTGGTGTCGGGAAAGCCCCTCGGCACCTGGACGATCCGCGCGTCCACGGACGATATCCACATCGACAAGCAGGGGTACATGCACAACCACTTCAACCCGATGTACTACATGCCGGGGGTGGGACGGGTGGACCTGTCCCGGCCCGGCGAACGCAAGGGCGACTACAACCGGGACAAGTTCGACCGGCAGCCCATCATGTACCCGGAGGTCCCGTACGATTACGGCATCGAGAAGATGGGGAAGCACGATACCCCCTGGAAAGGGATCCTGCAGACGAAGTGCCAGAGCGGCGCGAGCGGTTTCCAGATGGGCATCGGCGTCAACATGCGCGGCGACGTGGCGATAGAATCGAAGATCCTCTATGTGCCGAAGATGGAGGACTACGGGATGAACGCGGCTATGACGGGGATGAACGCGCGACGGGCGGCCGGGGACTACATAGACGGCAACAAGTACGCGACCTGGTCCCGGAACCTGGAGGCGCTGAAGAAGCGGGGCGAGGATATCTTCTACATCAAGCGGAAGCCGGGCATCCCCCTCGCCGGCGGGACGGTCTGGACGTACGACCGCACCGGCGAACTGCGGGCGGGACCGGCGGTGATAGCCGGGAAACAGATAAACGGCTGTCATATCGACGAGGACGGCAAGCTCTATTTCTCCCACAACCGCCTCCGGGGCGTGGGCCCGGGCAATACTGCGAGCTTTCTGTACGGCCAGGCCGGGGTATTCGGCTCGCCGGGGGCGAAGCGGTTCCCGTTCACCGGAACCTACATGAAGGCCCGCGGAAAGGGCGTGCGCGTGCTGCTGGAAAACGCGCCGATACGCATGGACGACATGCCCGGGAGGGACCCGGACTTCGTGAACCGGCCGTATCCCCACGTGAAGGGCACCAGGGCGTGGGCGGAAGGTGCGGAGTGGCTGTACGCGGGCGCCTCTCCGATGATCTGCACCGGCTGCGAGTGCCCGCAGCTCCGCGCGCATCTGGACTGGTACAGGCGAAGTTACGTTCCCGAGGCGTACCGGCATTCGATCGGCGTGCTGGATACGAACGGCAACCTGGTGATGCACGTAGGCGCGTACGGCAATTTCGATTCGGGCAACGGCCCGAAGAGCGCAATCCCGGTGCCCGGGGACATCGCCGTCTCGAACGTGAGGTTCATCTCCGGCACGGACAACTACATGGTCTTCGAGGACAACGCGGAACGGTACGTGGCGCTGAAGCTGAACTACCACACGGAAGAGACGGCGGGAATCAGAATCGAATAACCGGCGGCGACGACTCGCGCACGATCCCCGGTGATCTGCTACAATAGCCGGTCATGAGCGATCGACCGAATATCATTCACATCCATTCGGACAGCATGGACGGACGGGCGATGGGCTGCGCCGGCCATCCGGCGGCCCACACGCCGAACCTGGACCGGCTCGCCTCCGAAGGGGTGCTGTTCGCCAACGCGTACTGCAACGCCCCGGTCTGCTGTCCATCGCGCGCCAGCATGCGCTCCGGACAGTACATCCATCACTGCGAGGCGTGGAATAACCACAAGGGGCTCGAGCCGGGCGCCCCGACGTACGATACCCGTATCGCCGACGGCGGGTACCACGTGGAGAACGTCGGGAGGATGGATTACCTCTCCGGCCGCCACACGGTGCGCGCCCGGGTGGACGCGTGGACCCGCACCGCGTGCATCGAACGGCCGGCGTACCACGAACCGCCGCCGCGGCTGTCGGACGAGGATACCGATCGGCTCTCCACGTACGACTGGACGCGGGTGGACCAGGCGATCGGCTGGCTCGGCGGACACGCCAAGGAGGCCCAGCCGTTCAAATTATACGTGGGCTTCGGCTCCCCCCATCCGCCGTACATAACGTCGCAGACGTACCTGGATATGATCGACGAGGCGAAGATCACGATGCCGTCGCTCGAGGAACCGTCCCATCCGGTGGCGCAGTAC
>CAYMFW010000003.1:0-81694 GCA_964389785.1 uncultured Planctomycetota bacterium
GTAACAGGGTCAGGCCTCTAATCAGTAGATTAAGGAATACGTCATGAAGCTGAAACGGAACCGGATCATGCGGCTGGATATCCCGGTATCCGCGCCGTTCGAGGATATCATCGACTGGAGGCATCCTCTTCTCAGGAACGCGAAGGGCGCAACGCGCGAGGAAAAGCTCCTCGCCGCGTGGCGGGCGAAGCAGGGGTACCGGTGGTTCTTCGAAAGGAAGAACCTGAAGCGGCTGGTGAAGGAGATGAGTCCCGGGAGCGTGAAGAGCGGCGTGGCAATCGGCGAGATATTCCTCAAGAAGCGGCCGTATCTGCACACCACGGGTAACCGAAGACGATATATCAAGCTCGACCCGAAGAGCCGCATATCGAAGGCGTTCAACGCAGTCAGCATAGACTGGCACGAGTACGACGAGAAGGACGTGGAGTGGATGTACTCCGTGAACCGGCACCATTTTCTTCCTCCGATGGCCGCCGCGGCCCGCGCCGCCGGACGGGAGGATATCGAGGAGCGGGTCTTCGAGCTGATGGACCACTGGATCGCGAACTGTCCGTGCACCAGGGAGGACCAGATCACGGAGAAGTTCTCCCGCTGGGGGCCGCACTGGAAAAGCGTATGGCAGATGCTGAACTGCGGCCTTCGCATCCAGCACTGGCTCCGAGTGCTTCATATCCTCTGGGACAGCCCCCTTCTCACGCCGGAGCGATTCGCCCGATACGTACGGAGCATGCGCCAGCAATCCCTGGTGGTCGGCCGCACCACCCCGGCCATGGACAAGGGCGCCACGGGCAACCACATGCTCATGGAAACGGAGGCGCTTCTGTACTGGGCAGCGTTTCCGTGGACGAGAGAATCCAGGAACGCACGCGACGTCGGCGTGCACAATCTCGCCAGATGCCTCCAGGCCCAGGTACTTCCCGACGGAGGCCACAGCGAGCGAGTGCCCGGCTATCACATGACGTGCATACACTGTTTCATCAATCCGATCCTGCTGTGCCGGCTGAACAAGTGGCCGCTTCCGCGCGAGGCAGAACGACGAGCGACCGGCATGGTGGAGTACGCTCCGTACGTGACGATGCCCGATCGGGGTGTGGCAAACTTCGGCGACTGCTCCGACGGAAGCCCGGAAGCGGTGCTCGCGCTCGGCGAGGCGGCGACCGGCGTCAGGATGCCGTGGAAGCTTCCCGCGGGAACGAAACCGTCATTCCTCGCGATCCCCAGAGTGTCGGGGAGAAGGAAGAAGTGGCCGCTCGCGGCGGCGTTTCCCGATGTCGGGTACGCGTCCGCCCGGACCGGCTGGTCCACGAAGGACAGCGCCGTGGTGATGCACGTGTGCGGATTCGGCGGCGGGCACTCCCACTCCGACTGGCTCAGCATCCTCTACTCATATAGAGGAAGAAGAATCATCACGGAGCGCGGCGTGAACACGTACAACCCGGATCACGGCAACATGCTGTTCCGTCTGGGGCGCGCGCACAACGTGCTCCAGATAGGAGACCGGGACGCGATCGTCCACCAGACAAGCATGTGGGACAAGTACGTGAACGCCGACGGGCGACTGCTCGATTTCAGGGCCGGGAAGAGAGGCGCGGCGAGGTGGACCGGCGAGATGCGCTTCCTCGACGGCACGACGTGGACGAGGCGGGTGGATTTCTTCCCGACGGGAAAACTGGTGCTGACGGATGACCTGCGGGGACCCAGGGGCAACGATATCGAGCTCCGCTTCCACCTGAGAACAAAGAACGCGAAGATGCTCTCGCCGGTGAAATGCGTCACCACGGACCCGAAAAAACCCAACATAATGGTATCCGCGGAAGGGCCGGACGAGCTGAAGGGTACGCTCACGCCGGTCGGGCTCTCACCGTCTTTCACGAAGCGTGAGAAGGGGCTGCTGCTCTGCTTTGCGTGCAGGGTCAGGCACTCCGCACGCTGGGTCACGACGATAGAAGGAGCACGAACATAATGTCGCTCGACAAGGAATGGAGAAGCCGTCTCGAACGCTGGCGCCTGGAGCTGCAACAGCGGTACTACCGTCCCCTGGACACGGTAACGCTGTCCGGGTTCCTGACCATGAAACAGCTCGCCGCCGACGAGGCCGCGAAGAAAAAATTCCGGGCCATGCCGCCGGGGACCGGCTGGGGAAAGAAATGGGAATACTGCTGGTTCAGGGGCGCGGTCCGGCTCCCGAAGGAGGCGAAGGGCAGGAGGATCGTTCTCCGGCCCGACCTCGGCGGTGTGGAGGACACCGTGTACGTCAACGGCCGGGCCGCCGGCGCCCGCGACCTTCAGCATAGCGAGATAACGCTGTGCCGAAGGGGGGTTCCCGGCACCCGGTACGACATCCTGATCGAAAGCTACGCCGGCCACGGCAAGAGATACTCCGACGTCGGCCCGGTCGCACCGGGCAGGGAATCCGTCCCCGAGCCCGTGGAGCCCCAGGTCGAAACGGGCACATCGACGTTCGGGATCTGGGACGAGGAGCTGTACCAGTTCTCCCGGGACATCGAGACGCTCATCGGACTGCGCGACGCCGTCGACCCGGCATCCCTCCGCGCCGCCGAGGTCGACGAAGCGCTTCGCAACTTCACCCTCACGGTGGACCTCGAAGTCCCCTACGACGAGATGATGAAGACGCTGCGCGCCTGCCGGAAGAACATCGCCCCCCTCCTGGCGCGCCGGAACGGGCCGACGACGCCGACGTTTTTCGCATACGGGCACGCGCACCTGGACGTAGCATGGCTGTGGCCGCTGGCGGAAACCGAGCGGAAGGCCGTTCGGACGTTCTCGAACCAGCTCGCCCTGATGGAGGAGTATCCGGAGTACAGGTTCCTCCAGAGCCAGCCGCATCTCTACCGGATGATAAAGAACTACCGCCCGCAGCTGTACCGGCGCATCAAGAAAGCGGTCAGGAGCGGAAAGATCATCCCCGACGGCGGCATGTGGGTGGAGTCCGACACCAACGTGCCCTGCGGCGAGAGTCTGATCCGTCAGTTCGTGCACGGCATTCGGTTCTTCCGCGACGAGTTCGGCGTGGAGTGCAATTTCCTCTGGCTGCCGGACGTGTTCGGCTATTCCGGGGCACTTCCGCAGATCATACGGGGCTGCGGCCTCGAGTACTTCTCGACCGCGAAGATATTCTGGACGTACAAGGGCGGCGACGAGTTTCCGCATCATACGTTCACGTGGGAGGGCATCGACGGCTCGCAGGTGCTCGCGCACCTCATCAAGGGCTACAACTGCCCCACTAATCCGACCGCGATCGCCGGCTTCTGGAACGATCGGGTGCAGAAGGACGGCATCTCCACGATGATGTTCCCGTTCGGCCACGGCGACGGCGGCGGCGGACCCACCAGGCACCACCTGGAGTTCCTCCGGCGGCAGACGGACCTGGAGGGACTGCCGAGGATCAGGCTCGGCACGCCCGCCGACTTCTTCAGGGATCTGGAGAAGAGAGGGGTACCGGACGTCACCCACGTTGGAGAGATCTACTTCCAGGCGCACCGCGGCACGTATACGTCGCAGGCGCGTACCAAGCGGGGGAACCGGCTGAGCGAGGCCGCTCTTCGCGAGGCGGAGATGTGGGGAGCGCTGGCGCGGGCCCTGGGAGACTACCGGTATCCGGCCCGCAAGCTCGACGAGGCGTGGAAGACCGTTCTCCTCCTGCAGTTTCACGATATCATCCCGGGCTCCTCCATACACCGGGTGTACGAGGAGGCGGAAGCGGCTCACGCGTCCGTGATACGAACCGCGGGGAAGGCCGCGGCGGCGGCGCGCACGTCTCTGACGCAGCGGGCGGGAAGGACCCTCACGGTATTCAACTCGCTCTCCTGGGAACGCGACGCGCTCGTCACGCTGCCGGACGGCTTCGAGGGCGCGGCAACGACCGACGGTGAACAGCTTCCGATCCAGCGCGTCGCGGGAAAGACGGTTGCGGAGGTCATCGTGCCGCCGTGCGGATGGACCACGCTGAAGGCCGCCCCGGCGGCCCGCACCGCCAACGTTCTCGAGGCGTCGAAGAATCTGCTCGAGAACGAATGTCTTCGCATCCGTCTCAACGCCCGGGGCGAGATCACCGGCATATTCGACAAGGTCGCGCGCAGGGAGCTCGCCGCGGGGACCTGCAATCAGCTGCAGATGTTCAAGGACGTCCCTTCCAAGTGCGACGCGTGGGACATAGACCGCATGTACAGGGACACGCCCGTCCCGCTGAGAGAGAACGCGACGATCCGGGTGACCTCCCGCGGGCCGCTCGTCGCGGCACTCAAGGTGACGCGGCGGATCAACAATTCGAAGATCACTCAGGATATTCGCCTCAGGCGCGCCAGCTCCCGGGTCGATTTCGTCACCTCGGTGGACTGGCAGGAGAGCCACAAGCTCCTCAAGGCCGCCTTCGCCACGGATATCAGATCCGACGAGGCGATCCACGAGATCCAGTTCGGACATCTCCGCCGGCCGACCCACGAATCGCGGCCCTTCGACGCGGATCGCTACGAGGTCGCCCAGCAGAAGTGGACGGCGCTTACCGAGGAGGGAAGGGGCTTCGCCGTCATGAGCGACTGCAAGTACGGCCTCAGCACCACCTCCAACAGCATCAGCCTGACACTTCTCAAGTCCGCCGTCGCCCCGGACATGACCGCCGACCGGGGACACCAGGAATTCACGTATTCCATGTATATATGGAACGGAAGCTTCGCGGACTCCGAAATCGTGAAGGAGGCATACGATCTCAGCCACCCCGTCACGAGCGCGCCAGGGGCTGCCGGCACCGAGTCCGTCCTCTCCATCGACGCGCCGAACGTGGTGATCGAAACGATCAAACCCGCCGAGGACGGCTCCGGCGATATCGTCGTCCGCCTCTACGAGGCGATGCGCACGGCGACCCGCTGCACGCTCTCGACGACGCTCCCGGTAAAACGGGCCGCGCTCACCAACATGCTCGAGGAGAAAGCGAAGAGAATCCCCGTCCGGAACGGCCGCGTCATTCTGGATTTCCGCCCATTCGAGGTAAAGACGCTTCGTTTCAAGTTCTAGTCGTCAGCGAGCGGTGAGCACAAAGCTCTACCATATGGGAATACGCGGAAAGGTTTCACGAAGCACCCTTGCAGACGCCAACGAATCCCGAGACTGGCGAATCTATGCCGACTTCGCTAAACAGCTTAAACCTTTTGAGTTATGACCGGACGCTATTGGGTCTGTCCCTATTTTTTCGGGATAAGGCAGATGAACGCCAGCGGCTCGTCGTCGGACGCGATGAACTGGTGCTCTTCGTTCGGCGGCACGTAGACCACATCGCCCGCCTTGACGGGCCTTTCCTCTTCGTTTCCGAACACCGTTCCCTCGCCCTCCAGGATGTACGTCTCGTGCTCCCAGTCGTGGGTGTGCCTGGGGGTGTAGCCGCCCGGTTCCAGGTCGAAGCGGCGCATGAAGAAGTTGGGCGCGTTCTCGTCCGGGCCGACCAGCATCCTCATCCTCATGCCCCTGCCCCCCTGCATCTCAACGTCCTTGAGGGGTATCTCGTCGTAAGGTACGTGCTTCATGATTCCTATCCCTTCCCCGACGAAATCGTCCGGTTCAACTTCTGGATTGCCGCGGCGACGTTCTCTCGCGCGTTCAGGAGAATCGACGGATCCTGGGCGTATTCGGTGCGCGAAGCCGCAACGTTCTTCACGTTCGCGAGCGCGGCCTTCGCCTCGGACAGGATCTTGCCCGAAAGCCCCAGCACCTCGGCCGCCTTTATCTTCTCGGCGAGCAGCGTGAGATACTCGAAATCCTCGAACCCGTCACGGGTCGCCTCCCACCGGATCGAGTCTATCGGGCCGTCCTTGCCGGGATAGATAAACATCCCGTCGCCGTTCGCCTTGGCGTACGACAGCGGGTTAGCGAACGGGTCCTCGTTCCACCAGTTCACCGTCCAGTACGCGTAACCGGTAACCCCGGCGTCGAACATCATCCAGAACGGCACCCGCGAGTCGAGCACCGGGTAGTCGATCAGGCAGTTCGGGTACGGGTGCCTCGAGGAACAGCAGATGTACCACCATACCTCGTTCCCCTTCTCCTGCTCCTCTTCCAGGAACTCCTGGTCCACGCAATCGATGTGCGGCACCCATATCTCGACGAGCCCGGCGAGCTTCCGGTACTCCGCTTTCTTGATCGACTCGCCCGGCTTGGCTCCGTACGCGCCGTAGCCCATGTCGAGCCGACGCTTGATCTTCGGCGCGGCCCGTCTGGTCATCTCCTGCAGGTTCTTGAAGGGGGTGATGTCGTCCCTGCCGGGCTCGTCCACCAGGAAGAAGTACGCCATGTCCACCCAGTCCTTGTCCTCCAGGTGCTTCTGGATGTCCGCCATGATCTTTTCCAGCGTCGGGATGTCGTACTCGGAATCCAGCTTCTTTTCCTTCTTGAGGTATACCGCCGGCAGAGGCACCTCGAGCGCATTCATGCCGCGGCGTATGTTTTCGTTGATCGCCTTGTCGAACTTCGTGTAGTCCAACTTCACCGCACCGTCGTCCTTCACGGTGATGTCCGGCACAGGGATGTCCGTGGCCGGAAAGGCCAGATGGGTGATCCGGTGGGCCCACAGATTCTCGCGGTATCTCTGGAGCATCTCGTCGTACCGGTTTCCGTACATCTCCCGCATCGGCTTCTCGTAGAGCCCGAACGCGGTCACCAGCTTCGGCGGGAACGGCAGGGCGAAGTCGTACACCCGGAGCTGGACCTTGGCGTGGATCTTCTTCTCCTTCCCCTTCAGCGTGACGGAGCCGCTGTACAGCCCCGCCTTCGCGTCGCGGGGAACGCGGACGTCTACCCACACCGATCTCGTCCCCTCGAGCCGGAACGACCGGAAGGGAAGCAGCGGGTCCGGCTGGAGCCCTGCCTGGCCGTCGCCGTGAGAGGCCTCGGTAACTTCCACGTAGTCCACCAGCCGCGCCTTGATATCTATGTCGGTTCCTTCCATATGGAGAGGACGGGTCTCCACGGCTTCGATGTCGATCTCTTCATCTTCCGTGTGCAGGACCAGCTGCGCCCCCTCCGCTTCCCCCCTGGCCGCCGAAAGGGTAACGAGTGCGGTCGGTTCGACCCCCTTCGGGGGCGGTGTATCCGGATAGATCTTCTCGAGAGAGCTCACGGACCATGCGGTGATCATCGATATCCTCCTCTGTTACTCGGCTTGGACGTATATTCTACGCCTGTGACACATTCCCGGCAAGAGCGCCGGAACGTCTGTTGCGCCCGCGTTGGCCCTTGTGTAAGATGCAGCCGTCACGCCATTCGCATGGAATGTCCACTCGTGGCAAGGCCGAACGGGAGACCCATGGGTCAGGACGGAGAACGCACGGGCCGGCTCCGGAGAATCCTCGTCGGCTCGTCTCCGCGACGCACCGCGATCCGCGCGGCCGTGCTCGCCACCTGCACGTTCGTCGTGTTCAAATTCGTGTTTCTGCCCGTACGGCTCCGCGGCGCCAGCATGGAGCCTACGTACGCCGACGGCTCCGTCAACCTCGTCTCCGTCCTGCGGTACCGTCTTCGCCCTCCCCGCCGGGGTGACGTGGTGGCGATACGCATGGCGGGCAGGCGGGTGATGCTCTTCAAGCGTGTCGTGGCCGTGCCGGGCCAGCGGGTCGCCTTCCGCGGCGGCACGCTCGTCGTTGACGGAAAGGAAGTGGAGGAGCAGTATATCACCCGTCCGTGCGACTGGAACATGCAGGAGGTGATGGTGGGCCCGGACGAGCTCTACGTGGTGGGAGACAACCGATCCATGCCGATCGACCTGCATGCCCACGGCCGGGTGAGCCGGGATCGAATCGTGGGAGGCCCGCTGTTTTGAACAAGAAAGTGATGGTCATCATATGCATCGTGCTCGCGGCGGCGATCGTCGTTTACTTCGTCACCCGCAATCGCGATGAGCGGCAGATACGGAAGAAGCTGGGCCTGCTGGCCGGCGCGGTGACGAAGTCAGGCGAAGGGGTCGGCGAGATACCGCTCATGGGCCGAACGCGGACGGTCCAGTCCCTGTTCTCCGATGACTGTGTCATCTCCGTGGGGAAGCCGGTCCCGGACATCAACGGGGTGCAGCAGCTCACCACCGTGTATTTCCAGGCGATGAGAATGACTGACGCGATCGAGGTGACTTTCCTTGACGTATCGGTGACCCTCGGCGACGACGGAGTCTCGGCGACGACGAACATGACGGCCAAGGCCACCCGCGCGAGAGACAAGGGAATCGAAGCGCGCGAGATCGAGATGAAATGGAGAAAGATCGAAGGAACGTGGAGGATCCACGAGGCGGAAGCCGTTCAGACGCTTCGCTGATACTACCCCCGCACGTGCAGCGGAAAAGAGTTTCTGACCCCCCGTCCGTGTGGTAGTATAGGTGTCTGGCACTCAGGAATGACGCCCGAGAGGGCCAGGCAGAACCGCAGTCCGAAAGGAGCAGAACGTGGACATCGACAGCGTCGTCAGTGAAAACATGGATTCCCTCCGCGAGAACGTCTACCCCGGCCGCGGGATCGTGATCGGCCAGACGCCGGACGGCGATACGATGGTGCAGGTCTACTGGATCATGGGAAGGAGTAAGAACAGCCGCAATCGGATATTTGTCCAGGAGGGAGACATCGTCCGCACCGCCCCCTTCGACGAATCCAAGGTGAAGGATCCGTCTCTCATCATCTACAACTGCACCCGGGTGCTCGGAAAGGTGCATATCGTCACGAACGGCGACCAGACCGACACGATATACTACGCGATGGAAGGCGGAGGATCGTTCGAAAGCGCGCTCGACGGCCGCATGTTCGAGCCGGACGAGCCGAATTACACGCCGCGCATATCGGGCATCGTGAACCTGGGCGACAGCCTCTACGCTTATAAGCTCGGCATACTGAAGACGATAGCCAACAACCCGGACCGGCCGGTGAGATACTACTACAGCTTCGAGAAGGCCATTCCCGGCGCGGGACACTTCATCACAACGTACTCCGGCGACGGGGACCCGCTGCCGTCGTTCGAAGGAGAGCCGCAGCTGGTGAAGATTCCGGGCGACATCGACGCCGCGCGGGATCTCTACTGGAACGCGCTCAACGACGACAACAAGGTCTCGCTCCTGGTGAAGTTCATCGATCCCGGAACGGGATCGTCCGACGTGAGAATCGCAAACAAGCACGGTTAGGACCGACGGCCCGGCGCAAGGCCAGTCAAGGAGGTCGCTATGAATCGTACGTGGTGGATTTCTTTACTGTCTCTCGTGTGTGTCACGCTCGCTACCGGTACGGTGTTCGCCTACGCCCCGGACATATTCACTCCGGGCCTTCTCCGCCCGGTGGAGACGGAGCCGCAGGACGTGCAGATCAACGACCCGAAGTGCGTGATGAAGATCGTCGGCGTGCGGAACGGCTCATTCTCCGGACGTATCGTTATCCACCAGGATTACCCGGTGGAGTGCCCGCCGGTGAAGATGAGCGAGCTGAAGATGAAGGAGGGCGACGCGGTGATACCGGCCGACGCGGTGCAGCTCCGCTACGGCGACCTGTTCTATTCCGCCCAGCCGAACCCCAAGTACGATACACTGAGCCTCAAGCCGCAGGAGGAGAAGAACGTCATCCACGCGATATGGCTCGTCATTCAGATCCCGAAGGACCAGGCACCGGGGGACTACGAGGGCGCGCTGGACTGCGGTGACCGGAAGGTGCCGGTGCAGCTGAAGGTGATGGAGTGGGTACTGCCCGACCCGGGCGACTTCGTGACGTTCGTGGACTTCATACAGAGCCCGGAATCCGTCGCGCTGCAGTACAAGGTGAAGCTGTGGTCCGACGAGCACTTCAAGTACATCGGCAAGAGCTTCGAGCAGATGGCGCGCGTCGGCTGCAGGGCGATCTACCTCTACCTCTGCGGGCACAGCAACCTGGGCAACGAAGAAACGATCGTGCGCTGGATCAAGAAGGGTGAGGACGACAAGACGTTCACCCACGACTTCAAGCCGACGGAGCAGTACCTTGACCTGTTCATCGAGAAGATAGGCAAGCCGGAGATCGTGGTGCTCTACGTGCACGAGAATTTCCAGGGCGGCGGCCACGGCCGGAACGAGGAACAGTCGAGCCGCGGCGTGAAGTTCTCCCTTCTGGACCCGGAAAGCGGCGAGGTGACGACGGCCGACGGTCCGACCTGGAGCCGTCCGAACGAGGCGTTTCCCAACTACCCGGCCGACACCAAGGCGTTCTGGCAGCCGGTGATCGAGGGTATCCACAAACGGGTCACCGAGCGAGGCATCCCGGAGAAAGCGATCATGTACGGGATCAGCCCGGACCTGAAGCCGGCCGCAAAGTCGATAGGCCTGATGCGGGAGATGGCACCGTACGCGTCGTGGGTGGATCACGGCCACGGAAGGGGCGGCAGTCTGGGAGCGGGCGAGGGCAAGAAGAAGATGCCCTGCGGATACACCACCGTGGTCTGGGGAGCGTATCACATACGGAACCCCGAAGACGGTCCGGCCCGATTCAGGAGCCACATATACGGGTGGGCCAATACCCGCCAGTATTCGGGATGGTTTCCGCGCGACATCTGGCGCGCCGGCCCGATAAAGCTCCCTTCCATCAACCGAATGATGGCGGAAAGGAACACCGCGGGCGGCCAGAACGGCTTCGGTCGGATGAGCGCCGACTTCTGGTTCGTGCTTGGAAAGGGCAAGCGGCGGGGGGCGATCGCTTCCCGTTTCAAAAACAGCAACTGGGCACAGCTCAACCTGCGGATGGCCCCGTACCTCGCGCCCGGCCCGGACGGCGCGGACAACACCTACAAGTACCAGATGATCGTCGAGGGGGTGCAGGAGTCCGAGGCGCGGATAATTATAGAACGAGCGCTGAAGGAGAAGGACCAGCGCGCCAAGCTGGGAGAGGACATGGCCAAGCGGCTCCAGGAACTGCTGGACGACCGGGCCCGCGCGATCGTCGGCTGCTACGGCAACAAGAAGACGAAGAAGAAGGGCGATTTCAACTCGTACATCGAGGGCTGGCAGGAGCGCTCCGAAAAACTCTACAAGGCGGTGATGGAGGTGCAGACGGTGCTGGCGGCCCCCGCCGCCCCGACTCCCCCCGCGAAGGAGGAGAAGCCGGCCGACGCGAAGCCCGAGGAAAAGAAGGAAGCTCCTCCGGCGAAGAAGTAGCCGTTCCCGAAAGGGCTGGATGAAGCGCCCGTATTTCGGTATAGTACCACCTTTCCAGAGCACAAAACACGAAGAAGCTGACGATGAAACTCTCTGAATTCGGCAGGAAGCTGACGACATCCTCCGGGATACTCCATCTGATGGACGACCTGGGCGACGCGATGGCCGCCGGTGGCAGGGACACGCTGATGCTGGGCGGTGGCAACCCGGGCCACATCCCGGATGTCCAGGAGCGGTTCCGCGCACGGATGCACCGGATACTCGAGAGCGACGGCCAGTTCGAGGACATGATCGGCAACTACGACAACCCGCAGGGCGACAAGGCGTTCCTGGAAGCGATGGCCGGCCTGCTCCGGAAGGAGTTCGGCTGGGATATCACGTCGAGGAATATCGCCCTCACCAACGGCAGTCAGTCGGCATTCTTCCTTATCTTCAACATGTTCGCGGGAAGGTTCGCGGACGGTTCCCGGAAGAAGATACTGCTGCCGCTGACGCCGGAGTACATCGGCTACGCCGACGTCGGGCTGACGGACGACTTCTTCACGTCCAACAGGCCGGAGTTCGAGTATATCGACGACCACACGTTCAAATACCACATAAAATTCGATTCCATCTCCGTGACTGACGAGATAGGCGCGATATGCGTGTCCCGCCCCACCAACCCGACGGGCAACGTGCTGACGGATACCGAGATCGAACACCTCTGCCGGCTCGCGGACGAGAACGACATCCCGCTCATCATAGACAACGCGTACGGCACCCCGTTCCCTCACATCATATTCACCGACGCGAAGCCGTACTTCAACGAGCATACGATCGTGTGCATGAGCCTGTCCAAGCTCGGCCTCCCCACCGCGCGGACCGGCATTGTGATCGCGAACGAGAAGATCGTCGAGGCGCTATCCGCCATGAATGCGGTCATCGGCCTGGCACCGGGAGGCATGGGGGCCAGCCTGGCGCTCGACATGGTGAGGACCGGCAAGATACTCCAACTCAGCCAGGATGTCATCAGGCCGTTCTACCAGACAAAGGTGGACAGCGCGGCCGAGCAGTTCAGGAAGGAGCTGGACGGGGTGGACTTCCTCATGCACAAGCCGGAAGGGGCGCTCTTCATCTGGCTGTGGTTCCGGGATTTCCCGATCACCACCCAGGAGCTGTACGAACGTCTCAAGGAGAGAAACACCCTGGTGGTGCCCGGCCACTATTTCTTCCCCGGCATGGAGGAGGACTGGCAGCACAAGCACGAATGCATCCGGGTCACCTACTCGCAGAAAGACGAGACGGTCAGCGCCGGCATCAAGGTTATCGCCGAAGAGGTCAGGAAGGCCTACGCCGGGTGATTTCCGGCCCGGCACGTTTGCACGCGGTACGATCAAGGTGTAGAATACCTGTGTCAAACGACAGGATTTGCTCTCAATCCACGGGGAGGTGTCCAATGAAACGATGGGTTATTTCCGCATCCCTGGTCGTTCTCTGCGCCGCCGTCACCGCCGGATTCGCCGGGGAGGACGACCCCAAGCTCAAGGACAAGCCGCTGTCGTACTGGCTAACGAAGCTCCAGGACAAGAATCGGGGCTTCCAGATGAGGGCCGCACGCACGCTGGAAAACGCCCCGGAAGAGCTGCGGCCGAAGATCGCCCCCAAGCTGATCGAGCTGCTCGGCTCGGACCGGGAGAACACCAAGTTCCCGGCGGCTCAGGCACTCGGCAAGTACGGACCGATGGCGAAGGACGCGGTACCGCACCTGCTTCCGATGCTGGAAGGCACCCAGTACGAACGCAACCGGACGGCCGCGGCCGTGGCGATCGGGCAGATACTGAAGGACTCCGAGTCCTCGGAACAGATCGACAAGGTGGTCGCGGCCCTCATCGAGCGTATGAAGGACCAGTACTCCGACGTCCGCAGGGAATCCGCCCGTGCCTGCGGGATGATAGGCCCGGCCGCGAAGGCGTTCCTCCCCCACGTGGTGCCGCTCCTGCAGGAGCACAAGCCCGGCGTGGACAAGTACGAGGGCTACCCGGTGCGTCTGGCCGCGGCGTGGGCGGTGGGACGGATGGGCCCGCACGCGAAGATGCATATCGACCGGATGATTGCGATGCTCCACGTGGACGGCAGGGTCAACCAGTACGTCTCCGAGGCGATCGGCTGTATCGGCGCGGTGCACGAGAACGTCGTGCCCAACATGGTGGACTGGCTGGAGAAGATGGGGCGGGACTGGCGGAGCGCCCAGGCGACCCGGATGAACGCGTGGGTGGCGCTGGAGAAATTCGGCGAGAAGTCCCTCCCCGCGGTGCCCCTCATCGCGCGCTACCTGCGGGAGCCGACGGGAAATTCGGAGCCGCCCGAGCTGTACACCCAGTGGTTCAAGATCCTGAAGAAGATCGGCCCGAAGGCGAAGGAGGCGCTCCCCGGAGTCAAGAAGTGGGCAGCGACAAAGGACGTTCCGCGCGGATGGGACAAGGCCAAGTTTGAGGAGATGACAAAGACCGCCGCCGAAGCCGTGGCGGCACTTGAGGGCAAAGCCAAGGCCGAGTAGAATCCGGACGTCGTGGCGGCCGAACAATTATCATCGAAGACAACGGAGGATCCGGCGTGAAGGCCCGAGGCAATCCGTTCAGGACGGAGCAGATCCACCGGATATCCTACCGGTTCCGGGACGACTCCTGGGACGACCTGATGGCGCGGCTGGATACGCTGGATCATTTCGGGGCCATCATCGGACCGGACGGCTCGGGAAAGACCACCCTGCTCGACGAACTGGGCGTCCGGCTCGAAGAAGAGGGGTTCACTCTAAAGCGGCTGTTCCTGAACGACATGACGCCCGCCATCCCGCGCTCCTCGCTCGAGAACCTGATTGCCGGCCTCACCGAGAAGGATATCATCCTCTTCGACGGCGCGGACCTGATGGGACGCCTCGCCTGGAGCCGGTTCGAGAGGCGGGCCAGCAAGGCGGCCGGGCTCGTGGTCACCGCGCACCGGGAGGGCCTGCTGCCCATCCTGGCCGAGTGCCGCACCACCCCGCAGATGCTCGAGGAAATCGTGTCAGAAATCCTCGGGAATTCCAGACACGGCCTGGACCTGCGGGGTATGTACGACACGCACGACGGCAACATACGACAGGTACTGCGCGAACTCTACGACCTCTACGCCGAGAGGATGTAAAGGAAGAAGCGAAAGGGGAAGCTGCCACCCCGCCGTGATACCGCAGGATCACTTCGCTTTTATCCTGCAGCGGGGCACCGCCTTCTGAAGCTCCACCAGCTGCGCGGCCTTCAGCCGGGAGCAATCACGAGCGTCCAGGAACGTCAGCTCCTTCAGGCCGTGGAGCGGCTTCAGGTCCCGCACCTCCCGGCAGCCCTTCAGACTCAGCTCTTTGAGCGATTTGAGCGACCCGATCGGGGTCAGGTCCGTCACCTTCCTGCACCACTTCAGGCTCAGCGTGCTCAGGCGCGGGTGCGCGTCGCAGACCGTCTTCAGCTGTTCGTCGGTCAGCTCCGGCGGCAGCGCAACGGACCGCAGCCGCTCGATGCCGAGCAGGGGAATAAGGCCGGTCACCCGCCTGCAGCCCTCCAGACTTACCGTGTGAAGCGGCTTGACGCCGCGCAGGGGTGAGATGTCCTCGATCCGCACGCAGTCGTTCATGTTGACCGCCTGCAGTGCGGTCAGCCCTGCGAGCGGCTTCAGGTCGGTCACGTGCTCGCATGAGCCGAGCCCCAGCCGGGTGATCTCCGGATGCGCCTTGCAGAACGCGGCCAGCGACCCGTCGGTCACCATCCGGGGCAGCGCGATCTGTCGAAGCGCCTTCAGACGGGGGAGCGCCGGGATGTCGGCCGGGGAGGCCAGCGCATCGAGTTCCTCGAGCGAGGACAGATCCGCGAGCGGCTTCAGGTCGGTCACCCCCTTGCATATGTGCAGTCTCAGCCGCCTGAGGGACTTCAGCCCGGCCAGAGGGAGCAGGTCGGTGAAGTTCCCGCACTCGGTGAGGTCCAGATGCTCAAGGGATACCGCGCCAGCCAGCGGCGACAGGTCACGTATCTCGAAGCACAACGCCGCGTTCAGGTGCGTCAGGTTCTTCAGCGCGCCGAGCGGGGTCAGGTCGCTGATCTTGTTGCAGAACTTCATGTTGACGCTCTTCAGCGCCGTCATCCCGGCCAGCGGCTTCAGATCCGTGACTTCCGCGTTCCCCATGATATTCAGGCGCTCGAGCGAAGCCAGGGAGGAGAGCGGCGCCAGATTCGCGATCTTCGCACAGTACGGCATTTCCAGCATCTTCAGGTTCCTCGCGCCGGCCAGCGGCGACAGGTCTCGTATCTGAGGGCAGTGCGCGAACTCGAGCCGTTCCAGGGCCGGCAGGCTCGCCAGCGGCGAGAGGTCCTTCAGCCCTTTCATTCCGTCGAAGTTAAGGCTCCGGAGCAATACCAGCTTCGTGACCGGCGACAGGTCCGCGATCCCCCTGCAGCTTCCCAGGTCCAGGTTCTTGAGCGACGTCATCCCTTCGACCGCCTTGATGTCCTTCAGCCCGGTGCATCCGTCGAGGGTCAGATGCTTGAGCCCGGCCAGGCCGGCCAGCGGCTCCAGGTCCGTCACCTCACCGGACCCGCGCAGGTTGAGGCCGGACAGGTTCTGGAACGCGGCGGCCTTCTTCACGTCGCCGTTCGTCGCCTTGGTGATCTGCAGCTCAAGGGACTGTATCTCCGCGAGCGCCTGCGCCGCGCCGTCGGGGAGCGGCGAGAGGAACCTGACGCACACGTACGCCGGCTTCTTGCCGCCGATCAGCTTGGGCAGAGAAAACATGCCTTCCCGGTAGCCGGCGTCCACAGCGACCAGCTCCCACTTCTGACTGCCCGGCTCCGCCGACTTCACCGTGCTCAGGTGCCACATTGGACCGTCCACCTTGAACCGGAGGACCCGCTCGCCCTTGTAACAGCGGGTGATCCGGAAGTCTCGCGGCCCGAGAAGCTCGATGCGGTCGCCGCGATCGAGAAAAAGGGTGCGCGGGGTTCTGCCCACACCCCTGCCGTTCACCCGCACCTGCGCCGCCTTGCCTTCGACCAGTCCGATCAGCACCGGCCGCCGCGCGGCGGCGCCCGCTTCCGGCCCCTTCGTCTGCAGTCCCTCGCATCCGGCCGACGCGAGAAGAAGGCCGCACCCCGCCGCCGCCGCAAAACGTCTCACCCGTGTCGCAATTCCTGCTCTCATTTCTTTCCTTTCTCCGCCAGTACACGGATATCGATCGCGTTTCCCTTGATGTTCACTACCGCGCAGGATCACCTTCTTCATCCGTATCCGCCTCCTATTGGAATTCAGGGACGTATTCCTTCTGAAGCTTCAGCATGACGTCCAGCATCTCCTCCGCCGCGGTGACGCTGTTGACGAACGGGTCCAGCAGCAGCGCCTGGAGCAGCAGCTTCCGGGACCTCGTCACGTATGCCTCCGCGACCAGCTTGTTTATCGACACCTGCGTTCTCAGGAACGCGGCGAACGGCTCCCTGATCGGACCGACCTTCTCCGGATGGAGCCCCTTTCCGTCTATCGTCGCGGGCACCTCCACCGCCGCGTCCGCGGGAAGGTTCTCGATATAGAACTCGCTGTTGCGCACGTTCACCGCATCCCGTCGGCGGCCCCGGTCAAGCTCGATGTCGCAGATCGCCGGCACCGTGATCTCTCCGCTCAGGCGGACGACGTGATCATCGAGCGGCACCTTCCCGAACGCGTAATCCTCCAGCGACGGCGCATCGTCACCCTCCGGCTCGCCGAGCGGCACCGGCTTCCATTCCCGGCCGCGGTGCCAGTGCGTCCCGATGAACGTGGAGCCCCATGCCAGATACTCTCCGGAGTGGCTGTCCGACGGATATGTGAACACGTCGAATATCTCCCCGATCTTCTTCTGGAGCCGTATGTCGTGGTGATACTTCGAAGGCGGTGGCTCCATCGTCTGCAGCCGTTCCATCACGAGCGGACGAAGGTCCTCCCCCGTCCTCCGGTCGGATATTTTCATAATGTCATACATGTGGTTGATTCCCGCCGAGACGATATCGAACTCGTCCTCGGGTCTCCCCAGATAGTGGCTGATCGCCAGCCTTCCCGCCCCCACCCCGTGGCAGATCCCGGCGGCGTTGATCTTGGTGTGGCTGCAAATCGCCTGCAGCACCTTGGCTTCCGGGTTCGTGAAGTTCAGCACCAGTGCGTCCGGGCACAGCTCCTTCACGTCCTCGCACATCGGCATGATAAGCGACAGGCTCCGCAACGCGTGGAATATCGCCCCTGGGCCGCCGTTCTCTCCATACGGGTGCTTGAAGCCGCAGTTGAGCGGTACCCGGTAGTCCTGTTCCCACAGCTCGTCCCTCCGGCGCGCGACGGAGATGATGACGTAGTCGGCGCCCTTCAGCGCCTCCCGCCGGTCCGTCGTTCCCTCCAGCGCAACGTCTGTTTCGACATACTCCTTCACCCGCTCGCTGAACGCCATCATAAGGTCGAGCGCGGCCCGGCTGACGTCGACAAGGGTGAACGTTACGTCCCTGCCCTTCAGCTCCCGGCATCGGAGAGCATCGACCACCTGACCTCGTCCGAAGCTTCGGCTTCCCGCTCCTATGAGTACGATCTTCATCTTCGGCTCCCGTCAGATCTTCTTGACCGATTCACCCTCTTCGAGTCGCACCTCGACCGTGATCCTGCGGCAGTGGCGGCTGCGCGACGAAAGCGCGTCCAGTCCGGCTTCGGCCATGTCCTCGAGGGAATAGGACATCTGATCCATCTTGTGCCCGGGAAGCAGCGCCATCCCCATCGGCCCGTGACTCACGACCGACACGTCGTCCGGCACCTTCACTCCGCGCCGCGCGAATCCCTTCAGCAATCCCATCACCGTCTCCGCCCTTCCGACGATCGCCGTCGGCTTCGCACTCATGCGAAGGAACCACTCGCAGGCCGGCGGGTCCTCCTCGACGTCGCCGAACCACCGGAGATTGTCCCCGTGTCTCATCACCCACGACTCGCCGAACTGCAGGCCCGCCTCCTGCATCGCGAGCGCGCATCCGGCCGCGAACCGCTGGCTGAACGACTCAGGAATCCCCCCGGTCCCTACCGCCACGGTGATCCGCCGGTGGCCCTTCCAGGTCAGGTGCCGCACCGCTTTGAAGCCGGCGGAGAAATCATCCGGCGTGATGACCGTCAGCCCGTCTATCTTCTCGTAGGAAAAGAAGCTGACCACCGGCCACTCTCTCGCCAGGGCCTCCATCGCCTTTCCCGCGTTCACCGCCATAAGGAGAAGCCCCTTGACCCGCGCTCGCTTGACCATGGCGATTGCCTCCTCCGGTACGCGCGGCATCGGATATGTGATGATCTCCAGGGAAAACCCGCGCTCTTCGATCATCCGTTCCAGCGCCTTCACCAGCTCCACGTGATGCGGCTTGCTCAGCAGATGCCCCAGTCCTGGAAACCACAGCCCGACCCGCTTTGACGATCTCGCCCGGCGGGTCAGCACCGGACGTCCGAGCTCCTCCGCCGCCTCCATCACCCGCTTCTTCGTCAACTCGTTGACCGGACCGTGCCCGGTCAGCGCCCGGTACGCGGTCGCCCGGCTGACGCACGCACGCTTCATGATCTCTTCGATTGCACTTGGCATGTCCCCCTCCGTATGAATCTCAGAATATCTCACCAAGATTAAACGTATTATCTCAGTCCGGTCTCATCCCGTCAAGGAAAATCCCCCTTGGACCGGAAGCGTTTAGCAAGGCTCTGCATAGATGTTAGAGCTTCCCGAAGGCTGAGTAGGCCTGTCTCACTGGCCGGGGAAGTGACACACTCCGCCTGTCCACCGCCCGGTCTCACCAATTCTCAATCGGGTCTTCGCCTTCGCTTGTATAGCTCTACTCATGCATGTACCCTACCGTCCACCGGATTTCCACGGGGGAGGAATACATGAAAGCGAAAGAGCTGGCGTCGGCGATCGAAGACGTCCTGAAGCCGGAATACTGCAAAGAAGGTGAGGTCAACGGGCTGAAGATCGGCGACCCGGAACGGGATGTGACGAAGATGGGTTTCTGCTGGTCGCCGACCGCGAAGGTGCTGGAGGAAGCCACGTTACTGGGCTGCGAGGCGATCTTCTCCCACGAGATCCCGTACATACCGGGAAAGAGCGTGGCGATGGGCCTTCCCCCGGACCACCCGGAGATACCGGCCAACCGCGCGAGGCGGCTGCAGTATGAAGAACACGGCATTATTCTCATCCAGCACCATTCCACGCTGGACAACTGGCCGATCTGGGGAATGCCCCGGGCGCTCGCCGACGCGATCGGCCTGGATCCGGAAACCGCAGACTGGCCGCGGCACGACGTTCCGGTGCTTCCGATAGAGCCCCAGCCGGTCCGAAAGTTCGCCGCGCACGTCCGCGACAGCCTGAACATGACAGGCATCGGCGTGTCGGGCGACCTGGACCGGATCATCACCCGCGTCGGACTGGTCATCGGCGGGTTCGGGAAGAACTGGCGGGTCTCCGAGCTTCCTCGTGTCGGGGGCGCCGACTGCATGATCACCGGGGAGCTTCTCGACTACACCGCACGCGCGGCGATCGAGGCGGACATGGCCGTCATCCAGGCCTCTCACTATACCACCGAGACACCCGGCGTGAAAAAGTTGATGGAGTACATGGCCCCGCGCCTCGAGGGGCAGGTGGAGACGGTCTACCTCGACTGCGGCGAATCCGTCCACTACTACGGAGAGATCTAGAATCCCGGCGGGGTCGCCGGTACGGGGAGCGTGCCGGTCGGCTCGAAGTCACCCATCAGCGCGCCGATAGCGGCTTCCACTGTGTGCGCGCCGCGGTAGCCGAATATCACACGCGGCACGGGGGGGATGTCGAGGATGGCCCACGGATTGCCGAGAAGCACGAACGTGTCGATGCGAGTCTGGATCCCCTCCAGCATGCTCACCACCGGCCGGGACAGGTGCGCCGTCCCCTTGAACGCGCCGCAGGTGGCCGAGGCCACGAGGATCGTCCGATCGCTCTCGCGCAGGCTCATACGAAGGCAGCCGCTTATGTTGCCGTTGGGAGGATAGGCAGGGATCTCCCGGATCGTGGCCTCCGGCAGCCGCTTCCGCACCGCCTGCGCGACCTCCCCCTGTTTGGTGGTGTCGAGCTGGACCTCAGGAAGGTTCTCCACGTTCTGCGCGTCCGAGATCACGATCACGAATATCTTCTTCGACGTGTCCACGCCGCGCAGCACATCGGATTTTCGGAATTCGGTGATTGACTTGAACGCGACGTCTCGCGCCAGCTTCTCGTGCGCATCGTAGTCCGGCTCCTCGGGCTCCGGGCTCTCCAGGAATATCTTCCGCTTCGCGGCCAGCATATCGTCCACCTTGGGCTCCAGCATCTCCCGGGTGAGGCGTCCTGATTTCATGCCGCCCGTCATGTGCGCCAGTGTCTGCTCCGGCCCGATGAACGGATCCCCGATGATGGAGTGGTTTCCGGCCTCGAGGCATTTCACGAACCGGTCCTCTTCCGAGTAGCGCGCCACCAGCCCTCCCATCGCGATCGAGTCGGTGATGACGAGCCCCTTCATACCCATCGTGTCGAATATGTAGTCCAGGTGCGGCTTCGATACGACACCCAGATCCTCCGGATCGAGCACGGTGGCGCGGAGATGGCTCGTCATGATGCCGGAGAGGTCCGCGTGCTTCACCGCATACGTATATGGATAGAACTCTTCCTTTTCCAGGACGTCGAGAGGCACATCGATGTCCCGCTCGACGATGTGGGTGTCGTTGGTCGCCCGCCCCTTGCCGGGATAGTGTTTCGCGGAGACGTACATGCCGGTGTCCTGGAACCCGCGAATGATCGCGGTGCCCATACGAGCGACAAATTCCGGGTCCGCGCCGAACGCGCGGTTGCCCACGCAGGTGGCCCACCGCTCCATGGCCAGGTCGAGCACCGGGCCGAGCAACCAGTTGCCGCCGTACCAGCGGATCTCGGTTCCGATCGCCTTGCCGCAGGCGTACGCCAGGTCCTCGTCCCCCGTCGCCCCCAGCGCCATCTGCATCGGAAACTCCGTCGCCCGGCCGTGCGGCTTGAGCCCGGCGGTGAGCTCCGCGTTGAGAACCGCCAGCATCGGTATCGGGCATTCGGACTGCAGCTGCCGGAACTCTTCCCGGGTTATCGGAAGCGGCATGCGAATGCATCCCAGGAGCCCCTTCCGTGCCAGGTCAACCCATCCCTGCCAGTTGTCCTTCAGCCATTTCGCCGAGAAGCACTGCATCACCAGCTCGTCGTCGGGAAGATCCTTCGCCCGTACCGTGCGGAGATCGTACCCGGCCATGCGGTATTCCTTTCTAGGCGGATGCCACTTCCGGCGTCACCATCCATTCCAGATACCAGGAGCCGTCCCGAGCCCGCCCTATGCACGCCACGGAGCCGGCGTGAAACGCCAGGCAGTCCACGCCGTCGCTTCCGAGAATGAGAAGCGACGCCAGCCGTCCGACGAACGGAAGATGCCCGACCAGCATCACATCCTCGTCCATCGCGGTGATCTCCTCGGCAACGGGCACGACCGGGTCGCCGGGACTCAGGCCGGGCCGTTCAACCGGCTCGACGGGAGACGCGAGTGCTTCAGCGAGGATCTTCGCGGTCTCCTGCGCACGCGCCTTGCTGCTCTGCCACACCGCGGACACCTCGAGCTTCATCGGCGCGAGCAGGGAAGCGACCCGCCTCATTTCCTTCTCGCCGCGCTGCGAGAGCGGCCGTATCGGATCTACATCGGCATCCACCGCGTCGCCGTGACGTACCAGGTACAGGCGCATGGTCACCTCCATCAGACATCTCTACGCGGGGTGCGGAGCGTCTCTTCGCTCAGCAACGCTCCGCACCCCGCTAAGTACGATACCGACAGCATAGGAGCACACCGCGTCGTCGTCAAGCTTGCATCCCCTGCCGCCAGGTCCCACAATAACACGTATGAATTCCATCGAACGGGTGAAGCTCACGTTCCGGCACCAGGAGGCCGACCGGGTCCCCATTGACTTCGGCGGCTGGCTCTCCGGCATCAAGCAGGGCGCCTGCGACCGGCTGGCCGCGCATATGGGCATGGGACACGGCGGCTGGAACGTCTTCAGCCCCGCTGAAGAGATCCTGAAACATTTCCAGATTGACTTCCGACGGGTGACGCCGGCGAAGCCGGAGTACGCGGCGAGCCGGAAGAACGACGACGGATCGTCCACCGATGAGTGGGGCATCACCCGCATCATGGAAAGCGAGGACGACCAGATCGTCGACTTCCCGCTCGCCCAAGCCGATATCGCCGCGCTCGAGGAGTATCCGTGGCCGGACGCGAGCGGACGCGGCCGGTATGACGGCGTGCTCGATGCGGCGAAGGCTGTTCATGGACGGGGACTGGCCGTCTCCGCCCAGCCGGATATAAACGGGGCGTTCGAGCTTGCCTGCTGGATGTGCGGGTTCGACCGAATCCTGATGGACATGGCGATGAACCCGGAGTTCATCGCCGCGCTCTTCGAGAAAATCACTTCCCTCCAGGAGAAATTCGCCGCCAATTACTACTCCGTCGTCGGTGATGAGATAGACTTGGTCCAGCTCGGCGACGACTTCGGGACGCAGAAGGGACCGTTCTTCTCGCCAGCGATGTACCGGCAGATGATCGTCCCGTACCAGAAAAGATATCACGACGCGATACGCGCCCACACGGACGCGATGATATTTCACCACTCCTGCGGCTCGGTGTACCGGCTGATCGAGGACATGATAGACACGGGCGTGCAGATACTGAATCCGATACAGCATTCCGCCGCCGAGATGGACCTTGCCGTATTAAAAAAGGAATTCGGAGACACGCTGGTGTTTCACGGCGGGATCGATGTCCAGACGATACTCCCGGTGAAGAGCCCGGATGAGATACGCGACGAGGTGAAACGTGTCCTCGACATCATGGCCCCCGGCGGCGGCTACATCCTCGCCCCCAGTCATAACATTCAGGGGGACACTCCTCCGGAAAACGTCGTCGCCATGTTCGAAGCGGCTCTCGAATTCGGCGGATACTAGAAGATCGTCTCAGAAGTCTCAGGGCCCCCGAAAGCCGATAGATACTGCAGGCCTTGACGTTGCTCCAAGCCCGGGTATACTCATGTGGGGTGTATGGATATGGTTGAGCGAAAACACGGGTTCACGCTGGTAGAGCTTCTCGTGGTGATATCCATAATCGCCCTTCTCGCCTCCCTTCTCCTTCCCGGCCTGACCCGCGCCAGGGAATACGCGTACTTCGCCCGCTGCAAGAGCAATCTCCGGCAGATATCGATAGGGTTCCTCCTCTACGCAGGAGAGAACAGGGGGCGGCTGCCCGAGGGAGAGAACCGCTGCAGCGGCGGCCGCGTCAAGCGGCGCAAGATAGGGCTGCAGGAACGGGGCGGCGGCGACTGGGTGAGCGGCTGGAGCAGTACCGGGGGAGCGGCACAGAAACTCATAGAAAAGATCTACGACGACGAGGTGTGGAATGACGGATCGACCTCGTACGTCGGAAGGCCCGGACTGCCCGGCAAGTACCTCCCCATAGAAGTGCTCTGGGACCCCATCACCAAGGTAAGGGACTGGGGGCCGTGGACGGGCGAAGGGCCGACGAGCCTCGGGTCCGGAATGTACTATACGCACTACTCCGGCAACGAACACAGCAGGGATGTTCTCACGAGGCACCGAAATGTCTTCGGATACACGTATTTCACGTTCACCGTCGGATGCACGAACGGGGAGGGAAAGATCCAGACCCTGGGTCACGTCATAAAGGCGGAGGGAGGAACGCTGGTCAATCCGTCGTACGGGGAAACCGGCTTCCGGCCCAACACCAGACACCGGCCTATGCACACGAGTAACAAGCCCTCTGCCTGGATATCCTCCTGCTGCACGCCGGTCTACTACTACAGGAACATCTACCGCAAGTTCTCCTCCCACTTCGGCAAGCGCCAGACGCTTCCCGGATGGCGGTTCAACGCGGTGCACCTGGACGGGCACGTGCACGACGGAGCATGGAAGTACCCCACCATCGCCACCGAGTGGCTCTGCAACGCCACTCACATCGACAGCTACAACACGTATCTTCCCTACGGGTGGGAGTATATCGACCCCGGCGGAACCGACGGGTACAAAGGATCCGAGTCAGGCATCAGGAAGATAGACGGCTTCGAGAGCGCCTTCGACGAGGACTGACCGAACCCTCGCCCCGCTTGACTCGCTTACTCATATAGGTGTATCGTATTCATATCACGACACGTTTCCGGTCTTCACCTGCGTATCAAAGGAGCGTATCATGTTCGCACGAAAAGCCACTATCGGAGTCATGCTGTGCGCGGTCGCGGCCCTGTTGGGCCCGGCGGCCGGCGCCGGAGAGGTCACCGTGGAGAAGGTAGACACCCCGAAGGTGCTGACGGACAAGTACGTCGACACGACGTCGCTGGAAGGCATCGTGAACGGCATCGTGAAGGAAGGGATGTCGGACCAGGAGAAGCTCATCGCGTTCTACCACTGGTACCGGCGTCTCATCTTCCACCACCGCTACATGGGCGGGGACCGGCGGAACGTGCTGAACACCATCAACAGCTACGGCAACAATCTGTGCGGCTCCCAGGCCGGGGCGCTGGTGGTCATATTGAAGAAGGCCGGATTCGAAACGCGCGTCGTCTGCGGCGAGGGCGGCAAGGGCTTCGGCGGTCACACCTTCGTCGAGGTGAAGTGCGACGGCAAGTGGCACTGCATAGATACGATGACCAACTTCTTCGTCTTTAACAGGGAGAACCCGCCTCAGATCGCCAGCCTCGACGAGATGAAAAAGGATCCGACGCTCGTCACCAAGGCGGTCGAGGAGAAGCGGGCGCCCCCGGGGTTCATCACCTGCATGAACGACCCGGAGATCACCGTGAAGGACATCCCCCGGCTCGAAGGCGAGCTGGGCATGAAGGCCGACCGGCGGTGGGCGACGCTGACGTTCGAGGGCGGAAGCCTTCTCGAGTTCTGGGCCAAGGCGCCGAAGAAGTGGAGAACGCTCACCACCGGCAACTACGGCGGACACTACATCCCGGGCATCCTGGACATCGTGCTGAAACCGAACGAGGAATACGTCCGCCTATGGGATAACGTGGGAAAATGGATCGCCGGCCCCAGCTACGCCTGTCACGGCCCGCACCATACCTGCGGCCACACGGACGAGGACGACACGCTCAACTTCCCGTTCTTCGAGCCGTACAAGAAGACGAACTTCGGCCTGACGAAGACGTGCTACCGCTACTACGGCAACGGCTGGCTGGACTGGCGGCCGGACGCAGTTGCGGGCGAGGTCGAGGCCGGCTGTGACAAGGTGGACAACCTGGTGCGCGAGGGCTCCACCTTCAAGATCAAGGAAGCCGGCAAGGACGGCGTGATGGAGATATCCGTGAAGAGCCCGTACGCGATCACCGACGTCGAACTCGAGCTGGAGGCCGACGGCGCGAACCCGCCGCTGGTATCCATGGGTACCACGGACAGGAAGAAGCGGACCCGGTTCGGCCCGATGCCGCACCCGCAGAAGGTGAAGGGCGTCCTGCGGTACGCGACGGAGCAGGAGAATCCCCTCTACGAATACAAGCTGCAGATCAAGGCCCAGGGAGATACGGCGTTCCGCGTGGTGGGACTGAAGACCACGTTCCAGCTCAACATCTACGCGCTTCCGGGCTTCTTCCCGGGGAAGAACACGGTAACGGTGTCCGCCAAGGCGCCGGTGAAGCTGGACAGGAAACGGCTCTTCGTCACGTACGAGTGGGACGAGGGGCCGGGCTGGACTACCCCGCGGACGCTGACGAAGCAGATCGCCGAGTTTCCGGCGAGCTACGATGTCGACGTGAAGGGACCCAAGATGCCCCGGATGAAGCGGATCGTGATGAAGCTCGCAGAGAAGGGAATAGAGAAGCCGAAGAAGACGCCGGCGAAGAAGGCGAGGCCCGCCGGGGCGCCGGCCGCAGAGACATCGCGCGATCGCCGGGAGAAGCCGCGGCGGCCGCAGACGGGCACGGTGCCGTGGGAGCCGATCCATACGCCGCGCAGTTTCGCAAGAACATGATCAGGGACGGGGTTAAGTCGGTAAGCTAGCGATCGAAAGGAGGAGCGGGATGAACAGGGCTTCGGTGATGATGGTGTTGTGCGGGGCGATAATCGCCGCAGGATGCGTCTCCGCGGGAGGGGAAGAGATGAAGCTCACCCCCAAGAACCTCTACGCGGGCTTCGACGCGCGAAAGGTCGTACCGGATAAGGAAGGCAAGGCGCTGATGCTCGACATCCGCGTCTTCAAGTACAACGCGAAGCACACGGGCTGGGTGATCACCGACCCCATCGCGCTCATCGGACCGGTCGACGGCGTCGCCCCGGCCGGGACGGTCGAGGGGCTGGAGGTGGAGGCCCAGGCGGACATCCCGGACGGCGCGTCCGTGATACTGGAGGTCCGCACCGGACCCCGGTGTCTCGACGAGAAGGACTGGTCGCTGTGGGAGAAGATCCAGGACCGGAAGGGCAGCGTCTCCAAGGTGGCCGGCCGGTACGCGCAGGTGAAGCTGACGCTCACCGCCACGACCGAGGACAAGCTCCCCGGCGTCACCGCGGTGATCCTGCGTCCGAAGGTGAAGCTCGCCGCGTGGAAGAAGGCCGCCAAGGTTACCGAGGACAAGATACAGAAGATCGTCCGCAGCCCGATAGATTTCAAGTACGAGAACTCGCATCACCCGAAGCTCACCAAGTTCCGCATGGCGGCGAAGCTGGACGAGGTGATAAAGGACGCGAAGAACGATTTCGAGGCGCTCGTGAAGCTGCAGGACTGGGTCGCCAAGAGCAAGAACGACCGGACCAAGGGATGGAACAAGGCTGGGTACTACCCCTGGGATATCGACGCGGTGATGAAGATCGACGGCGCCAAGCCGGAGGAGCGGGTGGTACTCGGCCACTGCATGAGCTACTGCGAGGTATTCGTGGACGTGTGCAGCGCGCTCGGCTACAAGGCCCGTCACACCTCCATCATGGGCTTCCGCGAGATGAGCCACGAGGTGCCCGACGTGTGGGTGCCGTCTCTCGGGAAGTGGGTGTTCTTCGACCCGTCACTCGCCAACTACTACTACGACAACGAGACCAAGAAGCCTCTCAACATCCTGGAGATCCATGAGATCATCGTGGACACGTTCCTCAACGAGGGCGAATCGATGGCCTGGTTTGCCACGCGCAAGGGTAAGGGGTACGAGCAGACCAAGTCGCGCGTCAAGAAGCTCGGCGGCAAGAAGCACATCGGCGCATATCTCGGAGGCTGGATGTACGGAGCCGAGATGCCCGCAGATTACGACTGGGGTTGGAGGCACGGCTGGCTCGCGCAGGGCTTCGTCCAGATGACGCCGCGGAACGACTTCTACACCCACCCGGATAAGGTGAGCAAGCGGTTCGGCAGCTATCCCGGCTACGACAACTATCCGTTCTGGGTAGATGACAAGACGCCCCCGAGGCGGAAGGTAACCAACTGGTTCACCCGCCACCGCGACTTCTACTGGACGCTCGACCAGGCTTCCGTCGCGCTGGTGCAGAGCGGCAAGGAAGGGGTGCTTACCGTCGAACTCGGGCACTCCATGCCGTTCTTCGCGAAGTACGAGATCAAGGTGGACGGAAAGGACGTAACGCCCAAGGGCGCGCCGCCGGCGACGATCGAGTGGAAGCTCAACGCCGGCAAGAACACCCTGGAAGTGGTCCCGATCGACAAGTTCGACAAGAAGGGGCTCGCCAGTTCCGTCTTCGTCGAATTCTAGCCAGGGACGGAGCAGGGATTCGTCATGGTATGGAGTATTCGTCTCACTGCGTGTCTCCTGCTGGCGGCCGGATTGAGTCTGGTGCCGTCCGCCCGGGCGGGCGAGCCCACCGCCGCGACTGAGGACCTCGACAAGCTGCCGAAGCTGGTGCTGGACGAGAGCGCGACGGACTGGGCGGTGGACCGGTTCGCGGGGAACAGCACCGCCGGCCCGGAGTTCTTCCAGGGACCGGCCCGGGAGGTCGGGGGCCTGGGCAGGCCCTACGGCGTCGCGCCGCTTCCCGACGGAAGGGTGTACATCGCCTCGGGCGGCAACGTCCTCGAGGTGGACAAGGAAGGCACGCTTCGCCTGGTGATCGGCGGCGGAGGAAGCGCGGTGGAAGGGCCTCCCGACCAGGTGAGCGGCGGCAAGCCGGTTTATAACCCCCACGATAAGATGCTGTATCTCACCGGGCCGAACTGCCTGCGGCGCGTCGTGGAGAAGGAGGACGGCTCGTGGCACATCGAGGTGGTGGCCGGCACCCCGGGCAAGTCGGGCTTCGACGACGGGCCGGTGAAGGACGCGACGTTCAAGAACCTCTATAACGTCGTCATCAACTCGCGGGGAGAGATCTACATACTCGACGACGGGCGCCGCTTCTGCAGGATCAAGAGCGGCGAGGTGAAGACGCTCCACCCCAACTTCCGGGGAGGAAAGCGGGTGGACGGCCCGCTCGATCAGGCGTCGTTTAATATCATAGGGCTCGGCGGCGGCATCTGCCTGGGGGAGGACGACGACACGATATACGTCGCCGATCACTGGAACTTCTGCGCCCGAAAGATCGACCTCAAGAACGGAATCGTCACGACGGTCGCCGGCATGCCGAAGCCCAAGGAATGGAAGAAGGAAAAACAGACGCCCCGCGAGAAACGCTACAACAGCAACGCCGACGGTCCGGCACTGACGCACGCCAGCTTCAACTCCGGATGCGGCTACGCGTGCTACGACCCGGTCCACGGCGGTCTCTACGTCGGCGGACCGGACGAATCCCGCTTCCGCTGGGTCAAGGACGGATGGGTCCGGACCGTGATCGGCCGGAAGGTCTCCGGAAGCGGCGGCGGTCAGAGATGGCCCTGCAACGCGCTCGGGGTGGACGGCAAGGTGGTGCATCTCACCTGGAACTCCGTCGTCGCGGTGGACCACCTGGGCCGCGCGTATCTCGCCGCCAGCTCCCACAAGCACGGCCTGTGGCGCGCGTACAACAGGAAGGAGGCGACGAAATGAGAACCGTTATCGCCTTCACGCTGCTCGTTCTGCTGCCGGCCGCGGCGCTGGCCGAGGGAATCACCGTCGGCGACGAGTTCGCCGTCTGCGCGAAAGGCCCGGGCGGGAACGCGCGGGGGACCCCCGCCGTCGCGCGCGGCACGGACGGGTACCTGGCCGTATGGCGCGAGGGATGGCACGGGAAGGGCGGAAGCGCCCGCATCTACGCCGCCCGGATCTCCCCCGACGGCAAGGTACTGGACGCGAAGGGTCTCGAGATCGCCACCAGCAAGAAAGGGGTGCAGGTCGCTCCCCGCATCGCGTTCGCCCGTTCGACAGGCTCAGGACAAGGCGGCGGGAACTTTCTGGTCGTCTGGCAGGATTTTCGCAACGGAAAGGACCACGACATCCTCGCCGCCCGGGTCTCCCCGGACGGAAAGGTTCTCGATGCCAAGCCGATCGCCGTCGCGGCGGGACCGCGCAGCCAGGTGCTGCCCGACGTCGCCTCCGACGGAAAGAACTTCCTGGTCGTCTGGCAGGGCATGAAGGGAGAGGCAACCGGCTATACCGGGTTCGCCGCCCCGGTCGGCGCCGACGGCAGGGTCGGGACCGCCGTGGAGACGGGCGCCGCGCCGATGCCGAGGATCTCATGGAACGACGGGAAGTACCTGGCGATATGCGGCATCAGCGAGACGCTCGCCGTGCTCCTGGGAACCGACGGAAAGCCGCTCAACAAATCGGTGACGGCGATAGGAAGAAGCAAGGGCGCCTCCTACTCCGTGTCCGGCGTTCCCGGCAAAGGCTGGCTGGTGATAGGCCACCGCTCCCCGCCGGACCCGTGGGGCTGGGGAGGACCCGGGGCGATGCGCTGCGGCTTCGTGAAGGCCGACGGCACGCTGGAGAATAACAGCGCGGTGAAGGAGCCGTCCGGCAACTGGAACAAGCTCGAGAACTGGCTCGACGTGGGCGGGCGGAAACGAACCACGTGGCCGTACGGAGCGAACGCCAGCGCGTGGGACGGAACGCATTCCGTCGCGGTGTGGCAGAGGCATCACATCACCGGCGAAAAGAAGTCGAGCTTCACAAACTGCGAGGTGATGGCCGCCCGGGTGGACGGGTGGAAGCCGGTGGACGCGGAGGGCGTCCCGGTGGCCGCGACCCAAGAGCAGGAGATGAGACCGGTCACCGCCTCGGACGGCGCGGGCAACCTGTTGTGCGTCTACGAGCGGCACGAGAAGAGCGGCAACGTGGTGATCGCCGGACGCACGCTGACGACCGGGAAGGGCGAGACTACTCCTCCGTAGGCATCCCGATCACGACCTGGAGGGCCGAAAGCGGCGGCAGGTCCAGCGCGAGAGACGGTGCGACCGTCCCCCTCTCGACGATATCGTCCCGGCGGGTGGCGTCCAGCCGGTGGACGGCGAACTTGCGGGACCCCCCGGCATCGAGTCCTTGAATCGTCAGCCTTATAGTGTCGTTCGCCCGGCGGTTCAGGCAGGTGAGGTACAGGCGCGTGCCGCTGCGGGTGGCGAGCGCCTGCATGATCTCGTCCCCGGGCTCCCCTTCCAGCTCCAGCCGCTCGGTCGCGCCGAGGTTCGCCCGCGTCATCATGCGCACCGCGTGGTAGAGCGGCATGACGACCAGTCCCCCTCCCCTGGAAGCCTGCACCGCGGACGACGCCCTCCCCCCGTAGAACGAGCAGTAGATGAACGCCGTGGTCCGCGCCCTGCACGCCTGCATGCACCGCCCGAGGTACTCGAACGGAATCAGGTCCCTCGTTTCCTTCCGGCTGTACGTGTGCGACTCCTCCGGCCGGTTCGACTTCGAGTCCCGCCAGTACCAGCCGGTGTCCCAGTAGGGAAGGAGCTTCTTCCCGGGCCGGAGCTTCTTCTGGAGCCCGTCGAAGCGTTCGAGCAGGACCTTGTCGTACGGCTCCCTGAAGTTGCCGTTCGCGCTCTTCACGCCGGGCACGCCCAGCGCGGGGAAGTCGTTGAGGAAGTTGAAGCTGTGAAACGACAGCACGTCGGCCCGTTCGATGTACCTGCTCTTCAGCACCGTCTCGAAGTCGATGTCGATGTCGCCGTCGTCGCCGCAGCCGCCGACGAGCACCGGCACGCCGGTCAGCTTCTCCGAGGCCCGGACCGCGTCGCTTCCCGCGTCGAGCTGTTCCGGCCCGAGCCGCCCGTTCTCCGACCCAAAGTTCCAGAGGAGAACGTTATACCCCTTCACCTTGTTCAGGTAGTAGTTGAGCAGGAACGTGTAGCGCCAGAAGAAGCGCCGGCGCAGCTTCATGCCCTTGAGTTTGTTGTTGACCTCCATCATCGGCTGTATCCCGTTGTCGATGCAGGTCCTGATCTGTGCCTCGAAGTTTTCCAGCCGCTTCGCGCTGCCGCCCAGCTCCGCCGCCCAGTCAATCGTCTCGGGGCATTTGGTCACCTGCCGGATCGCCACCTCCTTGAAGTCCGGCCCGTAGAACTCCCCCCTGCTCTCGCAGCTCTCCGTGCCGTATCCGACCCAGAACTTGGTGACGTTGACGCCGGACTCGTGCACGAGTCCGGCGGCCCGGGGGTTCCTCAGCGCGGGCACCAGGCCGTACCCGCCCAGGTATCGTATCGTCCCGCCGGCGACCCTATCGGTCACCTTCAGCGTCACCGCCTTCTCCGCGCCCGCGGCGGCCGACGAGATCAGCAGAAGTGAAGAGATGAGGACGGCGGGGAGCATCCTCATTTCTTCTCCCTGATCTTCACCATCACCAGGTACTGCATCGGCCAGCCGCTCCATCCCGGATCGCGGTTCGCCCCGATCCGCACCTCGTCGCCGGCCTTCGCCTCCCGCGCGTACACGGTCATCGGCTTGTCGGGATAGAACCCCATGCTGCCCACGCTGACCGAGAGGGCCGTCTTCTCGAATCCGGCCCTCCGTATCCACCCTGGGATATTCTCGGAGCTGGTGTCATAGGCAACGTACACCGTCGCGTCGTCCGACAGCCGGATCTCCTGGGCGCTTCCTTCGCTCATCGAGTCCGCCTGGCGCACCCGGACAAGCTCCGCGCCCAAGAGCTCCGGCGGCACGTTCTCGAGCGTGTACGCCCGGTCCACGTACGGCCGGACGCCCTTCTTCACCGTCCCGGCGACCGGCTCCCCAACCGGCCCCTCGAAACAGACGCCGCTCGCCTTCGCGCCTTTCTGGAGAACGACGATGTAGTGGAGCGGATTGCCCCCCACGCCCTCGCCCGCGTTCGGCCCGAGGGCCATCACGCCGGCGGGGCAGTCGAACGAGTAGAGGTCGAAGTGCCACCGGCTCTCCTTGCGCTTGGCATACCGGTTCTCCGGCTGGTGGACCCTGATCCTCAGGTTCTTCTTCTCAAAGTTCTTCGTCAGCCAGTCGGGCGGGGTCTTCCCCTCACTCTGGTATCCGACGTAGATGACGGCCGGCTTCGACAGGCTGAACCGGACGCCCTGGATGCCGTTCCGCTTCATGTCGCAGGGGGTCGCGATGAACGACGCGCCCTCGAGCGCGGACGGCACATTCTCCATCGTGTAGTCACGGTCGGTGTAGACGAGCGCGTCCTTGCCCACCGGACGCACATCTACCTTGACCGGGACGATCTCGCGGACCCGGCGTATCGCCGACCTGGGCGGCGCGCAGCCGTGGACCGCGACGAGAATCAGAAACAGCAGGGCCGCCGGTTTGACGATGCGAATCGTGAATCCCATGGAATGTTCTCCCTCTCCTTGCCGGGAATCAAGCATATCCGCTTCCGCCGAAAGGTTCAAGAGAATGCCGTTTTTTGTGTTAAGATTTCGCTCACCGGGCGAGTATATATGCGGGATGAAATTTCTCTCGGTCTCCGAGTCAACTTCTTGACATGAAACAGGTTTTGCTGAGACATGGCCCAGAATAGCGAATTCATCCGGCTCTTCATGCCCATACAGGGGGACCTGCTGGCGTATATCCTCTCCATGGGAGTGCGCCCGGAGGATGCAGAGGACGTGCTTCAGGATTCCGCCTCCGTCATGTTCTCCAAGATCGACCAGTTCCGGAAAGGCACCAACTTCCGCGCGTGGGCGTACGCGATCGTCAGAAACGAGATACTCCGGTACTTCTCGAAGGCGAAGAAGAGACCGCTCTCTCTCACCGACGAGGCGTACGGCGACATAGAGCATCTCGCCACGGACGAGGCCGAGGTGCCGAGCATCCAGCTGCGGGCGCTCATTATGTGCCTCGAGGCGCTCGGCGACCAGGCCCGCGACATGATCATGATGCGCTACCGGGACAACAAGCAGGTGAAGGGCATCGCCGACGAGCTCGGCCGGCCGGCGAATTCAGTATACGTTACGCTCTCCCGGATACGAAAGAAGCTGCAGGAGTGCATCACCCGCGCCGAGGCGGGGGAGGGAGAGCCGGGATGAGCGGGCAGGAGCGCGTGGTCGAGCTGGCGCATCGTTATATAGACGGGGTGCTGGACGACGCCGGCCGGGAGGAGCTGGAGGGCCTTCTCAACGGTGACCGCGGGGCGCGCCGGACGTACGTCGGCGAGATGAAGCTCCACGCCTCCCTTCAGGTGAGCCTGGCATCCTCGGAGGCGCACGCACGGATAATGAGCGGCCGGACCGCTCCCGCTCGAAGGCTTCTCTCCTCCTGGAGCTTCTGGGCCGCCGCGGCGGCGTGCCTGGCGATCGCCGCCGGCGCGGTGTTCGACGCGGCCAGGCGCGCCCGGCACGAAGGACCCGTCGCGCACTTCGACGCCGTCGCATCGGTCGTCGTCATCGAGCGTCCGTCCGGAAGCGAGACCGCGTCGTCCGGCATGACCATATCCGCGAACGACGTGATACGCACGGAGACGGACGGGTCCGCGAGCATACGATACGCCGGGGAGAATACCATCGTGTCCCTCCGTGGCGACACCGAGATCCGGCTGTCGGACGAGAAGGCCTCCAAGCGTATCGATCTCACGAGGGGCACGATCGACTGCCGGGTGGCGCCCCAGCCGTCACGCACCCCGTTCACGGTGGCGACGCCCCACGCCAAGGCGAAGGTGGTGGCGACCAGGTTCTCCGTCCACGTCGGCGCCGAAGGCACGCTGCTCGACGTGCAGGACGGCAGGGTGCGGTTCGAGGATATCGAGGGAACCCACGCCTCGGTGCTGGTCGGCGCCGGGACGAGCGCCGTCGCGCGCCGGGGAGAGATCGTGCTGACCGAGCCGGCACGCGCCCCGTACCGGACGGTGACCCCCAATACGTTCGCCATTCCCATGAGCCTGGGCATCGGCAGATACACCGCCGAGCCCTGGGCGGGGAGCGGCAACCAGTACCGCGCCGATCCCCAGCCCGGACCGAGACTGCAGAGCTTCACCACGTCGGTGTCGCGACCGGCGGCCGTGGACGAGGACGGGAACCTCTACTTCGCCTCACCCACCGTGAACCGGGTGATGCTGGTGACGGAGAGCGAAACGATGGTGCTGGCGGGACAGGGCAAGCGGGGACGGCGGGGGAACTGCGCCGCCTCCCAGGCGTGGTTCGACTTCGGCCACTGGAACGGCCTGGATCCGGCGGTCGTCGGCCGGCCGCTCGAGGGCGACGGCGCGGTGTTCGTGCCGGACACGGGTAACGGAATCATCTGGAAGATATACCGCCGGAAGGCGGACGGCCGGATGTGGTGCGAACGGTTCGCCGGGGGCGGGAGCCGGAAAACCGTTCCCGTCGGCGAGACGCTCCCGGCCCCGGAGCTCGCGCTCGGCCCGGTCCAGGCCGTCGCGGCGGACCGCGACGGGAATCTCTACACCTCCTGCTACGCGGGCTTTCTGCGCATCTCTCCCGACGGCGCGGCCGAGCGCCTGCCGGGAAGCATGCCCGGTCACGCGATGGAGTGCGACCGGGACGGCAACGTGTACGGTTTCGACTCGTCGAGCAGCGCGTTCCGGTACTCCCCGGCGACCGGGGCCGTCGAACAGATCATGGGGCGCACCGGCGCGGACAAGGAATGGAAGGACTGCGGGAAGGACGGTCCGGCGCTCGATGCGACGCCGTTCCTGAATCCTCTCGCCTGGGCGCTGCATCCGGACGGATGGTTCTACTGCAGCGCCGCCGGAGACATGTGGCTGAGGCGGGTGAGGAACGGCCGTGTCGCGACGCTGACGCGAAGCGGGACCTTCGAGGAATTCGCGAACGACAACGCCCGGATCACGGGCGGCAGGGCGCTGCCGGGATGCACCCGCCCGCACGCCTTCGACCGGTCCGAACGAACCCTCTACTTCACGCCGGGCGGCGGCAACCAGATATGGAGGATGGCGGAATGAGAACGGCGACCTGCGTCATCCTGCTTCTCATGGCCGCGATCGCGTGCGCGGGCCCGCTTCCCGCGCCCGTCGTGGGACCGGCCGTCCCGCCGGCGCCTGCGGCCGGCTCCGGATTCCAGGACAGGCCCGACGCCGCCTTCGGCGGGGGCTGCTACCTGGTCGTCTGGCAGGACGGCGCGGACGGATTCGGCGAGGACGCGAACATCATGGCCGCGCGTCTCTCCCCCGACGGCGACCCTCTCGACAGCACGCCGATCATCGTGTGCGCTGCGCCGAGGCCCCAGAGATGCCCGCGCGTGGCGTGGAGCGGCGAGGCGAACGCGTTTCTCGTCATCTGGGAGGACCAGCAAAGCGGTCCCGCGTTCGACATCTATGCCTCGCGCATCGCACCCGATGGAAAGGTGCTCGATACCGGAGGATTCCCCATTGCCCGATCGAAGGATCGGAGCCAGATCCAGCCCGACGTCACCGCGCGCTCGGGCGGATTTGTCGTGGTATGGATGGAGTACTGGACGTATCCGGTATGGGGAATCTTCGGCGCACGCGTCGCCGCCGACGGCGGCGTACCGGATCCGAAGGGCGTCGCCCTCCGGAAGAAGGACCCCGGGAAGGACCCGGAGGACCGGGTGATGCCGAGGGACCAGAGGGGATATCTCTTTCCCCGCGTCGCGTCGAGGAACGGGAGGATATGGATGAGCTGTATCGACCAGCCGGGAGGAAACGGGCTCTCGTGCGTCGAGCTGACGGCCGAAGGACCCCTGGCGGTCACCGGCCCGGCAACACAGGCGATCTTCGGATTCTCCGGACCGCGCGGCTACGGACTCACCATCGACTCCGACGGACGGCCGTTCGGAACCGGCACCACCAACCACGAGCGAGGAATGGTCCACGAGAGGGTCCATCACGGCATATTCTACGAGCCGCGCGAGAGGCCCGGGGGAGGAACGTCGCTCGCTCTGAGAAACAACATGCCCTGGCACAGCCGCGGGCGCACCTTCCCCGGCTTCGCCAGCGCCGCCGCCTTCGACGGGAAGTACTTCTGGGTGGTGTACGGGTTCGGCTACCAGCCGGGCTGGAGCCCGACGAGGAAAACGACATCCGACATCGTCGCGTTCCGCGTGGACCCGGCCCGGCCGCTGAAGGCGCTCGATGTGCGCGAGACCGTCGGAGACGACGGCACAGGCGTAGGATCCATCACGATCGCCGATTCCCCCGACTGGGAGAGTCGGCCGGAGGTGGCGGAGGGCCCGGCAGGACGGCTTCTGGTGGTCTACCACAGCGACCGGGGCCCGGACGACTGCCGTATCGAGGCGCGCCTGATCGAGACGCGCCCGGCGGGGAGGACGCGATGAGCAGAGGCTTCACTCTCGTCGAGCTTCTCATCGTCATCGCCATCGTCGCGCTCCTGGCCGCGCTGATACTTCCGGGGCTGTCGCGCGCCAGGGAGTATGCGTACTTCACCTCCTGCAAGAGCCGGCTCCGCCAGGTGGGCATAGGTCTTCTCGTGTTCGCTTCCGACAACCGCGGGACGCTTCCCGAGGCGGAGTGGCGCTGCAGCGACTGGGGTCCGATCGGCGAGGAATGGCGGAGGATAGGCGAGCACACCCTCGGTACGCGCAAGGAGTCCGGACGGTCGCTGATCAAGAAGATCTATTCCAGGGAGGACACCCCGTATCTCGACTGGAACAACCAGTCGACGGCGACGTGGAGCACGAAATACATAGGGGCGCCACGGATGCCCGGGCTGTACCTGCCGGTGGACATCCTGTGGTGCCCCATCGTTCGCGCGCGGAACTGGCGACACAGCGACCGTGACCTGGGCGAGGACTACTGGATGGATCAGTTCTCCCGAAGAGCGGGGAGCTTCGGCTACACCCTTTTCCTTCTCAGCGTCGGATGCAATCAGTACAACGCCGACAAGTCATACGTGGACGACGTGATACAGTCGAAGATCACCCCCGGCGGCAGGAACCCCGGCGCGGGGACGTGGGAGGTCCCCTGGCGGTGGCAGACGAAGTGTAAGGACCCCACCACGTACCACCAGCCGTCCACCTGGCTGGCGTCCGACCTGGTGCCGTACGAGTCCAGCGCGCACGTGCACAGCCCGTCACACTTCGGCGCGCCGCTGCCGCTGCTGGGAGACTTCAGATTCAACGCGCTTCACCTGGACGGCCACGTCCACGACGACCAATGGATGGAGGCGAAGCCTACCGCCACCCAGTGGCACACGAGCAACACAACCAACTGGTCCGGCGTGTACGGATGGAAATGGATCAACTGGGGACCGGAACGGGAGTTCACGCCGGCATTCGAAGGCGCATTCGACAGGAATAGAGACAGTCTGTAGTATGCACGCGAGCGCCCCACACGGCGCCCGAGGAACCGAAGGCAGCAGGAGGGGATCGATGATGAGATATCGTACGTGCGGATTCGTTCTGATGATCGTCTTTGCCGTCACCGCGCGGGGAGAAGAGCCGGCGGCTCCCGCCGGGACCGTGGTCCTCGACACGAAGGGCTTCTGGCGCTACCACCTGACCACCCGCCAGCCGGTGATGGGTACCGCGGAGAAGGCCGAACCGTTCGTGATAGGCAAGGGCAAGATCGAGAAGGGGTCCGAGCTGCCGGATCCGGCATGGCCGGGCACGGAATTCGACGACAGCAGGTGGCTGCGGCTCCAGGGACCGTTCTACTCCGGAGACGGGTTCCGGCAGAGGATGGACGTCGGGCTCATCTGCCTCCGGGGCAAGTTCGTCGTACCGGATCCGGAGAAGGCGCAGGACCTGACGTTCTCCGCCGCCTTCCGGGGGGGACTGCGCGTCTACCTCAACGGCACCGAGGTGACGCGGAAGCACCTGCGCGACGGGGATATCGATATGGAAACCCTCGCCGAGGACTATCCGCTCGACACCTGGGTGAAGCCGGACGGCAGCATCATCAAGTGGGGATGGGGCGACCCGGGCAAGAACAAGGAGCGAGTCGCGCTGCGCCACCGGAACACCGGCGACGTTACGATTCCGGCGAAGATGCTCCGCAAGGGCACCAACGTCATAGGCATAGAGATCCACCGGTCCGCGTGTCATCCCGACTGGAAGAAGGTGAAGGGCTATTACCTGGGCTCGTGGAACAGCTGCGGGATCTCCAGGATGGAGCTGAAATCCCCCGTCGCCGACGCGGTGATACCGAACCGGGAGCGCCCCAAAGGAACACAGCTGTGGAATCTCAGCGCCGCGGAAGGGGTGCTGGAGCACCACTACGGCGATCCGACCGATACACTCAATCCGCTCCGGCTGGTCGGCGCGAGAAACGGCGCTTTCTCCGCCCAGGTGATACTGAGCTTCGACGAGAAGAAGAAGGGCGTCGCCGCGACGATAAGTGAGCTGAAGATTGCCGACGGCGACGCGGTTATCTCGGCCTCCGCGGTGGAGATCCGCTACGGCCTGCCCACCGGCAAGGGAGGGGCATTCGACGGCCTGGTGCCCACGCCGCGGGACGAAGGGCAGAATCACCCGATCTGGATCACCGTCACAATACCCAAAGACGCCGCGCCCGGCGATTACGAGGGGGCTCTTACCGTCGGCGAGCGGGAAGTGCCGGTTCACCTCATCGTCTGCGACTGGGACATCCCGGACCCCGTAGACTGGATCACCTGGGTCGATTTCGTGCAGTCACCGGAATCGGTCGCGTTGAAGTACGACGTTCCCTTCTGGTCCGACAAACATTTCGAGCTCATGGGAAAATCGTTCGAACAGCTCGGTCGGCTCGGCAACGCGACGCTCTATATCCCGCTCATGTGCCAGACCCACTTCGGCAACTCGGAATCCATGGTCCGCTGGATCGCTCAGGACCCGGGCGAGCTCAACAAGACCGCTCCCACCTTCACGCACGACTTCTCGATCGCGGAGAGGTATCTGGACCTGTGCATCGAGAAGATGCAAAAGCCGACGAGGATCATTCTCTACATATATGAAGGAATGCTCGGCGGTTCGCAGGGAAGGACGGCGGAGGCGTGCCAGCGCGGCGTTCCGTTCACACTGCTGGACCCGAAGACCAAGGAGGTAACGACCGCCGCAGGGCCCTGTCACAACAACATGAATCCGGCCTATCCGAACTTCCCGGACGATACCAAGGCGTTCTGGGGACCGGTACTTGAGGGAATGAGGAAGATCATCAACGAACGCGGCATCAAGGACGATGCGATATGCATCGGCCTGCATCCGGACCTCCGGCCGGGAAAGGCCACGTTCAACTATCTCAAGGAGCTGGTTCCCTGGTGCCGCTGGGCGGAACAGAGCCACGGACGTTCCGGACCGCCGACGTACGGCTACAGCACCCAGGTCTGGACCGCTCGCCGATGGGAGAACCAACCCGGCAGGAGAAGATACGGCTGGAAGAGGACGTCCTGCATACAGGCCCACTTCGACCGGGACATATGGAAAGCAGCGTATTCGGAACAGCTGGTGAAGGCCCGGCTGCTCGGGGAGGGGAATATCACCGGCACGCAGAACGGCTTCGGCCGGATGAGCGCCGATCTCTGGCGCTGTATCAAGGGCAGCAAGGGACAGCTCTACGCGCTCCCGAATCGGTACCGGCTGAGCAACTGGGCGCAGCTGACTCTCCGAATGACCCCGTTCCTGTACGCCGGGCCGGAGGGCGCGCTTCGCACGATACGCTTCGAGGCGCTTCGGGAAGGGGTGCAGGAGTGCGAGGCGCGAATATTCATAGAGAAGGCGCTGATTGGCAAGAAGCTCGAGGACGGCCTGGCGAAGAAGGTGCAGGACGTTCTCGACGAGCGGGTCGCCACGTTCGGGTCCCGCAGCTTCCACCGCGCCGCGGTGAGCTGGCCGGACATGAGCATGAAGTTGTACTCCGCCGCCGCCGAGGTGGCGAAGGCACTGAAAGGAGGAACGGATGAAGCACCGAAGGATAACTAGCCCGACGCTGGTCCTGGTTCTGGCACTGGGGGCATCCGCCCTCGCGCAGGAATGGCATATCCCCTACGGCGAGGGATGCACCGCGCGGGAGAATGTATTCGCGTTCACGCAGAAGCCGAGCGTCAAGCTTGTCGCAAAGGACAAGTACGAGATCTCCTTCGCGGTGAAGGGGAACTGTGACGTGGTCGCAAGCATCGTTGACGAAAAGGGCACGGTGGTCCGTCATCTCGGCGCGGGCGTACTCGGCGCCAACGCACCGGCCCCCTTCCAGAAGAGCTCCCTCTCGCAGAAGATCCTCTGGAACGGCAAGGACGACCTGGGGATATACGTCAGGGAACCGGAGAAGCTCCGCGTGAAGATCCAGCTCGGACTGAAACCCGGGTTTCACAAGCGCCTCGGCGGAACCAGCCCGTACAACCTGCCCGGTAACGCCATTGCGGTCGGGATGGGCCCGGACGCGGCCTACGTGTTCAGCCGCTCGAGCGACCAAACGTACATACGCAAGTTCGGCCTGGACGGGAGCTACGTCGCATCGCTCGTCCCGCCGCCCGCCAACCTGCCGGAGGAGAAACTGCAGGGAATGGGCTGGGTGGAGTACGAGCCGGGGAAGAAGGCGCTGCAGGCGCCTCTGGTCTTCACGTCGATCGCCGGCCGGGGATACTACTTCCAAGGGATATGCGGAAAGTCGACGTGGGCGGCCAAGCCGGTAGTGATAGGAGAGCGGCTCTACTTCGCCAACGCCGGAAGCACGTTCGGCACGGCGAAAGAACCCTCCCTGGTGTACTGGGTCGGCACGGACGGCTCGACCGAGGCCGCGGGCCTGGAGGGCCGGCCGCTGGCGAAGGTCGGATCCGGCCACCTCAAGCCGCGGCTTGCGGTGTCGCCGGACAACAAGTGGATTTACATGGTGGGCCTGACGGGCGGCCGAATCAAGGGCACGAACCCGGTGGTGCTGCGTCTCGCCGTTGGGGACACCGAACCCGGCAAGGTATTTATAGGCGTGTTCAACAAACCGGGGAGCGACAACGCGCACATCAACAACCCTACCGACGTCGCGTGCGACGCGAAGGGCCGTGTCTACGTGACCGACAACTTCAACAAGCGGATACAGGTATTCTCACCCGAGGGAACGCACCTCAAGAGCATCGAGATCGACCGGCCGCGCGTGATATGCGTGCACCCGAAGACAGGCGCGATATACGTCCAGCACCTGGGCCGGGTGCGGGGAAGGACGGTCAACCGGATCACCAAGTTCACTTCGCTCGAGAATCCGAAGGAAGAATTCCATATGGATGACATGGCCACCGATGTCATGGTGCTCGATTCGAATTCCGCGAAGCCGCGGTTGTGGCTCGCCGGCAACGTCAATACGGGTGGAGCGAACTACGATAACATCTACAAACAGTTCCGTCCGGGCGTCACCGTGTGGGAGGAAGACGGCACCACGTGGAAGAAGATCCGCGACTTCGACGAGATCGCCAAGAAGGAAGCGGCCGAAAATTACATGGGCCGGTGGAGTGCCGGCATCTTCGACCACGTAAGCTGCGACGATGTGCGCGGGCAGGTCTACTACCAGCACTGGCGGGACGAGGCGAAGGTGTTCGACCTGAAAACCGGCGACCTGGTTCGCCGGGTCCGCTTCCGCGGCCCGATGAACGACATCGATTTTGACAGGAAGGGATACCTGCACGCGCATTTCGACGCTGGCTTCAACATGCCCGGCGTGGCACGGCTCGATCCGAACCGGGCCGAGCCGTACAAGGCCATGGGCATTGCCAAGGGAATCCTCGAGTACCCGGAGGTGCCCTACGACTACGGCACCCCCAAGGCCAAGAAGGAGGAGAAGGGGCATCGGTGGATCGGTATCCTTCCGGTGAAGGACCAGCCGGGCGCCAAGTTCTTCCAGGACGGGTTCGGCGTGAACATGCGCGGTGAGATGGCCGTCCAGAGTAATATCTACTACGTGCCGAAAATGTTGGAGAAGGGCTGGGAGCTGGCGGACATGGGACGGCAGTTTCAAGCGCTGAAAACGGGCATCAGGGGAAGCGGCAACGCTGCGCCGGAGTACCGGTATTCACAGTTCATGAAATACGTGATGGAGAAGGAGAAGGAAGGCGAAATCGTCTACTCCATCAAGCGCCGCCCGGGTCTTCCCATCTCCGGAGCGACCGTGTGGACCTACGAATCATCCGGGGAGCTTCGTGCCGAGTGCGCCGCCATCGCGCCGCACTCTATCGGGGGAGTGCAGATGGACGAGGACGGGTTCGTCTACTTCGGACAGACGAGTACCAAGCTGGTCGAAGGAAAGCCGTTCCTGGATAATCGGGGAGGGAACTACGGCACGAAGCCCCGCCCGTCACCCGGAGCGGGCGTGCCGGGAAACGCCCGGCCCCGAACGGGAATCTACGCCAAGGTGAAGCCCGAGAAGGTGAGGGTACTGCTCAAGGAGGCGAAAATTCCCCTCGATCCGCTCCCTGAGAGTCGGACGGATATCGCCGGCTCGCGGGGATACAAGGGCCAGGCCTGGATCGAGGGCGCGGAGTGGATCTATGCGGGCATGTCGCCTTTGATGATAGCCTCCGGCTGCAGCTGCCCGTCGTCCAGGCCGTACCTCGACTGGCACAAGCGATCGTTCGTGCCGGAAACGTACAGGCATTCGATAGGCGTCCTGGACGCCAACGGCAACCTGATAATGCATATCGGGAAATACGGTAACTTCGACAGCGGAAACGGCGCGAAGAGCCGCATTCCCGTCGGGGGCGATAATATCGCGTTGAACCTGGTGAGATTCGTCTCGGGAACGGATAATTACCTCGTGATGGACGATTGGGGCGAGCGCCTGACGGTGCTACAATTGAATTATCACGAGGAGGCGGTGGCGCCGATTTCCGGACCATAGGGAGGACGCGATGAAGAAGGACAAGTTCGTGAAGTACTGGAAGGGGCTGCGCAAGGACCAGAAGCTCCGACTGAAGCCCATCCCGTATACGCACAAGGGCACCACGTTCGCCGAGGACGGCATACGCATCACCGGGTCGCGGGCGTTCGTCGATTCCGTTCTCTCGCACCTGAAGGACCTGCTGAAATACGAAAGCGAGGAGACCCGCCTTCAGGTCTCCTACGATAGGAGCACCGACCGGGACACCGGAAAGAAACTCCGCAGCTACGGCTGCTACATCCAGGTGCACGGGCGGGGCATGGGCAAGAAGAAGGCGAAGAAGAAGGATGGAAAGAAATAGGCGGGTAACGCGGGAAAGAAACGCGTTCACGCTGGTCGAGCTGCTGGTGGTCGTATCGATCATCGCCCTGCTCGCCTCGTTCCTGCTGCCCGGCCTGTCACGCGCACGGGAGTACGCGTACTTCACCACCTGCAAGAACAACCTGCGACAGATCGGCATCGGGCTGACTATCTACTGCGGCGACAACCGGGGCCGGCTGCCCGAGGCATACTGGCGGTGCAGCAAGTGGGGAGCGATAAGCGACGAGCTCCGCGTGATGAGCGAGCTGCCGCCCCTCATGAGAAACGAGGGGGCCCGTGAGCTCGTGAAACAGCTCTATCACACGAAGGTCCTCCACATCGACTGGTACGGAGTGACCCAGGGGGCGGGATGGAACGAAAACAACAAGTACATCGGTGAGCCGAGGCTGCCCGGGAAGTATCTCCCGGTAGAGATCCTGTGGTGCCCGATCGTAAAGGTACGAGACTGGCAGTATGCCACGACCAGATGGATGGGCAACGAGATAGATCGAGACTACATGACTCGCAGCCAGGCCGACTTCGGTTACACGGTGTTTCTCTTGAGTACCGGCTGTGATAAGTGGCTCGAGAATAATACACAGACGGACGTGCTCGTCACGAAGCTCACCCCCACCGGCAATCGGGCAAGCCCCGGCAGTGCCGGCGCCATCGAGTCTCCTCACCGCTGGACAACGAACAACACGTACCCCACCACGTCTCACCCGGGGTCCGTGTGGCTTGCCTCCGACGTTCCGCCGTACACGTCCGGAGGCCAGGAGCGGTGCCCGAGTCACTTCGGCGCGAGGCAGACACTGGCCGGTGAGTTCCGATTCAACGTGGTCCACCTGGACGGTCACGTGGACGACTCTATGTGGAAGGACACGAGAATAGACTCCACCAAGTGGCACACCACCAACAGCGTCGGCGGGGTGTACGGGTGGAAGTTCACAGGAGCCGGCACCTCCCGCATCCATGAGACGATGTGGGAAGACGCCTTCGACAGGAACAAGGGGCAGAAGTAGCCGCCCCTACCGCATGATCAATACGCCGACCGACCAGGGCGGCATAGACGGTATCCGGCCGACGGCTTCATCCGGACCCATCTTGAGACCCACCACCGCCTCCGCCTGATCGGGCGTCAGCCAGCCGGCGTTCTTTCCCGACACCCCACGAAGGCGGAGCGTGAGGACGGGTGACGCGTCGATCGAAGCGTTTAAAAGGAAGATACTTCGAAGCGCGCCGTCCGGTGTAACCCGAGGCACGGCAACCACCTGCGCCGGCTCCTGAACGATCGCTGGCAGCGTTCCGCCCGAGACCCAGTCCGCCGCACCCAGGAGCCGGGTTCGCAGCGCGGCGCTGGCGACGTGCTCCCACGCGTCGTAACCGAGGACGGCGACGCGACCCCTTCGTTCGTTCTCGGCCGCGGCGCTCGCGATGCCCGCCTTGTCGCCGTGACGGTCCTCGTACCGGCCCAGCACGTGGCCGCCGGACCGGACGCCGTCGATGATAAACGGTCGCACGGCCCTGAGGGTCACCGCCCAGGAATGTCCCCTGGCGCTTCCATTGACGGGGTTGTCCGAAAAGCGTTCGACGCAGTCCTGCCGGTCCCACTCCTTCACTTCCATGCCGAGCAGGTTCCCCATCCCCCGCTCCTGAACGAGAAGCGCGGCGGCGCCGTCCATCAGGACGCCCCCGGAAAGCACCTTCTCCAGTTCCTCATCGGAGAGTCCCGGCACCGCTCTGGCGTGGAGCACGCTGCCGCACGCCCCCTGGGGTCCGACACAGAGAGGCAGGCCGATGCAGGCGAGCTGGTATATCTCGTTGAAGTTCACGTGGGCCCACGCGAACGGCTGTTCGCCGGAACGCATCGAACGCCGCGCGTGGTTCGCACCGAACGCGATCTCGAGCCCTCCCGGGGCGGTATCCTCATTCGCCGCGACGTACTCCTCCCAGAACGGACGGTACGCCGCGATCCTCTCCAGCATGTTCTCGTACCAGGCCATCGACTCGTACCCCCAGCAGATGATCGCGTACGAAAGACTGTTGCAGCCAAGCGCAAGGTCCAGTGACGACTCCATCACGGTGCCGTGCGGCGTCTTGCCCAGTGCGACGTGAGGATAGTTCTCCACCTCCGCGGTGATCGCGTCCACGCAGTCCGGCACGTGCGCCGCCTGCCGGCCTATCACGAACCCCTTCTCAAGCACCTCCCGCGGACGGTGGTCCGCGTAGAACCCGTGGCCGGGTCGGCTCCCCACGGGCGCACCCGTGACCCGATGCATGGCCTGGAACACGCCCGTCCAGTCCGTTCCTCCATATATATTCCACTCCAGGCCGCAGTGCTGAAACGCCATCCGGCACTCCGGCGCGACTTCGTGCACCGTTTCGGCAATCGCGCCCGCGAGCGCCGCGAGGCCCGCGCCGCCGAATTTCACCCAAGCGGTGCGCACGCTGCCGTCCTCCGGCGCGTTCAGCGCCTCGACGAGCGTCTCCCTGTCCCAGGTTCGATCCGTTTCCTTCGAAAACGCGGAGAGACAGGCCTCGCAGAAGCACCCGTACCTCACCGGCGAATGGTTCTGCATCCGAAGATCGTCGTCTATCCACACCGAGGACGGCTGCCACGCGGCGTACGCCTTCATCATTTCGCGCACGTATTCATGCAGGCCGGGCGACCGGGGACACCAGCACGACTTCGCGATCGTGCCGTCGTGCCCGACGATGCCGGGATACGTGCCGCCCTCGGACGAGTACATCGGCCGGTCGCTGTGTCCGAGCGTGTTGGCGATCTGGATGCCGGGAAGGATACCCGCCGCCCGCGTCTTCTCCGCGGCGCGCGCCATACGTTCCGCGGATACCCGGTGCTCCTCGAGCGTCGGGAAGGCGTGCTCCGTCGCGAACCAGACCTCGTCGCAGGCGGGCCGATAGCGGACCAGCGCATCGAGGATCGGATCGAATACCTCGTCGCTCTCGTGCTGGGACGGCCACAGCCGTATCACCAGGAACGGGAAAGAAGCCATTACGCATCCTCCTGCATGAATTGGATTTGCCGGATGCCGGTGTCATATCTCCGCGCCCGGCCGTTGTCAAGGATTCTCCCGGCGTCATTCCCTTGCAATGACCTCCGCCTGAGGTACAATAGGCGTTCCAGACAGGAGCAATTGGTTCTTTCAATCCGGACGTGTTGGAGAGGAGGTCCCGTCATGCGTTCCGTTATTTGTCTGTCCCTGGCTTTTGCAATGGGTATGGCCCTGTCCGCGTCGGCGCTCGAGGTGACGCTCACCGTCGAGGAGCCGATAGGCGCCGCGCGCGCCGTCGAGACGGTTTCGGGAGGCATCCCCCTCCCGCAGGGAACGTACAAGGACCCGGCCGCATTCAGCCTGTTCGACGGCGGCACTGAGGTGCCGGTTCAGCTTTCACCCATCGTGAAGTACCCGGACGGGTCGCTCCACTGGGTGCTGGTAAGCTTCCCGGTGAAGGCGGACGCCAAGTCGAAGAAGACCTACACGCTGAAGGACGACAGCGTCGGAAAAGCGAAGCCGAAGAACCCGGTGGTCGTCAAGGAATCGGGCGACGTCGTCGAGGTCTCGAACGGCATCGTCTCCTTCAAGATCAATAAGGGCAACTTCAACGGCTTCGAATCCGTCACGTACAAGGGCAAGGAGGTCTTCAAGGCCGCCAAGGCGGGACTCGCCGCGAACGATCAGGGAGGCGGCAAGCCGACCCACTTCGAGTATCGCTACAAGGGCCCGGTCCGCACCACCATCTATATGAAGGGAACCTACGGCGATCAGAAGGCCCCGACATGGGCGATGGCTGTCACCCTGAACGCGGACGAGTCCGCGATTCACATCGACCACAACCTGAGAAACGGAGGGAAGGGCGCGGGCAAGGTCCAGGTGAAGGGCGCGAAGCTGTGCCTGGGAGTTGCCGGCACCCTCGAGGCGGGCGAACACAAGGAGGGAGCCGCCGGTGGGAAGGGCAGCCCCGCGTGGGGATGCCAGGCATTCTCCGGCGCCGCCGACGTGCTGGTATTCATTCGCTGCGGCGGTCCGGGAAAGCCGCTCCACAAGGCGGAGGTGGCCGACGGCGAGCTTGCGGTGCACATGGGAATGGGCGCCGGAGATTTCGAGATAAATTACGGCGCGCACAAGCTGTCCGAAATAGACATCGTCTTCGGCAAAACCGCGACACCCGAGGCGCTCTGCGAGCCGCTGCACGCGGTCGCCCCGTCGGCGTGGTATTCGGAACACGACGGCATGGGCGTCGGACGCGGATTCGGGTCGCTCGAAGACGAGACCGCGGCCTACAAGAACGCCGGCTGGACCGGCTTCGACAACCCCAAGAAGTTCCCGCACGAGAAGCCGAATCCCAACATCTACAAGTCGTGGTTCGACGCGCACGGCACCAGCGAATGCGACCAGATGCGCGGGCTGACGGTCGGCTACGTCCGTACCGGCCAGCGCGGCTTCCTGGACCGGGCGCACGCCTGGGCCCGCTACTGGCAGACGTACTTCCTGTACCGGTCGGACGACCTGATCTACGGCAAGGACATGACATACAAGACGTCCAAATGGGGCAAGGGCCGGTGCTGCACGGAAGGGTGCCACTTCTACGTGTCGGGGCTTTTCAACTACGCCCTGCTCACCGGCGATATCGACGCGCTCGAGGCGGCCTTCGACGGCGCCGAATTCGGCAACACCGGCTGGTTCGGCCAGTACTCGGGCAAGAAGCCCGGCGCGAGCTACAGCTCCTACGGCTGCCGTGCCTTCTCGAGATGCTATTGTATCGTCGCGCGTGCGTACGATGTGGCGCGGGACGAGCAGTGGAAGAGCGCGATTATGCACTTCGCACAGATGGCCCTCAAGACTCCTATGCGCGATCAACGCGGGTTCACGTACGGCCGCTCGATGTCGTCTGTGGGAAACGCCAAGGGCAAATCCAAGCACAGCCCCGCGGTGCCGAAGATGATCGAGGAGCAGAAGATCGACGTGTCCGGCAAGCTGGTGAAGCATCCGGTGTACGGAGAGTATCTGCCGAAGTGCGCCGGCACGTGGCCGGCGGCGATGCTGTCGTGGGCGAACTACCAGACCTGGGAGGCGCTCAAGGACGATCCCGACCCCGCCGCGCAGCTCGTGGCCGAGGACGTGAAGGACATGGCGATCTCCATCGCCTGCTTCGGCGAGAAGTACGCCTACAGCAGGGAACAGGGAGCGGTCTACTATTACATCATGATCGACTATCCGATCCCGGACTACGTGCCGATCTGGCAGGGCGAACCGGGCCAGAAGTTCAAGACTGACAGCTGGTATACCAAGTGGTGGCCCAACACGATGGCGCAGGGGTATCTCCTGACCGGCGACGAACGGTTCAAGAAGACGATGTACGATATATACTGGGCGGGCATGGGCCGCGTGTACGTGCAGCCCACCAGGCTCACCAAAGGTGAGGCGCCGAAGTACGCTTGGATCTCGACCAACACCAAAGGCGACTGGATAAGCCCGACCGCGCTCGCCATCGGCGTGGGCGCACACCCGCGCAAGGACGCCAAGCCTCCGAAGGCCGTTGCCGATCTCGCCGGGAAGTCATCCGGCGGAGGCAAGGTAGAGCTGTCGTGGACCGCGCCCGCCGACGAGGGCGGCGGCACGGTCTCCCGCTACTGGGTGAAGTGGGCGGAACAGCCCATCAAGGACTTCCTGGACATCGACTACATCAAGGAGAAGGGCACGGTCACCTACTGGAATATGGCAAAGAACGTTCTCGGCGAACCGAAACCGGGCAAGGCCGGCGCCAAGGAGAAGATGACGCTGGAAGGCCTCCCGGCCGGCAAGACGCTGTACTTCACCGTGCGGAGCGAGGACGGCGAGCCGAACTGGAGCGCGGTTTCCAACGCCTGTAAGGTCGAGGTGAAGTAACGGCGTCAGGTCTCGATGCCTGACGTTTCGTCAATCCGTATGAGATTCGAACGTGTGTGTACGTCTCTGAAGAAAGGGGTTCTCCTATGCGGTCTTCTGTACTTCTGAGCGTTTCTCTGGTTTTCCTGCTGTCGGCCGTGGCTCTCGCACTCGAGGTACCGATCTCGGTGGAAGAGCCGGTCGGTGCCGCGCGCACGGACGAGGTGGTCTCCGGCGGCATCCCGCTTCCGAAGGGCGCACACAAGGACCCGGAAGCGTTCAGCCTCTTCGAGAGCGATAAGGAGGTCCCGGTTCAGGTCTCCCCCATCACGAAGTTTCCGGACGGCTCCATGAACTGGGCGCTCGTGAGCTTCCCCGTCACCACGGAAGGAAACAAAAAGCTCTCCTACGTCCTCAAGGACAAGAAGGGAAGCGCGAAGCCGAAGAACCCGGTGGTCATCAAGGAGTCCGGCGACACCGTCGAGGTCTCGAACGGCATCGTGTCGTTCACCATCGACAAGGGAAACTTCAACGGCTTCGAGTCGGTGACGTACAAGGGCAAGGAGGTCTTCAAGGCGGCGAAGGCGGCACTCACCGCGAACGGCAAGGGCGGACCCTGCACGCTCACCCACTTCGAGTACAGATACAAGGGCCCGGTCCGCACCACGATCTACATGAAGGGCACGTACGGCGACCAGAAGACTCCGACCTGGGCGATGGCGATAACGCTGAACGCCGGCGAGTCGACGATTCATCTCGACCATAACCTGAGGAACGGCGGCAAGGGAGTGAAGAACATAAAGGTGGGCGCTCCCAAGCTGCACCTGGGCGTTGCGGGGACCCTCGACGCGGGAGGGAAAGGTGAAGCTCCCAAGAAACGCGCCAAGGATGCAGCCGCGTGGGGGTGGGTATCGTTCACCGGCGCGGCCGACGTGCTCGTCTTCATCCGCCACGGCGGGCCCGGGACGCCCACTCACAAGGCCGCCGCGGAGGAGGGAGAGCTGGTCGTCCAGATGGGCATGGGGGACAGCGGCGAGGTCGGCCTCCCGGAGGGCGCCCACAAGACGACCGAGATCGACCTGGTGTTCAGCAAGGCGCAGACCCCGGAGGCGCTGCGCGAGCCGCTTCACGCGCTGGCGGCGTGCTCGCATATCGCCAGGTACGACAGCTTCGGCGTCGGCTGGGGCTTCGGATCGCTCGAGGACGAGACGCAAGCGTACAAGAACTACAAGCTCGGGGGGGCGACGGGCAATCCCAAGAAGATGCCGAACGAGAAGCCGTACCCCGAGTTATACAAAGGCTGGCTCGACACCCACGCCACGAGCGAGGCGGACCAGATGCGGGGTCTCACCGTACGATACGTCCAAACCGGACAGCGCGGCTTCCTCGACCGCGCCGCCGCGTGGTCACGCTTCTACCGCTCCCGCTACTACTGGCGCACCGACGATTACATCAAGGGCAAGGAAGGCGGCAGGAACATAGGCAAATGGGTGGGCGGCAGGTGGTGCGGCTGTCACGCCTACAGCGGCGTCTTCAACTACGGGCTCCTCACCGGTAACATAGACGCGCTCGAGGCGGGGTTCGAAGGGGCCGAGACCGCGAACGCCGACTACGGGTCATATTCGAAGACGAAGCCGGGCGCGATGTTCAGCTGGTGGGGCTCGCGCTCCTTCGCGCGGGAATACGTCATCGTCGCGCGGGCGTATGAGATAGCGCGGACCAAGGAATGGCAGGACGCGCTGATCCACTGCGTCAACGTCGCCACCAAGACCGTGCCCTACGTCTGCCGCGACCCGCGAGGATTCACCAATCACGTTATCATGTCCACGAAGACAAAGGACAAGCTCAAGGAGTACAAGAAGGCAAAGGGAGGCAGTCCGGACGCGATCGCGCTGCTGGAAAAGGAAGGCACCGAGATCGTCGACGGCACGAAGGCTGGCAACGGGATGTGCCGCCACCCAAAGTACGGGGACTGGCACCCGCGCTGTGTCGGCACCTGGCCGGAGGCCATGGAAGCGCGGGGCAACTACATGGCGGCGGTCCTGCTGTCCAAGGTGGACGATCCGGCGGCGCAGCTCGCGGCGGAGGACGCGAAGGACTACGCGATCGCGGAGGCGCAGTTCGGTCTCAACTGGGCATACGACAAGCACCTCAAGCAGATGTACTACTACTTCTACGTGGACTTCCCCATTCCCGGATACGTCCCCATCTGGAAGGGCGGCAAGTGGGCGGAGCCGCGCGAGAAGGTCGCGATGAACGGCTGGTACACCAGGTGGTGGCCGGATGCGATCGCGTACACGTACGTTCTCGGCGGCGGCAAGCAGTTCCGCGACATGGCGATGGAGGTCCTGGTCCAGGGACGCAACCGGGACTACTGGACGCTCCCCAAGGCGCCCGACAACGAGGTCCAGGGATACGCGAGCATCGAATGGAACACCAAGGGCGACTGGGTCTCGCCCTGCGCCCTGACGAGCGGGGTGTGCGCAAATCCACGGAAGGACGAGCAGGGACCCACGCCGGTCGCCGATCTCGCGGCGAAGGCGCTCGGCGAGGGCAAGGTGGAGCTCAGCTGGACCGCGCCGGCCGACGAGGGCGGCGGGAAGGTCGCACTCTACCAGGTGAAGTACGCCGATCGAACGATCAAGGACTACCCCTTCACCGGAGAGGACTGGCGCAACGACTGGCGCAACGTTACGTACTGGAACATGGCGACGAACGTCCTCGGCGAGCCGAAACCCGGGAAGGCCGGCGCGAAGGAGAAGATGACCCTCGAAGGACTCCCGGCCGGCAAGAAGCTCTCCTTCGCGATGCGGAGCGAGGACGACGCGCCCAACCGGAGCCCGATGTCCAACGTCGTCGAGGTCGAAGTCAAATAACGGTGTCTGGCCTTACGTGTAGAGTCTTCTGCGCCGCGCTCCTCGCGTGTGCTGCGGCCTCGTGCGCGATCCATACCGCCGGGAGGCGCGTCTCGGAGCTTCCCGCACCGTTCATCGTGCCTCCCCCCACCGCCCCCGTTCGAAACATCCTCGCCTGTGAGTCCGACGGCTGGGCGGAGAAGCTCGCCGGTATCAAGGGCGTCCGGCCTGAATCCGTCGTCCCCGTTCCCGCATTCGGTCCGGACGGCAGACCGACGGAAGCGCTGTTCTACGTATGGACCCGGGACGAATGGATGCCCGGCTCCGTTGCCGGGAAGACAACGATACTTCGGATGCCCGGCGAGAGGACGCTCGACGAATGGGGAACGAAGCACTTCGAGAAACAGAAATGGAGCATCCTGAAGACGGGCGCACCACGCGGGGAACCGGACAGGCGCTTCGATGACGGCGGCAACCTCATCGTTACCCCGCCCATTCTTCCCGACTTCCCTGACGGCCGGATCGTCGTCGGACGCGGGATGCAGAGAGCGCTCAAGGACTTCTTTCGCGCCCAGCGTGTCCAGGCGGATTCGCGCGGCCGGCTCGTCGAGATAGACACCTCTTGGCTCCGGGTCGGACACGTGGACGAAGTCGTCTCGTTCATCCCGCGCAGGAACAGCTTCTCCATCGTCCTCCCTGACCCCGAGGCCGGTCTTCGCCTGCTCGCTTCCGTCCCGTCCGAACGGGTGCTCTTCCACAACGGCGGCAAGGAGGCCGCCGGCCTCGTACAGAAGGCGGGCACCCGGTACATCGAAGATACGTCAGGCGTTCTCGGCAAAGGCACCTGGAAATACCTGCGCATCTACTTCGGCACCGGCGCCGGACAGACCGCCCTTGTCCGCAGAGTCGAAGGCAGCCGTGCGGTCATAGACAATGTGTGGCTGTCCAGAGGTCCGAGCGTATCACTGGCGATACGATACGCACGCGAAGGCATCTGCGACTCGATGCCGATCTGGTTCCAGGTGCCGGATTCCACCAGCCGCTACGTTGTCGTCGAGAGCTCCAAGATGTGGCTCGACGGACGCGGCGATGAGTTCCCCGCCGTCATCACGGCCGGCGAGTTCGCCGCGGATCCCTTCCTGAAGAAGCACGTAAAGGCATTCTCGAAAAAGCTGTTCGGCCGCGGAGGCGTGTCCCGAATCCTGTCCGGCGCGCTGGGAATCGCCGAAGAGCATATCCTCCGCCTGCCCGTCATAATGTCGGCGAACGAGAAGGGCGGGAACGCAGCGTATCTCACCCCCAATCCGATCAACCTCGTTTTCATCAATAACGACATCGCCCTCCTCCGGCCCTTCGGTCCCCGGCGCGATTCTTCCGACGACGAAAGTGATATCTTTCTCAAAAACTGGGTGAATACCCTCAAGACGAGCGGCGCCAGAATCCACATTCTCGACGGCTGGAACAGCCTGCATCGCTCCTGGGGCGGCGCCCGCTGCGGCACGAATGTCGTACGGACGATGCCCGGTACACCCTGACGAAGTTTCGGATATGGACGGGAACGAGCAGGGCCGGTAAAATACCGGTTATGAACCGCAGAAAGGCACCCGCAAGGCACGGTTTTACCCTCGTCGAGCTTCTGGTGGTGATCGGCATCATCACTCTGTTGGCGGCGATCATCATGCCGTCCATGGTCACCATGAAGGAACGGGCCCGCGTGGTGCTGTGCCTGAACCGGCTCCGGCAGATAGGCATCGCCCACCTGGTGGCTGGCAGCGACAACAAGGGACAGCTCCCCTACGCCCCGGGTTCCGACAACTTCCCGTCGAGATCCTGCCGGTGGGGAAACACCCGCTGGGTGGACGCCTACTCCCAGATGAGGGAGTACCTGGATCAGATCTGGGGATTGTGCACTCCGGCGCCCTTTTCAACCGCGACCAAGAAGCCGCCGGGAAAGTACCTCTCGGACTACCGGGTGTTCTACTGCCCCGGATGGACGTACCACCTGAACCCGAAGCCCGGGCAGTACGTGTACGATCACACGTCGCTGAGACACGTGCCGGACCGGCTGGACAAGGCATTCTATCTGGACGGCAGCAATCCCGGTCCGGGCAACTTCCACTCTCAGAGGATCGGCTACGAGATATTCGCGTCCGGGCATCCCCGGCCATACGACATATCGGACAATACCAAGGGGTACGAATGCGACCTGCGCGTGCTCTCCAAGAAACGTCGGCTCAGGGCGTCATCGTATCCTCTATGCTGGATCGCCTCCGACATGGCGAGCTCCCTGTGTCACAAGGTGCCCGAGAACGTGCCCGGCTTCACGTTCCCCTACAACGTCATCCATCTGGACGGGCACGCAGACATGCATCAGGTGGACCCGTTCAACGGAGCATCGGGCGGCACCGTCCGCATGCCGGGAGGCGACTGGCAGAAGTCCTCCAGCCAGATGCCGTACGGCAACTCCGGCTGGAACCCGACCCTCGGTCAGCAGAGGACCGGGCTGGATACGGACAACGACAGAAAGGGCAGATAGGCTCTTCGCTATGGTATTGGCATTTCCGACCGGTCTGCTATACTCAATACGTCGTCAAACCATATCGAAAGGATGTCCGTCATGAGCAGGAAGTTGTATTTGTCCAGGGCGCTCCGCGCGGCCGACTGGTACGTGAATCACCAGACGATCGAGAAGGAGCCGGTGAACGACGCTAACCACGGCCGGTTCTTCTACAACTATCACGTGCCGTCGAAGACGAAGTGTCCGGGTATCGGCTGGTCGTGCGCCCGCGGCGTGATGGTGCTGCTTCAGGCATACGAGGTGACGAAGCAGAAGAAGTATCTGGAATCGGCGATCCGCGCCGGGGAATACATGAAGCACCTGCAGGTACTCGACAAACGGAAATCCTATTTCGGTATCTTCCGGGAGGAGACCCCCCACTCCGGGTACGGCTTCCCGCGCGACGCCTCCGAGGTGGCCGACGGCCTCGCGTTCCTGGCGAGAACCACCGGCGACAGGGAGTACCGCTACCGGCTGGAGCTGTTCTGGAATTTCTACGCCCGGGAGTGCATCCGTAAGGTGAAGGGCTATCCCGGTCCGTGGCCGTGGGGCTCGATACGATTCGACGGGAAGAAGATCTTCACGGACGCGGAGTTCCAGGGCGGCACCGCCGCTATCCTGTACCGGTACTACCGGCTGACGAAAGAAAAGAAGTGGCTCCGTCTGGCGCTCACGCTGACCGACACATTGATCAAGGCGTTCTACGATGAGAGGAAGGGGACACTTGTCTCGCGCGTCACCACCGGCCACCACGGCAACAAGGGAGAGCCGATCGAGAACGACGACGGCTGCGGCGTGGCGCTCGTGTGCGCGTACCAGGCGACGAAGAAACGAAAGTACCTGGAGGTCGCGACGAACTACGCCGACTACCAGTGCGGCCATATCGACGACATCACCCGCTTTTCCGCGCCCGGCATCCAGGCGATCTTCCTGATGGATATGTACAAGCTCACGAGGAAGAAGAGGTATCGCGACGGGGCCGAGCGGCTCGCGAAGATATTCATGCCGTACCAGGTGCTGAAATCAAAGGACAGGAACGCGCTCGGCGGGTTCCGCGGCGAGGACGAGCATCCCAAGTGGTACTTTAGAGGGGCGAAGCGCACCGACTTCGTGGTGCAGAGGACGACGGCGTACAGCGCGATCGCGCTGTATAAACTGGCAGGGCGGATCGGTCCATACTATTCGGCATTCGGGTGGTAGGACAGGACGAGTCATGAAACGCAAAGCGCTTCGCCGCCTGGAGCCGGTTCCGTTCGCCCACGTGTCCCTCACCGATTTCTTCTGGTCCCCGCGGATCGAAACGAACCGGAAGAAGACCATCCCGGCCGAGTATGTCCAGTGCAAGAGGACCGGCCAGCTGGACGCGTGGAAGTGGAAACCGGGGAAGCCGAAACAGCCCCACATATTCTGGGACTCGGACGTCGCCAAGTGGATCGAGGCGGCGGCGTACGACCTGGCCCTGCATCCGAACCGGTCGCTCGAGAAGAAGGTCGACGACGTGGTGAACGCGATGGAGAAGGTCCAGATGGCGGATGGATATCTCAACTCTCATTACATCCTGGTGGAGCCCCAGAACCGGTGGACGAACCTGCGGGACAGGCACGAATTGTACTGCGCCGGGCACCTGATGGAGGCGGCCGCGGCCTATTACCAGGCGACGGGAAAGCGGAAGTTCTTCGACATCATGTGCCGGTACGCCAATCACATAGCGCGGACGTTCGGCCCGAAGAAGGATCAGAAGCGCGGCTATCCCGGACATCAGGAGATAGAGCTGGCGCTCGTCAAGCTGTACCGGGCGACGGGGAGAAAGAGCTACCTGGACCTGGCCGAGTTCTTCGTGAACGAGCGCGGGAAGCGCCCCCACTACTTCGACCTGGAGGCGAAGGCCCGCGGCGCCGCTCCGTCCGAATACCGGGGGACGGATTACCGGCATCACCAGGCGCACACGCCGGTGCGAAAACAGGATACGGCCGAGGGACACGCGGTCCGCGCTATGTATCTCTACGCGGGCATGGCCGACGTCGCAGGAGAAACGGGCGACAAAACGCTGCTCGAGGCCTGCAGGCGGCTGTGGAAGAACGTTACGGGGAAGCGCATGTACGTCACCGGCGGCATAGGAAGCACGAGAAACGGCGAGCGCTTCACGTTCGACTACGACCTGCCCAACGAGGAGGCGTACGCGGAAACCTGCGCGGCGATCGGCCTGGTGTTCTGGGCACATCGCATGCTGCAGATAGACCCCGACGGATGTTACGCGGACGTGATGGAGCGTGCGCTGTATAACAACGTGCCGAGCGGAGTGTCCCTGGACGGCCGGGGATTCTTCTACGAAAACCCGCTCGCGGTGCATCCTGACGCGGTGCGCTACTACCGTTACTTCCGGCGAAGCGGGGACCCGGCCCGCAAGGAATGGTTCGGATGCTCGTGCTGTCCGCCGAACATCGCCCGGCTCTACGCGTCACTCGGAGAATACATATATGGAAAGAGAAGAAACGAGGCGTGGATACACCTGTACGCGGCAGGCAGGGCCGCGATAGACATCGGAAGCCAGACGATCACGCTGGAGCAGGAGACGGGGTATCCATGGAAGGAGAAGGTGGTCGTGAAGGTCTCGCCCGCGCGAGCGGCGTCATTCCCTCTGGCGCTTCGCATCCCGGGCTGGTGCCGGAAGGCAGCGCTGAAGGTGAACGGCAGAACGGTCCGCCCTCCCGTCCGCAAGGGCTACGCGCGCATCAAGCGGACATGGAAGAAGGGCGACCGTGTCGAGCTGACGCTTCCCATGCCGGTGGAGCTGGTCGAAGCGCATCCCGGCGTGCGCGCGAATGCGGGACGCGTGGCGATACAGAGGGGACCGGTCGTCTACTGCCTGGAGGAGGCGGACAACGGCAGGGACCTGCAGGACCTGGTCCTCAACAAATCCGGGCTTCGGGCGAAGTACGACCCGAGATTACTGGGTGGGGTATGTACCGTCACCGGAAAGGCATATCGCCGCGAATGGAAGGGCGGGCTCTACGACCGGGGGAAAGCGAAGCGCACTGCCGTGAATATCAAGGCCGTCCCGTTCGCGACGTGGGCGAACAGGCGCGTCGGCGAGATGGCGGTCTGGATACTGCGCTCATCTTGACCCGGTCCCGGCGCACCGATACTATACCCGATACTCCAGCGGTTCACGAAAGGATAGGAACATGCTCAAGGATTATTCGGACTACAGCCCCTTTCTGATCGATACTCCGGACATCGGCCGGCTCACTTCCGACGAATATGTCCGTTTCATCATGAATACGGTGATCGAGCCGGGGATACGTCTCTTCGTCAGGCGAAACGACGTGCGGCCGGAGTTCCCCTACATGGACACCAAATTCAACCCCAACACCGGCAAGGAGTTTCCCGAGGAGAAGTACGAGATCCTGTACTCGTGGGTGCTGGGACGCGGCAGCGAGGCGCTGGTCGCCCACCTGCCCGTCATCGACTCCCTCCCCGGCCTGACGGGCGCGGAGAAGCACAAGACACGGTCGGCGTTCGAGAAGATGATCGACAGCATGACCGCCGCCATCATAGCGATGATGAAACGAAACGAGGGCGGGTGTCCTTTCATAACGGACAGGTCCTTCAGGCCGGTGGACGCGGCCGGCAACAGGATCGAGGCGGCCGCGAACGCGAAGACGTTCGGCCATATATTCTGCGCCAAGGGTATCATCGCGGAGGGCTCCAGGAACAACGTGTCCCGGGGCTACGAGATGGCCAAGGAATTGGTCCGTTTCGCCGGAGAGAACCGTATCGGCGGCGACAGAGGGCCGCTGGACCGGGAGAGAATCAGCCACGGCGGCAGGATGATCATGCTGGCCGCGCTCGCGCTCATGGCCCGGAAAGGGACGGAGCCCGGGATGCGGGCGCAGGCACTCGACGCTGCCGAGGAGTTCATCGAATACATACTCGACCATCATTACGACCCGGAAACCGCGGTGTTCGCCGAGTACACGGACCCGACCGGGACGGAACGGCTGGACCTGCTGGATCCGGGCCACGCCAACGAGCTGGTGGGCCTGGGCCTTCTCTGTCTGGAGCTGATGGAGTCGGACACGATGACGGAGTCACGCCGGGCCCTCCTGGAACGATGCGCCGTGGAATTCCCCCGGCTCCTGGTGAAGAGCACCGAGCTGGGATGGAACAAGAAGCACGACGGCATGTACAAGCTGGTGAACGCGAAGACCGGCGAGGTCCTCGACAACGACCTGCCGTGGTGGAACCTGCCGGAGACGATGCGGGCCGGGATCCGGGCGTACGAGGTGGCGAAGGACGAGTCGGTGCGGAAGCAGTGCCTGGAAGCGGTGCGCATCTGCCACAACGCGTACTTCACGAAGTATCTCAACAAGGACCTGATGCTGTTCCCGTACCAGACGAGAAGCGGCGAGACCGGCGAGGTGATAGACAAGCCGCCGGCGATCCCGGAGGGAGACCCGCTGTATCACGTGAATCTGACGCTTTTGGATTACCTGAATGTATTGAAGAGGGTGAAATGAAATACGGACACTTTTCGAAGGACTTCACGGAGTACATCGTCACCCGGCCGGACACGATCCGGCCGTGGCAGAACCATTTCGGCAACCGGGAGTACGGGGTGCTGTTCTCCCAGTGCGGAAGCGGCTTCGCGGTGGCCGGCGACGACCGGCACACGCTGGTCAACTACTACATACGAAGGTACGACCAGTCCGGCAGGTACGTCTACCTGCGCGACAACGACACCGGCGACTACTGGGCGCTGAACTGGCAGCCGGTGCGGGCCAAGGCGGACAGCTTCGAGTGCCGGCACGGCAGGGGCTACAGCATCATCACGTCGAAACGGAAGGGCATCGAGGCGGTGCTCCGGGTGTTCGTTCCGGTGGACGACCCAATCGAGATATGGACGGTGGCGATACGGAATACGTCCAAGAAGAAACGCAGCATCATCGCCTTCCCGTTCATCGAATGGGTGGTGGACAACGCGCGGGTGCACATGGACGACCTGGTATACGCCGCCTGTTCCAAGAGCGAGTACGACGCGGACACGAACTCGATAATCGGCGCGCACCGCCGGGGCAGGGAGCGCGCGTACCACACCGCGTTCTTCGCGGCCGACTTCAAGCCGGCCGGATACGACTGCCGACGGGCCGATTTCGTCGGACCGGGACGGACGCTGGCGGACCCGATCGCGGTCGAGGAAGGCAGGACGTCGGACCGCTCCGCCCTCTACGAGGTCGCCGTCGGCGCGTTCTCGAAGAAAGTCGTGCTTCAGCCCGGCAAGGAGAAGACGATTAATCTCATGGTCGGCATGGCGAAGGATGCCTCCGAACGCAAGGGGTACGCCGATAAGTACTTCGGCGGCAAGAAGATAGAAAAGGCGTTCGCGAAGGTCGGGGAATTCTGGGACGGCGTGTACGACTCGTTCTCCGTGGAGACTCCGGACAGGCAGTTCAGCGGGATGTTCAACCACTGGATCGTGAAGCACGTGTACACCATGGGCGTATCCAACACGATACGGTGCTTCGCCAAGGGCTTTCGCAACGTCCTTCAGGACTCCATGGCGATCCTCCCGATAGACCCGAAGCGCTCCCGGAGCATCATCACCCGCGCCGCGGAAGCGATCCACCTGGACGGCCAGCCGCTCGGCGGATGGTCGGTGTCCGACGCGCCCGACCGGACGTCGACACAGACGGACCTGAAGTTCTGGCTGGTGCTCGCGGCGTGTTTCTACGTGAGGGAGACGGGCGACTTCGGTATCCTCAAGGAGCGATCGTCATTCGTGAACAGCCCGAAAGATTCCACGCTGCTCGAGAAGCTCACCATTATCATGGAAAGAAGCACCTCGGAGATGGGACCGCACGGGCTGAGTCTCGTGGGAGGCGGCGACTGGAACGACAACCTGAACGGGATGGGCGCCAAGGGCCGGGGGGAGAGCGTCTGGCTCACCTTCTGTTTCATCCTGGCCCTGCGGGAGATGGCCGCCCTGATGGAGGCGCAGAAGGATCGCAGCCGGGCACTGCGTCTCGACAAGCTGGCGGACCGGCTGTGCGACACCGTCAACAAATGCGCGTGGGACGGCAAGTGGTACATCATGGGCTTCGACGACAACGGCACCCCTGTCGGCTCGTCCAGGAACAAGGAGGGCCGGATCTTCACGATCGTCCAGGCGTGGGCGATCATCTGCGGCGCCGCCCCGCCTGACCGGATCGAGACGATGATTCAGTCGCTGAAAGAGCTGACGCTCACCGAATACGGCTACGCGCTGATGGATACGCCGTACACGATATACGACCCGAACATCGGAAGTCTTTCCTTCGTCGGACCCGGGATGAGCGAGAACGCCTCCGTCTACTCCCACGTCGCGGCGTTCCTGATATATGCCCTGGGCCGGGCCGGCATGGGCACCGACGCGTACGACACGTACCGGATGCTGATGCCGTACACCCACGATCCGGAGGTGACCCAGGCGGCGGACTTCGCGCTTCCCAACTTCTACCGGGGGCCCTCCTCTCAGGAGAAGTTCGGCTGTATCCATCGGATGTGGACCACCTCCACCCCCAGCTGGGTGGTGAAGGGGGTCGCCGAGGCGATGATGGGCGTGCGCGTCGACTATGACGGATTCATCGTCTCCCCCGGTATCCCGGCGGACTGGAAGAAGTGCACCGCCCGCCGCAGGATCCGCGGCGCGCAGTACGAGATAAGGATAGAGAACCCGGACGGCGTCGAGAGCGGCGTCAAGGGGATCACCCTCGACGGCGAGAAGGTCACCTCGGCGAAGATCCCGTTCGCCGGTGACGGAGCACTGCACAAGATCACCGTAACGATAGGATAGAATTCGATGATTGTCCCGAGAACGGCCAAGGATACGCTGACGGCGGTGGAGCTGTTTACCAAAGACGTCCTGGAGTTCACGCTGCTCGACGGATCGGTGCGCAGAATCACCGTCCTGGAGACGGGCGCCGAGATCATGGAGACGACGCTCAAGGAGCTGAAGGTCGAGGAGAACGCGGCCGTCACCCGGTACCGGTTCTGGTGCACGATCGATATCGACGGCGAGACGCACCGGCTGGAGCGGGAGGTGGGCACCCAAAAGAGCTTCTACGAGCCGTGGGAGATAGGCGGCGTCCGGCTGTGGCTCGACGCGGTAGACGACATATTCGACCTCATCCTGGAGACCCACGGGTTCTGCCGCCCGGCCGAGAGTCGTTCCTCCTACCTGCCTCCCCGGATGAATGCCCGCTTCGCGCTGCAGGACGCCTCCGCCCGCATCTGCCCGGATGCCCTGCATCCCTGGTGCCCGCTGCCCGAGGGGGGTCTCCGTATCGAAGACTGCTACCGCGGGGAGGACTGCTGGATGGGCGCGTACAACGGCGCGTCCGCGCACGCCGGGCTCGACATCAACCATCCCGCAGGCACCCCGCTCTGGGCGCCGTTGGACCTCGACACCCACTACCTCTATAACAGGGTGGAGCACGGATACAACAACAACCGCTGGATCGGCACGCGCCGCTGGCCGAACGGCGCGGAGTGGATACTGATGGCCGCGCACATGACCGGACTGACCGTTCCCGAACACCAGCCCGTCGCCAGGGGCACCCAGTTCGCCAACGGGGCGGGGGTATGCTCCGGTGCCGCGGAACACAGCCATTTCATCTTCAGGATCTACGACTACGGTACCATCATCCCGCTGGACACCTGGATTCTCTTTCGGCAGATGTACCGGGACCGGGCGGCCTCTCCGGAAGGCGGCTGACTACTTCTTCTCCTCTTCCGCTTTCCCGCCGTTCTTCCCGACGGCGGCGAGGGCGGCCGCGGCGGCGTCCTTGAACGCCTTCCAGGCCTCGTCGGACGTGTTGCGGGGCCGGTTCTTTTCCTCCCGCAGGCTCTTGAGCGCCGAGGCGGTCTCCGCCGCCCCCGGACCCATCGCGGCCACCGCCTTCATCACGTACGTGGTCTGTTGGAGGTCACGCATCCGTTTCGGCGACGTCAGCAGACGGTTCAGATACGGGACCGACGACTTGGCCTTCGGCCCGATCCTCTCCAGGGCGGAGATGCAGTGCAGGCCGTATATCCGCATCAGCTCCCACGGCTCCTGAACGAAGAACCCGGTTCCCGCGTGGATCTTCTCCAGCTTGTCGACGATGTTCGGCACCACGTTTTCGTGCACCGGCCCGAGGATCCCGAGGGTGTCCGGTACCGCGCACATGAAGTTCTGGTCACGCTGAAGCCGTGAGTCCCCGTGCATGATGGAGATGAGCCGGTCGACGTACCCGTTCGCGAGCGCTCCCATCCTTCCGCAGGCCCACGCGGCCGCGTTGCGTACCGGCTGCTTGTCGCCCAGTCGGTCCTTCAGGTGAGGGATGCACGCCTTCGCGGCGGGGCCGATCATCCCGCAGGCGATCACCGAGTCGCGGCGCACGTCCTCGTACTGGTCGCTGAACGCGCCGATCAGATCCTTCGCAACCTTCTCGACCTCCTCGGACGGTTCGGCATCCTTCAGTATCTGTCCCAGCGCCTTCGACGCGGCCGCCCGGTTCCGCTCGAACTGGGTCCCCTTCAACAGCGGCAGAAGCGCGGGCACCGCCGCCCGCGCGACCGGGCCGTACTCGCCCAGCGCCTGGGCCGCGACGAACCGGTCGTTCTCCCTCTCCGAGCCGAGCACATTGATAAGCGCGGGGACTATCTTCGGCTGCGCTTCCTTGGGAGCCTCGCCGATCGCCCGCGCCGCGCGGACCTGGAGCCCGCGGTTCGAGCCGGTAAGCTGCTTGATCCATGTCGACAGCGGCTTGCCCTTTATCCGGGGCTCCTCCTCCGCACCGCGGGCCGGACCCGCGACCGTCAGGCAGGCCAGGCACACAGCCGTGATGAATCCGACGATCTTCTTCATTATGCTCCCCTTTCCGGTATGCCGGCGGCCGTCTGCATTCCGGCCGCCTTGATCATTATAGCATCGACGCTTCCGGTTTTCTAAGCTGATTCATGCCTTCGGCCGACACCAGTCCGCGACGACTTCCTCCGCGACCGCCGGCGGCATCGGGCCCCGCTCCGCGAGGGAAGCGGCGATGTCGCGCTGGAGGATACGGTCGCCGAGGAAGCGAAGCGCTTCCTGCGTCCAGTCCGACAGCGGGCCGCGGAGCCTCGGATGGGTGAAGGACGCCCTGAAATCGTTTCCCTGCGCACCGGTGAACACGTAGCGATGGCGCGACCACCAGCGGACGAACGCGAGGAGACCGTCCTGCAGCCGCGAGGCGGCTTCGACGGCCGACCGCGTCGGCGCGGCGGAGGTGTGCCTCACGTCCATGCACGTCTGCAGGAAGTCGGCAAGAAGATCCAGATACAGTTCCGGTCCGCCGGGGATGTCCGCGGCTGCGTCGGAGACCAGCCTGCCGCGGCGCACCCTCTCCGCGGCGTCGTCCGGGAGGGTCTCCGTCCCGGCGTCCAGCGCCTTCCACGCCGGGACGAGAGCGTCCGCGTCTCCGCCCAGGAACCGGGCGAATTCGTTCAGCACCTCTTCATCGGTCCTGTCCAGCCAGGAAGGGTCGCCCACGCAGCGAGCGAAGTAGAACAGGTTCTGCAAAACGACCACCGGTTGCTGGGCGTTGCCCATGACGCCCCGCGCGACCGGCCCGTATTTCATCTCCTGGCGGAGTACACGGCGGATGTCCTCGAAATGAACGATGAAGGCCGGGGGCGACGGCTCCTGCTCGATGATCTCGTACAGCATCAGCGTGGAGCGCGGCATCAGTCCGGCCTCGTCCGCCAGCTGAATCACCATGCGCCCGTTGCCGCGATCCTCGGTCCGGTGCCGGCCGGGCATCAGCCCCCAGGGCTCGGCCGGGGGATTCTTCGCGAGCTCGGCCAGCATGCCGCCGACCAGGGCCTTGAGATTGGATTTCCAGATCCCGTCCTTCTCCCAGTCCGCCCCCCACCCGCACCAGGCCCAGTGGACGATCTCCGGCCTTCTTCCCGGCGCGGCCCGCTCCAGCCCGCGGCGGATGCCGTCGAGCATCGCCAGAAACTCCGTCGGCTTCGCGCCCGGATAGCCGCCCGGATCGCCGTCGATGAACACGTATCCGTCGGCGTTGTCGAGGCACGCCAGCAGCAACCCGGTGTGCCGGAGATACGCGTTGAGCTCATCCCCGCGGTCGAACCGGAACACCCGCTCGTGCGGAAACCAGACCCGGTCCCGGATGTCCGGCTGCGCCCGGACGTCCTCGCAGGTGCTCAGGTTCGGCGAGAACGTCAGCAGGCAGTCGAGTCCGGCGCCGCGGGCATCTTCGATCACCTCCCGGAATTCCATGAAGTAGACGGCGTCGGCGTCCGAGAGGGGCGGCGGGGCAAGCTCGACCATCGGCCAGATCATGACGTGATCCAGGTTCAGCCGCCGCAGGAGACGGAACATTCCCGCGTAGTCTCGCCGCGTCCAGCGACGCACCGCGAAGGGATGCTCGTACACCCAGCCGGCGTGCAGATAGAACCCGCACTTTCGGAACAGCCGTCGTGTCCTATCCATGTTCTCTCATTTCTTCTTCGAGAGGTCGTCGCGGATCTGTTCCGCGATCATCTTATACGTGGACGGCAGCGGATGCCCGTCGTTCGGGATGAAGAAGTCGTCTTCGTTCTTCATTTCGCCGAGCAGGTCACGGTAATCGAGGACCGTGAAGCCCTGCTTCCGGCAGCCCTCCGCGACGCGCTCCGTATACGCCCCCTGCCGCTGGGGAAACAGCAGGACGTAGAAGCCCTGGGACTCGAACTGCGATTCGAACAGCCGCTTCGCCTCCCCGAGCAGGGCGCAGACCAGCCGGGCGTCCTCATCGATGATATACTCCCCGTACCAGTTCTTGATGCCGTTCTTCCGGCGATAAGAAAGCTTCCAGTCCCAGTCGCCCGGCCTGTCGGAGAACCGGCCCCTGCGGACCAGCGTGCCGTTCTCCCGCTCGTACCACGGGAAGTTCTTGCCGAACGCCCGGGTGATGGCCGGCACCCCGATGGCCCGGCGTATGTGAACGTGGAGAAAGGTGTAAATCACTGCCGCTTTCTTCGCGATACCGTGCCCCTGAATTTCCTTTGCACGCATGATCTCACAGATGTGCTGGGCCCCTATCCCGTCCTGCCCGTAGTTCACCACCTGGCACTCCGGCATCAGCGCGGCGACCTGTGACGGCAGCGTCTGGTCGTCGTTCACGCCGGACCCGAAGGTGTAGGAACACCCCATGAAGATGAGCGCCTTGTCGGCCTCGTTCCGGGGAACGGTGACCCGCCTGGAATACCGGTCGGTTGTGTAGCTGACGTCGTAGAGCACCTTCCCCTTGTGCTTCTTGCGGACCTCCACCTTCACGCTCGGCTTGTGCCGGTAGCCGAGATCCGGATCGTGCTCGTAGAATCTCTCCCGCGTTTCCCTGCGCGGGGCCGGCTCCTCGCCCCTCTTCTCCTTCTTCGGTTCATCTTCAACCGGTTCGGGAGTGACGGTCTCGGGCGGAGGCGGCTCGGGGACCCCTCCTTCACCCTCGTGCAGGACGAACTCGTGCGTCTTACCGTCGGCCGTCGTGATGGTGCCCTCGTATCGCACTGCCCCGGCATCGGTCTGTTCCGGACGCAAAGCCGGCACGATGAACTTCAGCCCGACAACGAACACGATCCCGGCCACCGCTACGCCCAGAACGAGAGCAATCAGCCGGGGATATTCCCTGATCACAATCCGTATATCCTCTTCGGATTCTCGTAGAGCCACTTGCGGCAGACGTCCACGGCGCGGGATTCCGTCATCTGGCCGCGCGTAATCCGGACCGCGAGCGCCCGGGCGATGTTCTCCCGCGTCATCACCAGCGCGCCGTACGTCTTCTCCGGTCCGCAGGGGTTGTCGCCGGCGAAGCCGATGATTTTACTAATCGGCACCAGGTCGATCCATTCGTTCAGCATGTGCTCGGTCATGTACGCGGATATCTGGTGGCACCACACCAGGTCCAGGTTCGCATTGGGGTACTGGTTGCCGATCACCCCCATCTCGCGCACCCACGGGATGCCGCCGTGATACAGGTCGAACGTCGTGTTTCGGTGCTGCATCAGAAGCGGGATGATATTGAGCGGATTGGTTCGCCGGAAATCGTTCCAGCAGTTCCATATGATACCGCAGTGAATGGATATCGGAAGATTCTTCCTCCCCGCCTCTTCGAGTATCTCGTGAAGGAGCCACAGCGCCAGCGCCGCGGCCTCCCCGTCACTCGCGCCCCCGAAGCGGTACTTGGCGAATATCGTCTTGGCCTCGCTCCGTCCCGCCGGCTTCCCGACCGATCCCGCCGAAAGCTTGAATCCCACCGCGCCCTCCCCGACGGCTTCGTCGACGGCGAACTTCACCAGCTCGTGCAGGTCCCCGTTCGGACCGCCGCGCTTGTCGATCCACTCGTCGAAGAAGTTCTTCAGTCCGGCAACCGGGTCCCTCATCAGCTCCACGAAATACCGGCACACCCACAGGCCGTATCCGTCCCGGCCGTCGTTCCACGAGCCCTGGTTCAGCACCCGCTCGATGCCGCACTTCTCCTTCAGGATGCGGTCGAACAGGCCCGGTGTGTTGTCCGCCTGGAGCTTCTCGGAAAGCTCCTGATACGTGTCGTCGTTTATGTCATCGACGCCGTACAGCTCCCGCGACGTTATCTGCGCCGCGCGCGCGTAGCTGGTCTCCTTCATCGCGTCCACGTACGGACTGAGCACCGCCCACCGCTCGTCGAGCGGCCTGGTGTGGTCCAGCAGGTATTCGCGCTTCTCCTGCGGAAGCCCCGCGGCGACCGCGCTGGTGATGGAGTAGTGGCAGTATATCCTCGTCAGCACGTCCGCCGGCTTGGAGATCACCTCCTCTTCCGTGGACAGGTGTTCGTGCGAGTCTATCACCGGCATTCCCTTCATTTCTTCGATGAGCTGGTCGACTATCTTCTGCATGAATCGCTCCTTTTCGGACCTTGAAATCGAACCGATGTACCATTATATGTAGCGTATGCAGTACCGCAAGCTCGGACAGAGCGACATCGAGGTATCGGCGATATGCTTCGGCTGCTGGGGCATCGCCGGCGGGCTCGACTGGGGCGACCAGGACGAGAAGGACGCCATCGACGCGATGCGCGCCGCGCACGAGGAAGGGGTGGCCTTCTTCGACTCCGCCGAGGCATACGGCGACGGGTCCAGCGAGAAGCTCGTAGGGAAGGCGCTCGCTTCCGTCCGCGACGAGGTGGTGATCGCGAGCAAGGCCTCTCCCAAGCATTTCGCCCCGGACGAGCTGAACGAGGCGTGCGACCGCAGTCTCCGGAACCTGGGCACCGACCGGATCGACCTGTACCAGCTCCACTGGTGGACCGAGGACCGGCCGATGGAGGAGACCCTGGGGGTGCTGGACGGCCTGATCGAGAAGGGCAAGATACGCGCCTACGCCGTCTCGAATTTCGGGCCGCGCGACCTCACCCGCCTCGAGTCCCTCCCCCACCGCGTGCAGAGCAACCAGGTGGCGTACAGCCTGATACTCCGGGCCATCGAGTTCGAGATCCAGCCGCGGTGTGTGGAGCAGAACATCTCGATACTGACCTATTCGTCCCTGGCTCAGGGCCTGCTGACCGGCAGATTCGCGACGGCCGATGACGTGCCCCCCGGACGTGCCCGAACCCGGCATTTCTCCGCCGACCGGCCGCACACCCGTCACGGGGAGCCGGGCGCGGAGACCGAGACATTCGAGGCGATCGGCCGGATCCGGGCAATCGCGGAGGAGCTGGGAGAATCCATGGCGGACGTGTCCCTGGCCTGGCTGATGACCCGGCCCGGCGTCGTCTCGGTGATCGCCGGGGCGCGCAATTCGGATCAGGCGCGGCGGAACGCGCGGGCGGCGGACCTGGAACTTCCCGCGGACGTGTCGGAGCGGCTCTCGCAAGCGACGGATTCACTCAAGGGGATTCTGGGATCGAACGCGGACCCGTGGCAGTCGGACCCGAGAGTACACTAGCTAGAGCCGGCGGATCCCCAGGTGGAAGACGGAGGGTGACGTCTCTTCACGGGTGCACCAGCAGACCTCCCCGCGGAACCGGCCGCTTCTGAGCACGGCCCAGTCCCCCACCGGAGTGCCCGGGTCGATCTCGACGAGGCTCCCGGGGGTAAGGAAGACATCGGCGGTGATTCCTATGCCGTCGGCGCTTATGTTATCGACTACGGCGACGTGCTCGTCCCGCTGGTCTGAATGGGAAAGCCCGACCCCGATAAGGTCACCGGGACAGGATCGCTCTTCACCCCTTCGTTCTCGAGCCACCATCCTGATTCCTCCCACTGGTGCTTTGCATTATACTCTGAATTCATCGCCGGACAAGAATTTTATCACTCTTGACACCCCCTCCCCACCCGCTAAAATACCGGTTCCCGTGCCTGTGGGCGAACGCCTCTATGACGAAGAGGGAAAACCATGGATAAGAAGAACGTAATCCTCCTCACGCTGGATACGCTAAGGAAAGACGTGCTGGGATGTTACGGCAGTGACGCCGGCCTGACCCCGTTTATCGACTCCCTCTGCGAAAAGAGTATCCGTTTCACCCGGTGCCAGGCCATCGCGCCCTATACGCAAGCATCTTTCCCCGGGCTACTTACGTCATCCTACTACCTGGACCAGGACGATCACGGCAAGGGAAAGACGCTCTCGCCGGCCAGGGTGATGATCTCCGAATCCTTGAGCAAGAACGGCATCGTGACGGCCGCGTTCCATTCCAACCCGTACCTGTGCGACCTGTTCGGCTGGAACCGGGGATGGAGAATGTTCTACGACTCGATGGAGGCCGAGGTATCCGACGAGGTCCCCTACATCAAGGGCGGCGAGATCAACAAGAAAGTGGACGCGTGGCTGGGGTCCCACGCGGGAAGCGGCGACTACGAGCGGTTCTTCCTCTGGGCCCACTACATGGATATCCACGAGCCGTACGTGCCGTCGAAGGAGCACGTCGATAAGGTCGATTCGTCCATCAATCTCTCGCCGCAGGAGATGTTCGCTCTGTTCAAGGACGTGATCCTGCCGCGGGACGCGTCCAATCCGGAAACGGTGGCGCTTCTCAGAAAGCTCTACATGGCGCACACGATCGAGGTGGACGAGTACACGAAAGAGTTCTTCTCCATACTGGAGAGCCGCGGTGTCCTGAAGGATTCCGTGGTGATCGTCACGGCGGACCACGGCGACGAATTCGGCGAGCACGGAGGGCTGTCCCACGACGGCAAGATGTTCTCCGAGCTGATCGACGTGCCGCTGCTGGTGTACGCCGAGGGCACGACGGCCCAGAACTGCGACGCGCTGGTGAGCGGCGTGGACATCCCGCCCACCATCGCACAGCTCTTCGGCCTGAAGCCGGCCCAGGCGTTCCAGGGCACGCCGCTTCTTCCCCTGGCCGATTACCCGCAGAAGGGCTGCTTCGGCGAGGCGATGGGCAAGAAAGGGAGACAGAAGGAGACCGACAGGCCGGTCTACTACTACAGGGAGAACGACCTGAAGATCATATACGAGGAGGAGCCGGATACCTGGCACCTGTACGACCTCGCGGAGGACCCGGCCGAGAAGAAGAACATCATCGACAGCGCGCCGGCCGCCGGGGAGATGAAGGAGAAGCTGAAACCGCGAATAGAAAGGAGCAGGTGAGATGCTCGATGACGCAAGAATCAAGGAGCTGGAGGAAAAGGTCGCCAAGTCCAAGGAGATCTTCAAGCAGGCGTACGACCGGTTCAAGCCGGAGGAGATGCGGCTGATCTGGTCCGGCGGCAAGGACAGCACGCTGGCCACGTGGATCTGCAGGCAGTTCTGCGAGGAAAACAACCTGTCGATGCCAAAGGCGTTCACCATCGACGAGGGCGACGCGTTCGAGGAGATCGACGAGATCCTGCATACATATGAAAAGGAATGGGACCTCCAGCTCGACTGGGGCCGGAACGACGACGTGCTGGAGGCCGCCGGCCACACGCTGAACGCGGACGTGGAGGTGAGCAAGCTCAACGAGCGGAACCAGGCGGAGATCAAGCGGATCGGCTTCGACCTGCAGAAGTTCCCGTTCGAAGCGGAATCCTACGTGGGCAACCACCTGATGAAAACGGTGGTGTTCAATACGTACCTGGAAGACAACGGCGTGAAGGCGGTGTTCCAGGGGCTTCGCTGGGACGAACAGCCCGCCCGGACGAAGGACGAGTACTTCGAGGACGTGGACGCGGCGGAGCTGACGCCCGCGCACACCCGGTACCGCCCGATACTCCATTTCACGGAGAGGGACATCTGGGACGCGACGCACCATTTCGATATCCCGTACTGCCCGCTGTACGAGCAGGGCTACCGGTCGCTCGGAGCCAAGACGACGAGCACCAAGACGTGCGACATCCCGGCGTGGGAACAGGACCTGGAAAACACCGTGGAGCGGGCCGGCCGGCGGCAGGACAAGGAAGCGGCGATGGAACGGCTCCGCAAGCTCGGCTACATGTAGAAGGAGGAACCGATGGCGTACATGAGACAGTTCAAGCAGGACCTGCTGCGCTACGACCCCTCGAAGGCATACAACGGGTACACCCTGTTCGCCCCGATGTCGTCGAACGACGCGTGGCTGATCGACATGGAAGGCAGCATCTGCCACCACTGGACCACCCCGTTCCCGCCGGCCCAGCACGGAAAGCTGCTGCCCAACGGCAACCTGCTGTGGCCGCAGAAGGCGGCGGCACCGATCATCCCGGTCGGGGGCACCGGCTCCGAGATCATCGAGCTGGACTGGGACGGCAACGTGGTGTGGAAGCACGAGGACCCGGTGATCAACCACGACTTCGTCCGGCTGGAGAACGGCAACACCATCTTCAACCGGTACGTGAAGATCGACGACGATTTCGCCGCGAGGATACAGGGCGGCGTGCCCGATTCCGAGGCGGAGGGCGAGATCTGGGATTCCGCGCTGCGAGAGATCGACCATGACGGCAACACCGTCTGGGAGTGGGTGATGCACGAGCACATCGACCCGGTGGAGGACGCGCAGTGTCCGTGCTGTCCGCGGAGCATCTGGGGGTACATCAATTCGGTGTTCGTGATGAAGGACGGCAACGTACTGTGCACGTTCCGCTTCCAGAACGAGGTCGCCATCATTGACAAGGCTTCCGGTAACGTCGTCTGGCGCTGGGGCAAGGGCCGGGACATGGGCCATCCCCACTGCGTCTCCGAGACCGATGCCGGCACGATCCTGATATTCGATAACGGCGTCCATCGCAGGAGCATCCACCGCGGGGCGCACGAGCTTTCCTACTCGCGGATACTCGAGGTGGACCGGAACACCAACGAGGTGGTCTGGGAGTACCACGCGCCCAACGTGTTCGACTTCTACAGCAGCATCTGCGGCGGCTGCAAGCGGCTTCCCAACGGCAACACGATCGTGTGCGAGTCCACCAGGGGACGCTTCTTCGAGCTGACGCCGGAGAAGGAGATCGTCTGGGAGTACCAGAACCCGTTCCTGATCCCCCGTTCCGACTACTGGGGCTGGACGATGTCGAGCTGCGTCTTCCAGTGTCACCGCTACGCGCCGGACTATCCGGGGCTGGCGGGCAAGGACCTGGACCCGGCGAAGTACGTCTGGCCGGTACAGATCGACGAGACCAGGGTGTCCAAGAAGCAGACGGCGTTCGACCGGCTGGAGCGGCTGGGGTACTGATATCCATGAGAGAGCTCAGGACCGTTCCGATGGAATCGGTCGGCCGGGGATTCATCTCCGGTGAACACGTCCCGGAGGGGTCGGACGAGTACTACCTTCGCAATCGGCAGACCCCCAGGCCGGACGACCACTGGCGCCACCTGAAGGCGGAAGAGATCGAGATTCTCGTCCGAAACAACAATACGGCCAGCGCCTGGGGAAGCATCCTGGTCTCCGACCAGTTTGTCCCTCATCACGTCAAGAACTGTGAGTTCTACGGCCTGGTGCGCATCGGGAAGCTCGAGGACGCGTGCCTGGAGTTCCACGAGATGATGCTTCCGATCGGGATCACCGACTCGAGGATCATATCCTGCGACATCGGCGACGGGGTGGCCATTCACAACGTGCGCCACCTGGCCCACTATATCGTCGGCGACAACGTGATCCTGCTCAACATCGGCGAGATGCACACCTCCAACCACGCCAAGTTCGGCAACGGCATCGTGAAGAACGGCGAGGACGAAGAGGTGCGCCTCTGGCTCGACCTTGTAAACGAAAACGGCGGCCGGGCGGTGATGCCGTTCGACGGCATGCTCGCGGCGGACGCCTACCTGTGGGCCAAGCACCGGGGCGACGGGAAGCTGATGGCCCGCCTGGCGCAGATCACCCAGAAGCAGTTCGACCCGCGCCGCGGGTTCTACGGCATGGTGGGGCCGGGGGCGGTGATCAAGAACTGCCGAATTATCAAGGACGTCAACGTCGGCCCCTCCGCGTACATCAAGGGCGCGAACAAGCTGAAAAACCTTACGATCAACTCCAGCGACGAGGAACCGACCCAGATCGGGGAGGGCGTGGAGCTGGTGAACGGCATCATCGGGTTCGGCTGTCACGCGTTCTACGGATGCAAGGCGGTACGGTTCGTGATGGGCGATCACAGCAGCATAAAGTACGGGGCCCGGCTGATCCATTCGTACCTGGGGGACAACTCGACCATTTCGTGCTGCGAGGTGCTGAACGACCTGATCTTTCCCGCGCACGAACAGCACCACAACAATTCGTTTCTCATCGCGGCGCTGGTGAAGGGACAGAGCAACATGGCCGCCTGCGCGACGATCGGCTCGAACCACAACAGCCGGTCGCCCGATGGCGAGATCGAGGCGGGCAGAGGTTTCTGGCCCGGGCTGTCCACCTCGGTGAAGCATTTCTGCCGGTTCGCGTCGTTCGCCCTGCTCGCGAAGGGGGACTACCCCCACGAGATGGATATCCCGCTGCCGTTCTCCCTGATCAGCAACGACCCGTCGGCGGACCGCCTGCTCGTCATGCCGGCCTACTGGTGGACGTATAACATGTACGCGCTGGCGCGGAACTCCTGGAAGTTCGGCGCGCGGGACACGCGGCTGACGGCCCGCCAGCATATCGAGTTCGATGCCCTCGCCCCGGACACCGCCGAGGAGATGTTCTCCGCGATGTTCCTGCTGGAGGTGTGGACCGGCAAGGCGTGCCTCCGCGCCGGGGGGGAGCCGGCCGACGGAAGGGAGGAGCCGGAGCTGGCGCGCATCGGCCACGAGGCGCTGTCCGGCCCCCGGGAGAAGATGCCGGACATTGCCATCCTCGCCGATTTCGTGGAGCACTCCGGGCGGGATGTCGTCATCCTGAAGGCGCACGAGGGATACCGGGCCTACCGGCAGATGCTTCATTATTACGCGGCGAGAAACCTGCTCGCGTACCTGCAGGACAATCCCGCGGCCGGGTTCGGCGACATGCGCTCCGCCCTGCAGGGCGAGCGCGAAAGGAACTGGGTGAATTTCGGCGGGCAGCTCATCGCGGGACCCGACGCGGCGAAGCTGAGGGAGGACATCGCGCGCGGCGAGCTGGAATGCTGGAACGCGATCCACGGTCGCTACGACGAGCTGTGGGAGCGCTATCGCCGCGACAAACAGCGTCACGCGTATGCCACTCTCGACGTGCTTACGGGAGGGTTGACGGAGGAGCGCTGGGCGGCCGCGCTGAACCAGGCGGTGGAAATACAGCGGTACGTCGCCGAGGAGACCTTCCGGAGCCGGAAGAAGGACTTCGACAACCCGTTCCGAAGGATCACCTTCGACAACGAGGCGGAGAACCTGGCGGTGATGGGATCCGCCGAGGACAACAGCTTCGTCGCGCAGGTGAGGAAAGAGACCGCCGCCTTCGAGGAGCTGGTCGCCAAGGTAAAGGGAACCTTATGAAGATACGGCTTGTCTGCACCGGGCTGGGAGGCATGGGACGGCACGACTGGAAGGGCGCGGCCGGCGTGCCCGACTTCGAGATCGTCGGGGGCGCGGACCTGTCCGAAGAGGCCCGCAGTATGTTTCACCAGGAGACCGGCGCGCCGGTGTTCCCGGGCTTCGACGAGGCGCTCGAGGCCGTCGAGGCCGACGCCGCGCTGATCTCGGTGCCCGACGCGTTTCACGCCCCCTTCTCCATCAAGGCGCTCGAGCGTGGCATGGACGTCATCTGCGAGAAGCCGATGGCGGAGACGCTGGAGGACGCCCGGAGGATGCACCAGACCGCCGAGAAGAACGGCAGGATGCTGATGATCCATCACCAGCTCCGCTGGGCCCCGGCGTTTCACTACCTGCACACGGCCGTCACGCGGGGAGATATCGGTACGGTCCGCCATATCGACTTCGACATGTTCGTCCGCTCGGACGTCTGCATGAAGGGGTACCGGGCCGAGCTGAAACAGCTGATGCTGCAGGACCTGGGCATCCACCACTTCGATCTCATCCGGTATATCACCGGCCAGGACGTCCTCTCGGTATACGTGCGGTCCTGGCCCGCCAACGAGGACCACGTGAACATCAAGGCCACCACCAACGTCGCCGGCATACTCGAGATGACCGGCCCGGTCACCGCGTCGTACCGGTCGAGCATGCGGGACATGCTCGACAAGACCGGCTACGGGTGCCGGGCGACGGTGACCGGAAGCAAGGGGGTGCTGCGCATGACGAAGGACGGCATCCAGTATCAGACCCATACGGCGCACGAGAAGGAGAAGCCGCCGCAGACGATCGTCCCGGAGCGCACCGCGGAACACAACTGCTGGCAGGCCTTCGCCGACGCGATGAAGACCCGCACACCCACGCTGACGTCGAGCGGGAACAACCTGAAATCAATCGAGGTGCTGTTCGCCGCCATCAAGTCGGCGGAGACGGGGAAGATAGTTGAACTCGATTAATCCGTACATATTCCGAAAGAACGGGATCCGGGGTATCGCCGACGACGACCTGACCGCGGGGGTGTGCCGCCGCATAGGCCTGTGCTGCGCGGGACTCCTGAGCAACCCGGTGATCCTGGGCAGGGACCAGCGGCTGAGCAGTCCGGAGCTCTCCGAGGCAGTCGCCGACGGCCTCCGCGCCGCCGGGAGCGACGTGATCGATGTCGGCACCTCCACCCGCGGCATGGCCGGCTACGCCGGGATGAAGGGGAACAAGGACGTCGCGTACCTCTCCGCGTCGCACCTGCCGCCGGAGTGGAACGGCATCAAGTTCTTCTACGGAAACGGCATCTCCTTCGGTAACGAGGAGATCACCGCGATGAAGGAGAGGGTGCTCGCCGAGGGTGCGCCGGACTCCCCGGGCGGCGGCGGGTACACCGAAATGGAGATCAAGGAGGAGTACCTCGAGTTCTGTCAGGGAAAGATCCCCGAGGCGGAGTCGGCCGCGAAGATCCTGGTGGACTGCGGCAACGGCACGGCCGGGCTGGTGGCGCCGGAGCTTCTGTCCCTTCTCGGGTTCGAGGTGACGCCCTTGTTCGACACGCTCGACGGCACCTTTCCCAACAGGGAATCCGAGATCGACGAGCACACCCTCCAGCCGACGATCCCCTACATGACCGGGCAAGACATGGGCATCGCCTACGACGGCGACGCGGACCGGGTGGCGCTGATCGCCCCCGGCGGGAAGGTGCTGGACGCCGAGGAGATCAGCTACGTGATACTCCACGAGCTGCTGAAGACGCGCGAGGGAGATATCGTGGCGAACATAGGCTGCGGCACCACGATCGACTTCATCGCGAAGAAGCACGGCCGGAAGGTGCACCGGGTGCCGGTCGGCGCCACCTCGATGCTCCGCAAGCTGAAGGAGATCAACGGCTCGCTGGGGCTGGAGTCATCGATGCACCTCTGCATCCCTCACATACTTCCCTTCGACGACGGCGTCGCGGTAAGCGCGTACGCCGCGTACGCGGTGTCGGTGCTGAAGAACGAAGGGATCCTTACCATGGAGGGGCTCCTGGAGGAGATCCCGCCCCGATTCAAGAAGAAGATGGCCTACGACGTTCCGGACGCGGTGAAGTTCGGCATCATGGAGGAGATCGTCGCGCTGTGCACGAAGGAATACGGCGACGTCAACACGATCGACGGCGTCCGCATCGACCTCGAAGACAAATGGGTGCTGGTCCGCCAGTCGGACACCTCACCCATGATCCGGGTGATGGCGGAGGCGAATACGGAGGAGGACGTCGAGGAGCTTGTCGCGCAGTTCTCGAAGCTGGTTGAGGAGCGGCTGCCCTAGTTCGGCCCCTTACCCTACCAGACGGTGACCTTCTCGTACGAATGCGGGTTCCGCAGTGCCGCTTCCGACCTCTTTCGTATCTCCGCAGCGATCTCGGCCGCCCCCGGATTCATCGCCATCTCCATCGTCGCCATCGCGCGGAGCACCTTCACCTTGCGGCGCAGGTTGCGCAGCCGGCGGTCGCCGGGGTCACCGATTACGTTGGGGATGTTCCTGACCCCGCCCAGTCCCTTCATCATCTGCGCGGGCGTGTCCACGTCGAGCGTCCTGTAGAAGTCTTCCGCGTACTTCATCGCCCTCTGCTCGTTGTCCAGCTTCTCGGTGTTGGCCAGGATCTTCGGCCGGGCGTACTGGCCCACCGGTATCGCCCATTCAGCCCTCACCTTCTCGATGAACGCGGCCTGGTCCGGGTGCGTCTTCTCCTGCTCCTCCAGATACGCCAGCAGCTCCAGGCCGAAATCGACGTATCCGTTGGTCCGGTCCTGGACGTTCTTCACGAACGTCAGCATGTTCCTGTTGATCCGCCGGACGAAGTACCTCTCGTCCTTGATGCGCCGGGCGCACATCCTTTCCTCGCCCGGGATGACCGAGAAGATGCGCTTCATCGTCCCGCCGTAGGAACAGGTGAAGATGCCCTTGCTGGAAGGCTTTCTCGCGGCCAGGTCCAGGACGTACTCGCACGGGCCGGTCCCCAGGCAGAGCCGCAGGAGGTCGTCCATGCACAGCCGCGACGGCGGCGTGTCCTCCGTCCTGGTTATCGGATACACCGCCCCCACCCCTTGGAGGCCCACGTACCCCTCGGCCTTCGGGTTCTGGTCCCGCTCCTGCGCGCCCATCCGGCTCTTCTTGCCCAGCACCGCCCGGAGCTTCCCGCCCTTGCTCTCGAGCCCGGCGCCGCGACCCGGCGCGAACTGTATGCTCTCGGTTCTCTTGTCCTCCCGGGTGAAGTTTCCCTTCCACTTCGCCGTGTACGGCACCTGCCAGTCCGCCATGACGACCCCGTTGATCCCCTCCTCGCGGGTGAAATCCCTGGAGTACCATATCCCCTTCTGTTCCAGCACCGCCACCCACACGCTGCCGCCCTTCGAGCCGAAGAACAGGTCCGTGGAATCGATCACGCGCGCCTCGCCCTCGCCGGACAGGCTCACGCTCAGGTCCTTCTCGTTCTTCTCCCAGAGCGCCGCCACGATCGTGCCGCCGTCACCCGTCATGTGAAGGAAGATGTTGTCGCTGGGGATCTCGGCGCGCTTCGCCGGGAGGAGTCTCGCGTCGATCAGGAAGTCGTCCGCGAAGAAATCGGGCAGTACGCCCAGGCGGCACGGCGCCGACAGGCGAAGGGCGCTCGCCGTGCCTTTGGGGGAGGCCTTCAGTATCGGCTCGCCGGCCTTCATGCCGAACACTATTCCCGTCCCGGCCGCCCCGGCCAGCTTCGCCTCCACCGCCGCGAAGGACCCGTCACCGGGCGCCGCTGCTATCCCCTCCATCTTCGCGACGTCGTTTCCGACCACTCCCGCGATCTTCGCCCGGCGGTGCCAGCCCCCCTCGCCCTTCGCGTAGAGGTCCACCCCCGCGCCGTCACCGCGCACCACCACCGCCAGAACGTTGTTGAGCAGAACCGCGTCGCCCAGGAAGGCATCCTTCTTCTCGTCCTTCCCCACCTGCGTCCATCCCTCGGCGGGCAGGGCGGGAACCGTGTCTCCGAGCTGCGCCGCCTTGACCGTGTCGTAGAGCGCCAGGAAACGCCGCCCGGCACCGCCCGGCTTCTTCGGCTCCCCGGCCCGGCCGGCGCCCGCGCAGAGCAGCGCCGCGCACACCGCCGCCGTCATCCATTTCATTATCGTTTCGTTTCTCATTCCGTCGGCTCCCATACGTAGCGACCGTCGGAATCGATGTAGCCCTCTTTTCCGCCTACCCCGACCCGGGCCAGCCCCTTCGAGAACTCCCATGCCGCATCGAACTTCGCCTGGATGACCAGCTTCCCGTTCTTGTCGACGAACCCGTGCTTCTCCCCCACCTTGATCTTCTTCGCGCCCCCGTCGGCGTACTCCTCCTTCGCTCCCACCAGCACCCTTCCTCTTCCTTCCGAGAACGACCAGGCATATTCGTACTCCGGCTCGATCACGACTGACCCCGACGTGCCGATGTATCCCCACTTGCCGTCCACCCGCACCGGCGCGCGGCCCTTCGAGAACACCCACGCCTCCTCGAACCGGAGCGGGATAACAATCTTGCCGGTCCTGTCGATGTAGCCCCACTTCATCGTCTTCCGGCCCCTCCGCCAGCTCCCGTAGTTCTTGGGGTCCTCCGGAGGGGGCGGATCGGACTGCGCGACCGGGGCGAGCCCCTCCCGGAACGGCGCCGCTGCCGCGAACTGCGGCTCGATCATCATCTTCATGTCGCGATCGAGGTATCCCCACAGCGCTCCCTTTCTGGCCGCGGCCAGTCCCTCGGAGAACCGGGCCAGGTCGTCGGTGTCGTGCTCCAGCGCCTTCCCGTCCGTCCCGACGCACGTCTTCCGGGAGCAGACCCTTCCTTCGCTGAAAGGCACCGGCGAACACCTCCCTCCCTCGTGAACCTTTCCGTTCCCGTCCACGTAGACCATGCCGCCGCGCGGCTTGTACATCTGGATGTCCTCTCCCCATATGTCCCCCGCCTTGGCGCCCACCGGCTTGCCGTCCGCGTGCCCGAACACCGGCGCCATACCGCTGGAGAAGCTCCCGGCCCATCCGAAACGAGGCTCGATCACCATCTTGCCGGTCCCGTCGATGTACCCGCGAAGCAGGCCCTTGCCGACGCACGCCAGCCCCTCGGAAAAATCCCAGGCCCCGTCGTACTGCGGCTCTATCACCACCTTGCCGGCCCGGTCCATGTATCCCCACTTCCCGTCCTTCACGATGGGAAAAAGCATCACCGGAGCGTCCTTCTCTCCGGCTTCGGCCTTCTCCTCCTCCGACCCGGCCCATGCGGCCGTACACGCCAGAATGACGGCTGCCGCGGTTATGATGATCTTCATGGCAATCCCATCCTCGAGGTTTGTTTCTTCCTATACGTATTCGCACGGAAACGGAAATGGTGCGAAATCGACCGTAACATTATTACCCGCCGGAGGTTGCAGGTCAACAGCGCAAACTCAGTCGTAGTTGCCTTCCCTGCGCCACACGTCCAGCATCAGCTCGTAACGCTCCAGCGGCATCCCGGTATAGATGCAGTTGCTGGTGGCGAACACGTACCCGCCGCCGGGCATCCCGTGCCGGAGAGCGTACCGGGCGGATTCGACCACCTCTTCATCCGTCCCGGTCTGCAGAAGCGCGCAGCTTACGTTGCCGATCAGGCACACCCTGTCCCCCACCAGCCGCTTCACCTCGGCGATGTCCACGCCGCCCTGCGGGTCCAGGCTGTGGAGGGCGTGCGGATTCGCCGAGACCAGGGCGTTCAGTATAGGCATGATGTTCCCGTCGGTATGCTTGATGACGTAGAACCCCATGTCGCGATACCCCGCGATGAGACGGGTGAGATAGGGGGTGATGAATTCATCGAACATGGAAGGCGAAAGGAACGGATTGTCGTTGAAACAGTAGTCCGCGCAGAGGCACCAGCCGTCCAGCAGTCCCTGCGTTCGAAAACGATCGCCGCGCGCCAGCGCGTTGTCCACCATCCGCGCGGCATTGTCCTTCATGCCCTGCGGGTCGTCGGCAAGCTTCTCCACGAACTCCACCATCCTGTCGCCGCCCGGAATCCCATACGTGGCGTCGCCGTGCATGCACAGGAAGTATTCCATGCCGGACATATCCCGCATCAGCTCCAGCGCCCTCATGGAATCCGCCTCTTCCCATCCCCGGGGGATGTTGAGCATGACGGCGGAGCGCTCGTGAGTCCGGGCGATCTGAAGCTCCAGGTCGGCCACGTCGCGGCGGTGAAGGTCCCGCTCACGCTCGCTCATCTGGTTCCACTGGCCGTAGCGCCGCTGGGACATGTGCACCCGCCCGAACGCCTCCATGGTGAGAAAGAACTCCAGCTCGAAGTGCGGCACCCTTCCCGGGGGCTGCTTCCCCTCCAGGGCCGTGATGAATTTCTCGCGGGGCGTCATAGTCCCGGAATAATAGCACTCCCCGCGCGAGGTCTCAACCACCCCTTGACACCGTACGTTCGCGGGGTACAATAACTTAGACGAACTTGAGGGCCGCAGCATCGGAGGGGGAGGATGGACACTAGCCTCGCGTCCTTTCCCACAAAACACCATGCAACAGACTCCTCCGCCCGTCTACATAGAAGGGATGCTCCCTTCGGGGAGCCTGTCAGGGAATGCCGCCTGACCCGCCGCACCCTTGACCGATCCCGATTCTGGGGATATTTGGGTTTAATATCTTGCCCCGTTTGAGTTTGCGCGACACCGCTCCGCAGACGACGGGGCCGAAGGCTGCTTGGGATGATGCGCAACATGTTCTGGGGAGGGAGCCTATAACCCTAATAGACAGACGTCTTGCTTATTGCCAATAACCAAGACGTCTGTCTATCATGCCGTT